>CANQOX010000055.1 GCA_947625595.1 uncultured Clostridia bacterium
TTTGCGAGCTTGAGGGCGTGAAAGACGCTCTCCGCACGGGTCGCGCCGCCGCGGACGGGCCGCGCGTTCTCATACTGCGAGAGGAGAGGGAGGATCTTTGCCTCGTCCTCTTCCCTGCAGGGGACGAGGATCTCGTCGGCGAATTCGGCGAAGGCGGAGAGGGCATGGCAAAGCACGGGCATGCCGTTGAGGTCGTGTAAAATTTTGTTTTCGGGCAGTCCTGCCCGTTTGCCGCTTCCCGCGGCGCAGAGGATCAATGTCAACATAATTCAAAATTAAGCGGTTTCTTCTTGTCGCCCCTTTTAGGGGAGATGTCACGAAGTGACAGAGGGGTTTTCTTGGCTCCTCCCGAGGAGGAAAGTACGGACTTCGTTCACGGGATCCCTCGGCTATGCCTCGGGATGACGCGGGAACAGGGCGACAAGGGAATGCGGTGGGTGGGGCACTGCGTCATTCAGAGCCGAAGGCGAAGAATCCCGAGGAGGAAAGTACGGACTTCGTTCACGGGATCCCTCGGCTATGCCTCGGGATGACGCAGAGACAGGGCAACGAGAGAAATGCGGTGACCCACCCCCCTTCCCGTTACGGCGGCAGGGACCGCCGTAACCCCGTCGGCGAGGCCACGCCTCCTGCCGCGGCGCAGCTCACAGTGCGCCGCACTGTTGAGCAGAATTGCGCCGCGGCACCCCCATGGAGGGGGTAAGAGCCTACTCCCATGGAGGGGGTGAGAAAGTGGCGGGACAAGCAAAGAAATGTTCGAAAAGTCACCCTATGACTTCATACAAACTTGCGGCTTCGTCCTTTTTGACGGTCTCGCGGAGGGCAAGGACGCGGAATTTGAGGACGCCCGTCGAAAAGGCCAGCTCCACGACGTCGCCGACCTTCACGCGGTAGGCGGGCTTGACTTCCCGCCCGTTGACGGAGATCTTGCCCGCCTCCGCCGCCTCCTGCGCCACCGTGCGGCGCTTCAGAATGCGGGACACTTTTAAGAATTTATCGATACGCATGGCGCTCCTTTTGTGCGGCTCCGACGTGCTCGGACCCGCGGAAAGACCGAAAAAAGGCACTTTTTTTGTCGAAACGAGAAAAAAGTTTTTTTCGGCGGGCAAAAGCGTTTGACTTCCCCCGCAGAAATGCTTATAATAGCATAATGTATCATTATGTTTAGAATGCGTTTTTCCGCGTTTTCGGGGATTTTCCGATGCGGGAAGGACCTTTCCGCTTTCCATATATTATAACGCAAACATCTGCGCTTGTAAAGGGGAAGGGAGCAAAAAATTCGGACATTTCGATTTTTATCGATGAAAAGATATACTCGGTAGATCGCCAAATGATAACAACATCAAAAGGAGTTATTTGACGGATGAACTTACCAATCTACAGGTACGGCAAGGTCGAGAGAAGAAAGTTCGGCTCGATCAACGAAGTCATCGACATTCCCGATCTCGTCGAGATCCAGAAGGAAAGCTATGATGCGTTCATCACGGAGGGGATCTCGGAGATCTTCGAGGACTACTCTCCCATCACGGACTTTTCCGATCACTTCGAGCTGTATTTTCTCTCGCATGAATTCGGCAAGACGCCAAAGTATGACGAGAAAGAGTGCCGCAACCGCGACGCAACGTACGCCCTTCCCCTTCGGGTGAAGGTCCGCCTCGTCAACAAGGTGAAAGGGGACATCCTCGAACAGGACGTCTTCATGGGCGACTTCCCCCTCATGACCGAGAACGGGTCCTTTATCATCAACGGTGCGGAGCGCGTCATCGTCTCCCAGCTCGTCCGCTCCCCCGGCGTCAACAATGACGAGGAGACGGACAAGACGGGCAAGAAGATCTATGACACGACCGTGATCCCCAACCGCGGCGCATGGCTTGAATTCAAGCAGGACTCCGCGGGCGTCCTCTGGGTGAGCGTGGACAGGCGCAGAAAGCTCACCGCGACCGTCCTTTTGCGCGCCCTCGGGTTCGGCTCCAACCGCGCCCTCGAGGAACTTTTCGGCGGGGACAAGATGATCGCCGCCACGATCGAGAAGGATGAGAAGGACAACCCTCCCATCCGCTCGGAGGCAGACGGCCTCATCGCCCTCTACAGGCGGCTCCGCCCGGGCGAAGTTCCCACCGAGGAGTCCGTCCGCCAGCACCTCAACATGCTCTTCTTCGATCCGAGGAGATACGACGTCGTCAAGGTCGGAAGGTATAAGTTCAACAAGAAGCTCAACCTTGCCTACCGTCTCCCCGGCTGCCGCATCGCCGACGACATCATCGACCCCGAGACGGGCGAAGTGCTCGCCGTCAAGGGGCAGACGGTCTCCGAAGAGCAGGCCCGCGCCATTCAGAATGCGGGCATCAACGAGGTCTTCGTCCTCGTCAACGATCCCGTGGACGGCGAGATCCGCCACAAGATCATTGCAAATAACACCGTCGACTTTGCCGCCCTCTCCGACAAGGACGCCAAGGCGCTCGGCATTCTCAAGACGGTGTATTATCCCAACTTTGTCTTCTCCAAGAAGCTCGCCGAGGCCTGCCTGACTTCCTCCCCCGAGGAGGTCGCCGAGGCCTACCGCGATGAGATCAACGCCGTCTACTTCACCAAGGAGAGCGATCCCGAGGCAGATGAGAAGCAGGAGGAGAAGCGCAACCGCGAGAAGAGAAGGGAGAACCGCGTCAGATTTGTCACGGCCTGCAAACTCTTCCACGAGATCCTTGCGCGCACCCCCGTCACCGAGCGCGACCCGAATGCGCCCGTCGACCTCGACAGACAGGACCTCATCGGCGGCCTTCTGACCGCGGAGGAGAGAAAGCTCATCAAGCCGCTCGCCGAGAAGCTGTGCCACAAGTGCATCACGGTGGACGACGTCGTCGCGGCGGTCTCCACCAACCTCGACCTTCGCTACGGCATCGGCACGATCGACGAGATCGACCACCTCGGCAACCGCCGCGTGCGTTCGGTCGGCGAACTCCTTCAGAATCAACTCCGCATCGGCATGTCCCGCCTTGAGCGCCTCATCAAGGAGCGCATGGCGACCGCCGACCCGCAGGAGATCACGCCCTCGTCGCTCATCAACGTGCGGCCCATTTCGGCCGTTATCCGCGAATTCTTCGGCTCCTCGCAGTTGTCGCAGTTCATGGACCAGACCAACCCCATCGCCGAGCTCACCCACAAGCGCAAGCTCTCCGCGCTCGGCCCGGGCGGCCTCAACCGCGACCGCGCGACCTTCGAAGTCCGCGACGTGCACCACTCCCACTACGGGCGCATGTGCCCCATCGAGACCCCCGAAGGCCAGAACATCGGCCTCATCTCCTCGCTTGCGACCTTCAGCAAGGTCAACGAGTTCGGCTTCATCATGTCCCCCTACAGAAAGGTGGACAAGGAGACGGGCGTCGTCACCGACCACGTCGATTATCTGACGGCCGACGAGGAGGACAGATACGTCGTCGCACAGGCGAACGAGCCCCTCGACGAGAGCGGACGCTTCGTCAATGCCCGCGTCGGCTGCCGCCACAAGGAACTCATCACCGAGATGCCCCGCGAGGCCATCGACTACATGGACGTCAGCCCCAAACAGCTCGTCTCCGTCGCGACCGCGCTCATTCCCTTCCTCGAGAACGACGATACCAACCGCGCCCTCATGGGTTCCAACATGCAGAGGCAGGCCGTGCCCCTTCTCACGACGGAGAGTTCCATCGTCGCGACGGGCATCGAGGCGGCCATTGCGAGGGATTCGGGCGTCATCGTGCGGGCCAAGGAGGCGGGCGTCGCGACCGCAGTTTCCTCCGACAGGATCGTCATCCGCGAGGACAGCGGCTTCGAGACGGAATATAAGTTAAAGAAATTCGAGCGGTCCAACCAGGGGACCTGCCTCAACCAGCGGCCCATCATCTCCACGGGGGACAGGGTCGAGAAGGACGAGATCATCGCAGACGGTCCCTCCACCAAGAACGGCGAACTTGCCCTCGGCAAGAACATTCTCGTCGGCTTCATGGAGTGGGAGGGGTACAACTATGAGGATGCTATCCTCATCTCCGAGAAGCTCGTGCAGGACGACGTCTTCACCTCCATTCACATCGAGGAGTACGAGACGGAGGCCCGCGATACCAAGCTCGGCGAGGAGGAGATCACCCGCGACATTCCCAACGTCGGCGAGGACGCTCTCAAAGATCTCGACGAGGACGGCATCGTCCGCATCGGCGCGGAAGTGACGAGCGGCGACATTCTCGTCGGCAAAGTGACCCCCAAGGGCGAGACCGAGCTCACGCCCGAGGAGAGACTGCTCCGCGCGATCTTCGGCGAAAAGTCGAGGGAAGTGCGCGACACGTCCCTGCGCGTTCCCCACGGGGAGGGCGGCATCGTCGTCGATGTGCGCGTCTTCACCCGCGAGAACAAGGACGAACTTTCCCCCGGGGTCAACAAACTCGTGCGCGTCTACATCGCGCAGAAGCGTAAAATTCAGGTCGGCGACAAGATGGCGGGCCGCCACGGCAACAAGGGCGTCATCTCCCGCGTTTTGCCGCAGGCGGATATGCCCTTCCTCCCCGACGGGACGCCGCTTCAGATCCTTCTCAATCCCTTGGGCGTGCCTTCCCGTATGAACATCGGGCAGGTGCTTGAGGTCCACCTCGGCTATGTGTGCCGCCAGCTCGGCTGGAAGATCGCGACGCCCGTCTTTGACGGCGCGACGGAGAAGGACATCGAACAGCTCTTCAGGGAGAACAATCTCTTCAATCCAGAGGGCAAGGTGGACGGCAAGTTTCAGGTCTTCGACGGCAGGACGGGCGAACCCTTCGAGAACAGGGTCACGATCGGTATCATGTACATGATCAAGCTCATCCACCTCGTGGACGACAAGATCCATGCCCGTTCCATCGGCCCCTACAGCATGGTCACCCAGCAGCCGCTGGGCGGCAAGGCGCAGTTCGGCGGTCAGCGCTTCGGCGAAATGGAAGTCTGGGCGCTCGAGGCCTACGGCGCGGCGCACATCTTGCAGGAGATCCTCACCGTCAAGTCGGACGACATCGTCGGCCGCGTCAAGACGTATGAGAGCATCGTAAAGGGCAACAATATCTCCGAGCCTGGGATCCCCGAGGCGTTCAAGGTCCTCTTGAAGGAACTCCAGTCCCTCGCGCTCGACGTCAAAGTGCTCACCGAGTCGGGCGAAGAGCTCATCATCCGCGAATTTGAGGATGAAGACAGGGAGGACCAGCAGAAGGCCGCGCCGCAGGACGAGGGCGAGGAGTACGATTTCAGCCTTCCCGACGAGGACGAAGAGGACGACACGGTCGGTTCCATCTTCGACGACCCCGGCGAGGACGACGATTTCGCCTCCCGCGAAGTGCTCGGCGACGACGAGGATCTGGACGATATGGACGACATGGATGACATCGACGAATCGGGCTTCTCCGATCTCTTCGGGGACGGGGACGACGACGGAGACGATGAGGAATAATCAGGGAGGGAAGTGAGAACATGTTCGAATTAAACGATTTCAACAGCATTCAGATCAGCATCGCATCCCCCGAAAAGATCAGGGAATGGTCGTACGGCGAAGTCACAAAGCCCGAGACGATCAATTACAGAACGCAAAAGCCCGAGCGGGACGGCCTCTTCTGCGAGAAGATCTTCGGCCCGACGAAGGACTGGGAGTGCCACTGCGGCAAGTACAAGCGTATCCGCTACAAGGGCATCATCTGCGAGAAGTGCGGCGTGGAGGTCACGCGGGCCAAGGTGAGAAGGGAGAGGATGGGCCACATCGAGTTGGCCGCCCCCGTCACCCACATCTGGTATTTCCGCGGCATTCCCTCCAAGATCGGCCTTCTCCTCGACATGGGGCCCAAACAGCTCGAGCACGTCATCTACTTTGCAGAGTATGTCGTGCTTGACCCGGGGACGACGGGGCTTGAGTACAAGCAGGTCATTCCCGAGAGACAGCTCCGCGAGACCGAGGAGACCCTCGGCGATTCCTCCGTCACGGGCCTCAAAGTCGGAATCGGCGCCGAGGCCATCCGCGAACTTCTCATGGCCGTCGACCTCGACAAGGAGAGCGAGGAGTGCAAGAAGATCATCGAGAAGAACGAGACGGGGCCCAAGCGCGTCAAGGCGATCAAGCGCCTCGAGATCATCGAGGCCTTCCGCAAGAGCGGCAACAGGCCCGAGTGGATGGTCTTGACCGTCCTTCCCGTCATTCCGCCCGACCTTCGCCCCATGGTCCAGCTCGACGGCGGCAGATTTGCCTCCTCCGACCTCAACGACCTCTACAGGAGGGTCATCAACAGAAACAACCGCCTCAAGAAGATGATCGAGATCGGCGCGCCCGAGATGATCATCCGCAACGAGAAGCGCATGCTTCAGGAGGCCGTGGACGCCCTCATCGACAACGGCAAGAAGGGCAAGCCCCTCACGGGTCCTTCGTCGAGGGAACTCAAGTCCCTTTCGGGTCTGCTTCGCGGCAAGCAGGGACGGTTCCGCCAGAACCTCCTCGGCAAGCGCGTCGACTATTCGGGCCGTTCGGTCATCGTCGTCGGCCCCGAGCTCAAGATCTTCCAGTGCGGCCTTCCCAAGGAAATGGCCATCGAGCTCTTCAAACCCTTCGTCATGAAGCGGCTTGTCGAGACCAACAAATGTCACAACATCAAGAGCGCCAAACGTACCGTCGAGAAGGGGAAGGACTTCGTCTGGGATGTCCTCGAGGAGGTCATCAGGGAACACCCCGTCCTTCTCAACCGTGCGCCCACCCTGCACAGGCTCTCCATTCAGGCGTTTGAACCCGTCCTCATCGAGGGCAGGGCGATCAAGATCTCCCCGCTCGTCTGCGGACCCTTCAACGCCGACTTCGACGGCGACCAGATGGCCGTCCACCTTCCCCTGTCCATCGAGGCACAGGCGGAGGCGAGATTTTTGATGCTTTCCTCCAACAATATCCTCAAGCTCGCCGACGGCAAGTCGGTCATGAGCCCCACGCAGGATATGATCATCGGCGCATACTATCTCACCATTTTGCGGCGGGAGGAGGGCAAAAAGTACGACGCCCTCTGCCGTCCCGACGACAACGGCGAGACGTACGAGCCCCCGATCTTTGCCTCCTTCGACGAGGCCATGATGAGCTACCAGCTCAAAGATCTCCACTGTCAGGACGAGATCTATGTCCGCCGCACGGTGGAGCTCCCGCAGGAGAAGTTCGCCGCTCTTCCTCTTCCCTATGAGAAGGAGTACGCGCGCGATGAGGTCGTTCCCAATAACGGCATCCGCGGCAGGGTCACCGTTCTCCGCGACGCCGCGACGGGCAAGATGACCGTGACGGGCGTCATCAAGACGACGGTCGGCCGCATCATCTACAACGACGGCATGCCGCAGGACCTCGAGTTTGTCAAGCGCGAGGCCCCCGAGGACTACCTCAAGCTCGAGCTCTCGACCGAATTCATCGGCGGCGCGAGGGCCATTGGCAAAAAGCACCTCTCCCGCATCGTTGAGGCCTGCTTCAAGACGGGCTATGCCCCCAAGGCTTCGGCCGTCCTCGACATGATCAAGGAGAGGGGATACAAGTATTCCACGCTCGCCGCGCTCACGACGTCCGTCTTCGACATGAAGATCCCCGAGGAGAAAGAGGGGATCGTCGCCGACGCCGAGGCGCAGGTCGCGCTCATTGAGAAGAAGTTCAGCCGCGGCCTCCTTCGCGAGAACGAGCGGTACGAGGCCGTCATCCGCGTCTGGGATACCGCGACGAACGACGTTGCGGAGATCTTGAAGCGGCAGGGCGAAGTCGACAAATTCAACCCCATCTGGATGATGGCGGACTCGGGCGCGCGCGGCTCCATTGACCAGATCAAACAGCTCTCGGGCATGCGCGGCCTCATGGTCAACCCGCAGGGCAAGAAGATCGAGGTCCCCGTCAAGAGCTGTTTCAGAAACGGTCTGTCCGTTCTCGAGTACTTCATCTCTTCGCACGGCGGCCGCAAAGGTCTCGCCGACACCGCGCTCAAGACGGCCGACTCGGGGTATCTGACGAGACGCCTTGTCGACGTTTCGCAGGACGTCATCGTGCGCGAGGAGGATTGCTCGGCGGGCAAGAAGCCCCGCGGCACCCTCATTCGTGCCATCTACGGCGACAAGGGCAACCTCATCGAGAGCCTTTCCGACCGTCTGACGGGCAGATTTGCCGCCGAGGACATCACCGACGAGAACGGCGAGATCCTCGTCCATTGCAACGAGATGATCAGCGAGAGCATGGCGAAGAAGATCGCTTCCATGCCCAAATATGACAAGGAAGGAGTCCCGATCCGCTCCATTCTCACCTGCAGTACCCGCTACGGCGTCTGCGCCAAGTGCTATGGCAAGAACATGGCGACGACCCTTCCCATTCACGTCGGCGAGGCCGTCGGCGTCATCGCGGCGCAGTCCATCGGCGAGCCGGGCACCCAGCTCACCATGCGTACCTTCCACACGGGCGGCATCGCCGCGACCGAGGACATCACACAGGGTCTTCCCCGCGTCGAGGAACTTTTCGAGGCGAGAAAGCCCAAGGGCGTCGCGACCATCTGCGAATTCTCGGGCATCGTCACCGTTGACAACACTGACAACCTTCAGCACGTCATCGTCACCGATGAGAAGACGGGCGAGAAGCTCAAAGATTACGAACTTCCCTTCAACGCCGCCCTCCGCGTCGCAACGGGGGACAAAGTCGAGCCGGGCACCCAGCTCAACGCAGGCTCCATCAACCCGCAGGACATCATCAGGGTCAACGGCGTCAAGGGCGTGCAGGACTACATTCTCGAGCAGGTCCAGGCCGTCTACCGTTCGCAGGGCGTCGAGATCAACGACAAGCACATCGAGATCATCGTCCGCCAGATGCTGCGCAAAGTCCGCATTGAGAAGGCGGGCACGACCGAGATGCTCCCCGGGCAGCTCGTCGATATGTTCAGCTTCGAGGAGCAGAATGAAAAGACCATCGCCGAGGGCGGCGTTCCCGCAACGGCGAAGCGCGTGCTTCTCTCCATTACGAAGGCTTCCCTCGCGACCGACAGCTTCCTCTCTGCGGCTTCCTTCCAGGAGACGTCGAGAGTGCTCACCGAGGCGGCCATCGGCACGCGGAGAGACCCGCTCATCGGCCTCAAGGAGAACGTCATCATCGGCAAATTGATCCCCGCAGGCACGGGCCTGAAGGATTACAAGAACGTCACCGTGACGGGCAGTTTCCGCAATCTTGCGATGGACGAAACGGCCGCGGCCGACGCTGACGACGCCTCCGAAGCCTGACCTACCGTAAACTCAAAAACTCTCCCTTGTCCGCAAGGGAGAGTTTTTCTGCTATTCTGCATTCCTCTTGTCGCCCCTTTTAGGGGAGATGTTGAGGCGAAGCCGAGACAGAGGGGTTTTCCTTGGCTCCCCTGTAGGGGAGCTGTCGAGCGAAGCGAGACTGAAGGGTTTCAAAACCCCTTTCCCCCTGCGGGGGACTTCCCCTACAGGGGCAGCGAGGGTAATCCTCTCTCCCGCTCATTCCGCCCCTCGCTCATTCTGAAGGAGCGAAGCGACTGAAGAATCCCCTCAAACGCAGTCCCCCAAAAAAATTCCCCATCCTTGCCGATGATATTTTTTCAAAAGTCTTGACAGAAAGGATAAGAGTGGTATAATAAATATTGCAAAAATGTCACTGTTTATGTCATTCTCTGCATGAACGGGGGCAAAAGAAAGAAAATAAAATGGGAGGAAAGTATGAGAAAGCACTTATTGCGAATTCTTACCGTGTTGCTCGTGGTCTGCTTTGGCGCGGCCCTTTTCGCGGCCTGCGGCGACAACAACGATAAGGATCCCGACCAAGGCTCCGAGACGACCTACACGCTGACGTACAATGCGAACGGCGGCACGGATGCGGACATCACGGAGACCCACAAGGCAGGTGAAGAAGTCATTTTGAAGGGGGGGGAGACATTTACCCGTGATGATCACACCCTGACGAAGTGGAACGACGGCACGAAGGACTACGATCTCGGCGCGAAATTCACTATGCCCAAGGCGAACGTGACGATGAAGGCGGTTTGGACGGAGAACACCACTCCTCCGACCATAGACAAGTACACGGTCACCATGGCGGCGAATGAAAACGTCACCTTCGCGATCGTCGAGCCCACGACGGCAGGCCCCTATGCAAAGGGCACCGTTGTCAAGTTCACGGTCACCGCGAAGACGGGCTTCAAGGTCAAGTCTGTCAAGAACGGCGACGATATCCTCACGGCAGGTCAGGACGGCAAGTACTCTGTGACGGTTGGCGAAGCCAATATCGTCATCACCGTCGAGACCGAACCGAC
>CANQOX010000056.1 GCA_947625595.1 uncultured Clostridia bacterium
AGATTGTCAACGACGCTGACCCCGTACCCGTACTTGATCGCGGCGAACCAGTCGGGGTGCTCCTCCTTCCCCTTCTCGAGATAGGAGAGATAGTCCTCCGAAAGGTTGTTCGTGACGGCGATGCCCTGCGCGAGTTGGGTCAGGAAGGAATCGACGTACACCTTATCGCCGATCTGCGACATGTCGGGCATGTTGGAGAGAGAACTCCCCGCCTTATCCATGACGGCGTTGAGGTCGAGGGTGTTCTCCTCGATCTCGAGGGGATAGTAGGAGAGCATATCCTCCTCGGTGTGTTCGATGTAAGTATTGAAGCCGTTGGAGAGGGCCAAAACGAGGCAGACCGAGATGATGCCGATCGACCCCGCGACGGACGTGATGATCGTCCTGCCCTTCTTGGTAAAGAGATTTTTGGCCGAGAGCGCGAGGGAAGTGAAAAAGCTCATCTTCGCGCGGAGCTTTTTGGCTCCCTTCTTCCCCTTCTCCGTCTGTTGGGCTTCCTCGGCCGCCAAAGCCGCCTCGCTCTCCTTGGCCTCCTCCTCTTCGGAGTAAGGGTCGCTGTCCGACTCTACCTGCCCGTCCATGAGGCGGACGATGCGGGTGGAATACTTCTCTGCGAGCTCGGGGTTGTGCGTCACCATGATGACGAGGCGTTCGGAAGAGATCTCCTTGATGAGCTCCATGACTTCGACGCTCGTCTTACTGTCGAGCGCGCCCGTCGGCTCGTCGGCGAGGAGAATGTCGGGATTGTTGACGAGCGCCCTCGCGATCGCGACGCGCTGCATCTGTCCGCCCGAGAGCTGGTTGGGACGCTTGTTCAGCTCTTCGCCGAGCCCGACGCGCTCCAAAGCCTTCTTCGCCCGCTCCCTTCTCTCCTCCTTCCCGACGCCCGCGATGGTCAGCGCGAGCTCGACATTGGAGAGAACGGTCTGGTGGGGAATGAGATTATAGGACTGGAAGATAAAGCCGATCCTGTGATTACGGTAGACGTCCCAATCGCGGTCCTTGAAATCCTTCGTGGACCTGCCCTGTATCACGAGGTCGCCCGAAGTGTAGTGGTCAAGCCCGCCTATGATGTTGAGAAGGGTCGTCTTGCCGCAGCCCGACGGCCCGAGAACGGAGACAAACTCGTTTTTCCTGAAGGAAAGCGAGATCCCCTTCAGCGCATGCACAACGCCCTGCGCCACCTTGTAATCCTTTGTGATATCTGTTAACTTCAACATTCGGCTTTTTCCGTCCTGCTTAAAAAATTCCAAATTTTACGCCGACACCCCTTTCGGGGTGCGGCGGTCACTTGGTCGCTTCCTCTGCGACCCCTTTCTCGCGGGCTTCCTTCATGAGCGCGATAAAGTCGGCGGTGTCCACCGAGAGGCGCTGCATTCTGTCCTTCCCGAACTTCTCTGCGCAGTACTCGAGAAGGGCGTTGACCTGCCCGCATTGCTCCTCAAATTCGGCGAGCGCATGCTCCGAAAGGCGGATGTATGCGATCTTCTTGTCCTTGGGCGCGGCCGTGCGGGCGACAATGTCGCGCTCCTCGAGCTTCGTGACGAGCTGGGACACGGCGGAGCGGGTGACCCCGAGGCGCCTTGCAAGCTCGGATGAGATGATGTCCCTCCCCTTTGTGCGCTCGGCCACGACCTCGCGGAGCAGGCGGAATTCTGTCCTCGACAGCTTCGCCGATTCCCCGAACAGCTTCAGGGCGTCTACCTCCTCGATCGCCCCAAACAGCCTCACAGCATAATCGTTCAGTTCCATAAAGTACCTCCAAGTATTTTTTCTTTTGCTGAACTGATTGTATTATACACAATTCTTTTCACATTTGTCAAACAAAAAGGATTGAAAATCGAATATGGGCGAAATTTTCACTCAATGTGCATCTTCCTGTCATGAAAAAAGCCCCCGTGTCCGATTTTTCAGGCACGGGTGCGCTATTTTGAATGATCTGTCCAAGCTTATTCCTCGGTCTCGTCCACCGTCTCGGGCGTCTCGGGCTCGGGAATGAACGGGGTCAAAGGGGACGTGACGGGCGTTAAGTCATATTTATCATCGATGTCCGCGCCCAAAAGCTCCTCCACCATGTCCTCGCGGGTGATGAGCCCGAGGACATTCCCCTCCGAACCGACGAGGGCCATGTGTTCGCGCATGGACTGCATGCGCTTCATGAGGTCGGAGACCTTCTCATCGGGCGTCGTGAAGGACACGGGGCGGACGATATTCTGGAAATCCCGCCTGCCCGCGAGCATATTTTCGTAGAAGTCGGCGCGGTAGAGAATGCCGATAATGTTCTCCTTGCTTCCCTTATATACAGGAATGCGGGAAAAGTTGGTCTCGCGGAAGATCCTGTAGACGAGGGTCGAGCTCTCGCGAAGGTCCACCATGACGACGCGTTCGAGCGGGATCATACAGCTCCCGACGTGGAGATCGTCATAGCGCAGGGTGCGGGTGATGAGGTCCTGCTCGTTGCCGTTGAGCACGCCCTCGCTCGTGATGTCCGAGACGATCATCTTGAACTCCTCCTCGGTGTACTTGGGCTTCTTCTTATTGAGCCCGAAGACGAGAAAGAGGAGCTTTTTCCACAGCCCAAAGATCCAGTTGAGCGGCCAGAAGAGATAGCTGAACAGGGTGAGCGGGTAGGCCATTGCGCAGGCGAAGCGTTCAGGGGCCTCGCGTGCGAGCGTCTTGGGAGTGATCTCCCCGAGGATCAGAACGACCACCGTGAGCACGATCGTGGAGACCGTGGGGCCGATCTCCTCGTTGATGAGCCGTGAAAAGACGATGGTCGAGATCGTCGCCGCCGCGATGTTCACGATGTTGTTGCCGATGAGGAGCGTCGTGAGCACTCTGTTATAATCATCGCTGAGCTTCAGGACCTGACGCGCAGAGCGCTTTTTTGCCGCATACCGCCGCATGCGGACGGTGCTGAAACTCGTGTACGCGGTCTCCGTCGCGCTGAAAAATCCCGACAGAATGAGAAGCAGGATGAGCGCGATCGTAAGACCGATGAGACTGCCGCCGTGACTACTTGGGTCGCCGTCCATAAAATGAAAAATACCTCCGTTGCGCCGTTCTGCGGCGCCAATGATTTTCTATTGAAATGTTCTGCGCTCTGCCCTTATTTTGAGGGGGTAGAGCCGAAATTTTGCACACGTTCAGGCATTTCTGCCCAAATACCTCTTTGCGGAGTGGGCCGCGACGAGCCCCTCCCCCGCCGCCTTGGCGTACTGGTAGGGCGGTCCCGTGACATCCCCCGCCGCGAAGAGCCCGCCGAGATTGGTCGCGAGCGTCCTGTCCACGACGACGTGCGCCCCGTCCGTCTTCAGCCCGCCCGCGAGCGCCTCGGGGGGAACGGCGGGCCGCAGGAGAAACACCCCCTCCACGTCGTATGCGCCGCTGTCCGTCACGAGCCTTCTGACGCGGTCCTCCCCCTCGATCGCGCGGGGAACGCCGCCGCAGGGGATGATGTTCTCGGCCTGAAATTTTGCCTCAAAGGGAGCGAAAACGTACACCGTTTGGGCAAAACCCGCCAAATATTCGGCTTCCTCGCAGAAGCGGGGCGCGCCGAGGACGGCGGCGATCTTCTTGCCGCGGTAGAGGGCTCCGTCGCACACGGCGCAATAGCTCACTCCCCTGCCGAGGAAGTCGCCCTCGCCCTTGAGCTTTCCCTTGAGATCCACGCCCGTGCAGAGAATGACCGTCCGCGCGGAGTACATCTTGGGCGAGACGGAGATAGCAAAGCCGTCCTTCATGCGAAAGACGCCGTCCGCTCTCCCCGCGGTGAAGGGGATCCCCTCCCGCGCTCTCTGCGCCTCGAGCGCATTGGAAAAATCGACCCCATTCCCCAAAAACGAGGGATAATTCCGCACATATTCGCTTCTTTTGACCTTGTCGCCGAAGAGGTCCTCGCCCAGCCAAAGGCAGTCGAGGCCCAAACTTTTCGCGGAGAGCGCGGCGGAATATCCCGCGATGCCCCCGCCGATGACGGCGACGTCATAGACATGTTCCATACCCAAAGTATGAACTCCCGCAGAAAAATATTTCTTCGGCCTACTTCAAAAATTTTCCGTAGACCTCTGACGTGGGCGTGAAGAAGGCAAACGTCCCGGGGTAGCTCTTGATGATGCGCTGGACCTCGGCAATCTGACGTTTGCGGATGATGCAGACGAGGACATCGTGCTCCTCGTGGGAATACATGCCCGTCGCG
Organism: uncultured Clostridia bacterium; assembly: GCA_947625595.1. Taxonomy (GTDB): domain Bacteria; phylum Bacillota; class Clostridia; order Christensenellales; family Borkfalkiaceae; genus Gallimonas. The sequence continues at coordinate 4,199 of CANQOX010000056.1, forward strand.
CGCATCATGGTCGCGCCGTGGTGGGTCCGCTCCATGATCTCCCGCGCGATCTCCTCGGGGTGGGTGGTGATGATCTCGAACTTATATGCGACCTTGAAGCCGTCGATGATGACGTCGCAGGTCTTGCTCGTCACGAAGAGCGAGACGAGCGCGAGGAGCACGGGCGTGAGATTCACCGCAAAGCCCGCGGGCGAATAGTAGACGAAGAAGGACGCAAAGACGACGACCGCGTCGAGAAGGGACGTCATCCAGCTCACCGAGAGGAACTTCCACTTTTTGTTGACGATAGAGGCGGGAATGGCCGTTCCGCCCGCCGTTCCGCAGCAGCGGAGCATGACGGCGAGCGCGATCCCGAGGAAAATGCCGCCCGCGACGGCCCCGAGGAGCCCGTAGGCGACGGGTTCGTTCCCGACGGGGTCGAAGAACTTCGGAAAGTTCGGAATGTGGTCAAATACGATGAGAAGTCCCGACGTCAGGAGCATCGACAGGGTCGAAAGGATCGCCTCTTTTTTCCCCAAGAGGAAGAAGGCGAGGAAGAAGAGCGGGACATTGAGCATGAGGAGGAACCAGCCCGAGTTCCAGCCGATAGCGTACTCCAGCAGGACGGCCGCGCCGTTGATGCCCCCCGGGGCGAAGTGGTTCGGCGAAACAAAGATGTAGATGCCGAGGGCCCTGACGATACCCGAAATGAGCACGGGCAACACGAAGGAAAGGAGAATTTGGGTAAATTTGATGCGCTCTTTGGGCTGCTGATCGGTGGATTCCATGACGATTGAAGTCTGCCTCCGTAAGTAGACAAGATTGTACCATATTCTGCGGGAAATGGCAAACGTTTTTTGAGGAATTATCTGCCCCTGTCCGCAGATCGCCCCACTTCTTCCTTGAAAAGGCCGCCGAAAAAGAGCATGACCGCGCTATAGACCGTCTCCCCGAGCATCATGAAGCCCGTGTACAGCAGGAGGGCGCTTTCCCCGCCGAAGGGGTCGCAGGGAATGGGAATGAGCGCGGCGGCGAAAAGGACGTCGATGACGATGCGCACGATGCGGCGCTTCCCGCCGTCATGCTTTACGGCGTCGCAGAGGTCCGCCCCCGCCCCGAGGAGGGTGACGACGGCCATGGCGATACAGAAGACAAAGAGAGGCGTGCGGATCAGGACGAACATCCACACCGCAGACGCGAGCTGTGCCATGCCCGCGATGAGGCGGACGGGGTTGTCGTCCTTGTCAAAGAGGAAGGCGAGGAGGCACACGACGCCCGAGAGGGCGAAGAGGATCCCCACCGTGACGGAGCGGGCCATGTAGCCGTCTGCAGAGCAGGAAAGGACGGCGACCGCCGCGATCAATGTCGCCGCTACGGGAAACACCGCTCCCCAGCGGAACCGATCGAAAAATTCTTTTGCTTTCATGGTTTGATTGTATCAGATTTCCCCCTCTCTGTCAAGTCCCCCATAGTGCACTCATGCTGAACGCAGTTGCCTCTTGTCGCCCCTCATAGGTCGCAAAACGCAATTCTTGCGCATCAGCACAGTGTGCTGTGCGCTGCGTTTTGCGGTGAGTGAGCGCATTATCCCGCGCGAACGGTGACCGAGGGCGGGAATCTACCCGCCCGAGACGATGTCACGAACGAAGTGAGTGACAGAGGGGTTTCAAAACCCCTTTCCCCCTACGGGGGACTTCCCCTACAGGGACAGCGAGGGAATGCTGCGGTGACCCACCCCCCTACCCCCTCCCATGGAGGGGGCGCGAGGGACACTGCGTCATTCAGAGCGTAGCGAAGAATCCCGAGGAGGAAAGTACGGACTACGTTCACGGGATCCTTCGACACGCCGCTTTCGGCGGCGGCTCAGGATGACGCGGTTGCCTGCGGACTTCGTTCACGGGATCCTTCGACACGCCGCCTTTGGCGGCAGCTCAGGATGACGCGGAGCGTTATTTTTGGACGATCACATGAATGACAACAAGCTGGCCGCTCAACAGACGCATTTCAATCATATCCGCGCATTTCTTACATGAAGCAACAAAATATTCCTTCATCAGCGGGAAAATTTCATCTACGATTTCTTCAGCGGTCACAAGTTCGCCTTTCTCCATTTTGTTCCCTCCTTGTTTCATCATAAATTCAGTATAACCTACTTTCACACATATTGCAAGGAAAATGAGCGTCAGAGTAGGTTAAAATTCTGTCGAAAAAGGAGAAGTTTATGGAGAATTTGTCGAATTTCCCAGAGAGGCTCAGGGAGCTGATGTTTGACCGCGGCGATATGAAGTCGGAGGCGTTGGGCAAGGCGATCGGGGTACACGGGACAAATGTGCGGGCATGGCTCAACGGCACGTCTCTCATTTCGCTTGAACATGCGATACAACTTGCCGATTTCTTTTCCTGCAATCTCGATTATCTTGCGGGAAGAGGAGAACGGGATGAAACGGTCGTGCCGCGTCCCCTTCCGCCCTTCTATGACAGCTTGCGCGGCGTCATGGCGGAAAAGGGAGTTTCGCGCTATCAGATCGTGCGTGACACCGAGATCCATGATGTGTACTTTACGAGATGGAAAAAGGGTGCAAAGCCAGACCTCATCACGGCCGTGATCCTTGCGGACTATTTACAGGTTTCCCTCGACCGTCTCATCGGACGTACGGATTACTGATAAGGACGTTGCCCCCTACCCCCCTCCTCGGGAGGGGGCAGCGAGGGACACTGCGTCATTCTGAACGCAGTGAAGAATCCCATGGAGGGAAGGGCGGACTTCGTTCACGGGATCCTTCGACTTCGCCCTACGGGCTCCGCTCAGAATGAGCGGGGAAAAATCGCTCATGCTGAACGAAGTGAAGCATCCCCTCAAACGAAGTCCGCTTGTCGCCCCTTTCAGGGGAGGTGTCATGAGCAACGCGAATGACAGAGGGGTTTCAAAACCCCTTTCCCCCTGCGGGGGACTTCCCCTATAAGGGGCAGCGAGAATGCGGTGACCCACCCCCCTACCCCCTCCCACGGAGGGGGTAGGGGGGTGGGGACAGGGGCAGCGGGAGTTGAGCGTTTTTATTCCGCAAAAAGGGCGCACGGAAGTGCGCCCCTTTCGGTCATTTTAATACTTGACGGGAATGAGTTCCTTGGCGGTCCACTTGACGCCCTTCAACGGTCTGCCGCGCGTGTACGTCGCGTCGATCGGAATGTCCTCGGTGGTGATCCTTTCGACCGTCCCCTCCTCTGTAAACACCGCGATCGCATAGGGTTCGGTCACATAGTCGGCAAAGAGGACCTTGTCCTCCTTCATATCCGCGACGCGGACGCCCTGCGAACCGCGCCCGATGGGGTCGATCTGCGAAACGATGATGCGCTTGAACCTTCCGCCCGTGATCGCGAGCACCAACTCGCCGTAGTCCTCGAGCAGTTTTGCCCAAATGACGCTGTCCCCCTTCTTGAGCCCCATGCCCTTGACGCACGTCGCGGCCGTCTTCCGCACGGGCACTTCGTCCATCTTCATGTTGAGGCACATGCCGTTCCTCGTGACAAAGTAGAGCGTCCTGTCGTCGGGGACGTACCTCTCGACGGCGACAAGCCTGTCCCCGTCCTCCATCTTCACGACGGGGCCCTTCCCCGCCGCGATGTCCGCAAGTTCTCTTCCCATGATCTCGCCCATGCGCGTGACGAAGAGCAGTGTCCCCGTCTCCTCCTCGGAGAAGAGCGCGACGACCTTCTCATCCCTTCCCGCGTCGGCGACGTCGGTGAGTTTGAGGCCCGCGTCCGACCACTTCCGCATGCAATCGCGCATGTTGACGCGGTAGCAATTGGCCTGGTCGGTGATGATGAGCGCGTCGGCGTTGGAGAGAATGGAGACGCGGTCCAAGATGATCCCCCCCTTCTTCGTGGAAGGCGTCACTTCCTGCGTCACCGCCTTGAGCTTTTTCTCCTCCACACACTTGAATTTGCCGTCCGCGGTCAGAAGGAGCTGGGAAGGCTCCCCGGGGACGTACACGTCGAAGCGCTCCGCGAAGGCCTCGTCCTCGCTCTCGGGCAAAGACGTCCTCCGCGGCACGGCGTACTTTTTGCCGAGTTCCGTGAGTTCCTTCTTGACGACCTCGAGCTGAAGTTTCTGACTGCCGACGATCTCCGTGAGTTCGGCGATAAGCTTCTGGAGCTGTCTGTGCTCCTCCTCGAGTTTGAAGACCTCGAGCTTGGTCAGGCGGGCGAGTCTGAGGTCGAGAATGGCCTGCGCCTGCTTCTCGGAGAGTTCAAAGCGTTTCCGCAGTTTGTCGCGGGCGTCGGCGGTGCTGTCCGCCCCCTTGATGATCTTGATGACTTCGTCGATGTTCTGAACGGCGACAATGAGGCCCTCGAGGATATGACAGCGTTCCTTGGCCTGATTGAGGTCAAATTTCGTCCTCCGCAGGACGACTTCGCGCTGATATTCGACATAGTAGCGGATGATGTCCATGAGGCCCATGAGCATGGGCTTGCCCTTGGCGATCGCCACCATGTTGATGCCGAAGCTGACCTCGAGGTCGGAGTATTTATAGAGGGCAGAGAGGACCTTCTCGGCGTCCTTGCCCGTGCCCTTGACCTCAATGACGGCCCGCATGCCGCTCCTGTCGCTCTCGTCCACGACCTTGGTGATGGGCGCAAGTTCGCTCTTCTGCTCCCGAAGTTCTGCGATCTTGCGGAGCAGGGAGGCCTTGTTGACCTGATAGGGAAGCTCGGAGATGACGATGTTGCGCTTGACGGCCGCGTCGTCCTCCCCCGTGGGGCGTTCGCCCTCGGCGAGCTCGACGGAGACCTTCGCGCGGAGGGTGATCTTTCCCTTGCCCGTCGCATAGGCCTGCTCGAGTTCCTTGGCAATGATCTTGCCGCCCGTCGGGAAATCGGGCGCGGGGATATACTTCATCATCTTTTCCAGACTGATGCGGGGATTGTCGATGTAGGCGATGACGCCGCCGATCACTTCACCCAAATTGTGGGGCGGGATATTCGTCGCAAGGCCGACAGCGATGCCCGACGCCCCGTTGACGAGGAGATTGGGAAATCTCCCCGGGAGCATGTCGGGTTCCTTCAGGGAATCGTCGAAGTTGAGGGAGAAGGGAACGGTGTTCTTGTCGAGATCGCGCAAAAGCTCGAGGGCGAGCGGTTCCAATCTCGCCTCGGTGTAGCGCATGGCGGCCGCGGGGTCGCCGTCGACGGAGCCGAAGTTGCCGTGGCCGTTGACGAGCGTCATGCCCATGTTGAAGTCCTGCGCCATCCTCACCATCGCGTCATAGACGGAGCTGTCGCCGTGCGGGTGATATTTGCCCATGCAGTCGCCGACGATGCGGGCGGACTTCTTGTGCGGTTTGTCGGGCATGAGGCCCATTTCAAACATGGTATAGAGGATCCTGCGCTGGACGGGCTTCAATCCATCCTCGACGCGGGGGAGGGCCCTGTCGAGAATGACAAACTCCGCATACGGGAGCATGGACTGGGGAAGGACCTCCTCCAATGGCGTGACAAAGAGCTGTCCCTGCGGCTCTGCCTGTTGCATCTCATTCTTCTTCATCGGTCGTAGTCCCCCTCTTGTCCACGCGCGCAAGGAACGTGTCTACTTTGTTGAAATTGGCAAATCTGCTCAAAAACTCCTTCCTGCCCTCGACGGCGTCGCCCATGAGTTTGGTGATCATGTCGTCCGCCGCGATGGCGTCCTCCACCGTGACCTGCGTGAGGTTCCGCCGCGCGGGGTCCATCGTCGTCTTCCAGAGCTGTTCGGCGCTCATTTCGCCGAGGCCCTTGTACCGCTGAATGAGATACCCCTTCCCGACCCTCGCGATCTTCTCCTGCAACTCATTGTCGTCGTAGGCGTATTCCTCAATGTC
>CANQOX010000057.1 GCA_947625595.1 uncultured Clostridia bacterium
TGGGAGCCCTCAAGGGGAAACGCTATCCGCGCCTCCTCTTCCCAAAAAATCTTTCTGCGAAATATTTTTTGGGAGCCGTTAAGAGGGATGTCGCCTTTTACGCAGGTCGCTCCTCTTCCCAAAAAATACTTCGTCTTTTTTTGGGAGTCCTGTTGGAAAACAGGTTTGAGGACTTAAGCGTCATCCTGAGGCATCGCCGAAGGATCCCGAGGAACGCAGTCAGGGAGCCCGTCAAATCGATATTTTGGCCCAGTAGCTCAGTTGGTTAGAGCGCCAGCCTGTCACGCTGGAGGTCGACGGTTCGAGCCCGTTCTGGGTCGCCAAAATTTTGGGAAGCCTCATTCGGAGGAATGAGGCTTCTATACGGCTTGGTAGCTCAGTTGGTAGAGCGGAGGACTGAAAATCCTTATGTCGGCGGTTCGATTCCACCCCAAGCCACCACATCGTCGCGACAAGGTGCCTTTTGCGGGCAGTCGCCTTCGGCAACCGCCGCGCTTATAGCACCTGTCGCTCCTCTTCCCAAAAAAATACTTCGTCTTTTTTTGGGAGCCCTCAAGGGGAAACGCTATCCGCGCCTCCTCTTCCCAAAAAATCTTTCTGCGAAATATTTTTTGGGAGCCGTTAAGAGGGATGTCGCCTTTTACGCAGGTCGCTCCTCTTCCCAAAAAAATACTTCGTCTTTTTTTGGGAGCCCTTTAGGGGAAAGATACCGCCTTTTACGCAGGTCTCTCCTCTTCCCAAAAAATCTTTCTGCGAAATATTTTTTGGGAGCCCTCAAGGGGAAACGCATTCGCGCCTCCTCTTCCCCAAAAAATACTTCGTCTTTTTTTGGGAGCCTTTAAGGGAAATGTCTCCTTTGACGGAGACAAACTTTGCTGGTGTAGCTCAATCGGCAGAGCAGCTGATTTGTAATCAGCAGGTTGCAGGTTCAATTCCCGTCACCAGCTCCAGTTGATTGAAACAATTTGATATATAAAATGGGAAGATTCCAGAGCGGCCAAATGGATCAGACTGTAAATCTGACGTCTCCGACTTCGGTGGTTCGAATCCACCTCTTCCCACCACGAAAAGGGACTGACTTTGCGTCAGTCCCTTTTCGTGACGGTCGAGGTGGATAGGCGAACCACACAGTGGTTCGCCCCGCGCGCACGTTCTTTGTGGCGTCGAAGCGCGGCACGAGGAGCGTAGCGACGAAGTAATCCACCTCTTCCATATTCGTTTTAGTCTTTCAATGCTCCACCACGCATGAGGACGGCTGTGCCGTCCTTTTTGCGTGGCGGGAAGAGGTGGTAGAAAGAAACGCCGCGTGGTTCGCGCGAGCAAACGAAGTTTGCGAAGCTTTGCCGAGGGGCCCCTTTAGGGGTTTCGGCAAAATCCACCTACGCTTTCGAGCGGTTCCCGCGAGAAAGTGTAATGATTTTTACCGAAGCTCCCGAGCGTAGCGACGAAGTGATCCACCTCTTCCGTATTCGTTTTACGTTATCAATGCTCCACCACGAAAAGGGACTGACTAAATGTCAGTCCCTTTTCGTGACGGTCGAGGTGGATAGGCGAACCACACAGTGGTTCGCCCCGTCCGCATTGCACTTTGCTATTGACTTTTGGCGAATAATATGATATATTTTATATAATCTATAATCTTTTTTGGGGTTTCCGCCATGAATATGAATGAGTTGTGGGATAATATTTTGATTCCTGTAAAAAGGAGTTATCAAGATGCAATCAAAATTGCTGACGTCGATGGCGTTACCCAGACTTGCGCGGGGTCAATGCGCACGACCATTGAAGGCTTGGTACGGCTCTTTTATTTGAAGTATTACAGAAAGGCATTTGATCGAACTTTCAAACTAAGTAAAAGTATCAAAAATGACGATTTCAGGCGCCATTTTACAGGGGCGGAATATTCCGATATCGATAGCATAAGGTTCGTGGGAAACGACCAAGTGCATTTTATGTTCGGCGAAAAAATCAGCGATGAAGATATCGTAAAAACGTTTAAGAGAGCGGTACAAACGTTGCAAAACAAATTGAAAGTTGATATTACGTCTGAAATGCCAGCAAAAGAAAAAGGGATTTCAAGCGACTGTCAAGAAAAATGGAATTCCATAGTAAAAAAATATAATGAGAACCGCAGTTTTTCCGAAACTGTCGTCCAGCGGGATTGGGAAGCAATTATATCGGAAATTTTTGGATATAAGCGGGTAAATGATGAAATCCGCTCTCAATTTTCAGTCCATATCGGTGCGGGGAAGCGATTGATACCCGATATGGTTGTTTCAAAAGACAGTAAGGACTTGTTTGTAGCGGAATTCAAGCAATATAAATTGCCCTTTTCGTCGGAGATGAAGGAACAAATCATCAGCTATTTTAATCAGCTACATATAGCTGTCGGCATTCTGGTTTGCTCCAAATTATATCTATATTCCTACGATTATCCTAAAAATAGGATTGTGCAACTTGAAATCCCGTTTGAAGAAAATAATGGAAATGGTATTCAATTTGTAGAACTTTTCGGCAGAGAGAACTATGATGAAAGCAAGATCCAAGCATTCATTGAAGAAAAAAGTAAATCTGTTTTACATACTTCCAAAACACAAAGAGAAGTGAAAAATCCCACAAATTTCAACGCTACAGGATTAGTGAGTTTCGGACAAACATTTCATGTAAGAACAAACGCAGAATTGCTTAATGTGTTATTTGACACAAACCACAAAGCGTTCATGAAATGTCATATGTTCCTCACTCAAGACCATAAATACGATCTCGTCATGCTTCGCGAAGGAAAAATCATAAAAGGTTGGATAAACACGTTTGAAAAATCTACGGAGATTTGGCATGAGGATTTTGTAGGCTCGCCCGATGAAAAACTCCCCGAACATGAGGGATTGCCTTCGCCGTATAGGGCATTTTTTAAGAAATGCGGAGACGGGGAACAGCGTTCTTATGTTTTTTATGGCGTATATGAATTGTTAGATGAAAGTACGCCAGACCATAGAATTAGCAGAAAAATTTCCGAGACGGAAGATTTTTCAAAGTATAGCCCTCCGAATGTGCCTTACCATAAATTGTAACAAATTCGTTTTACATTATCAATACTCCACCACAAAACGGCACCCGACAGGGGTGCCGTTTCGGCTGTGAAAAAGGGTGGTAGAAAGAAACGCCGCGTGGTTCGCGCGCCTTGACCGAGGCTTCTACTGTAAACTAAGGTCGGCACGAGCGGGCAAAGCCCGCGAAGTAACGCAATGAAGCTAACAGGCTTACGGACTTCGTTCACGGGATTCTTCGACACGCCGCCTGTGGCGGCGGCTCAGAATGACGCGAGCGGAAAGGCCGCGAGGGCCCTTCGACAGGCTCAGGGTGACGTGATTAGAAGCAAAACCCCTTTCCCCCTGCGGGGGACTTCCCCTATAAGGGGCAGCGAGTGGAAAGGCCGCGAGGGAGGCTGCGGCGACCCACCACCCTACCCCCTTCCATGGGAGGGGGTAAGAATGGCACCTCCATGGGAGGCGGATACTGCGTCATTCAGAGCGAAGCGAAGAATCCCGAGGAGGAAAGTACAGACTTCGTTCACGGGATTCTTCGACACGCCGCCTATGGCGGCGGCTCAGAATGACGCGAGTGAGAAGGCTGCGAGGGCCCTTCGACAGGCTCAGGGTGACGTGATTAGAAGCAAAACCCCTTTCCCCCTGTGGGGGCCTTCCCCTAAAAGGGGCGGCGAGAATAAGGTGGGCAATAAAAAAAACAGGGCGGGATCGGAGATCTGCCCTGTTAAAAATGTCAAACACCTTGACAGCGGCCCGCTGAAGACCGCGCGGATCATTTCTTCTTCTTGTCAAACCACGCCTTGATGTCCTTGACCGCGAAGACGATGAGGACGACGATACAGGCAAGGCTGCCGAGCAGGAGCCAGTCGACTTCTGCCAAAACTGCCACAAGGAAGAACACGACGATCCCGATCGCCGGGATCATGTACTTGAGCCCCTTCTTTGAGGAGCCCCCTTTCTGTCCCGAGCTGCCCGAGCTTCTTTTTGCTCTCTTTTCCTCCTCATCTTCGGCGAGGAAGAGGTCCATCACCTTGTCTATGACCTTTTCGTCATACACTCTGTCATAATGCTCATTGCCGCGAGAATCGGCCGTGATCTCATACACATTGAACTCGTCGTCATCGTCGACGGGCGATAAAATTGTATAATCCCTGCCATAGAGCCTGTACTCGCCCAACTGGACCATGTCGACGGACGAACCGTCCGCCGCTTCGAGTGTGATCACGCCAAAATTGCCCTTTCCCATTTGAAATTGTCTCCTTTTTTTATCTCGTGCTTTTCCGCACGGTTTGACACTCTATAAAATTACTTCTTTCCGTTTTATAAAATTACTTCTTTCCGTTTTTCTTGTCGAGCCAAGCCCTGATGTCCTTGTAGGCACAGTACGCGATAAAGCCGATCCCGACGGCGACGCCGCTCAAAAACGCAATATGGACCCACGACGCAAGGAACATACAGATGACGCTGCCGATCGCGGGGATCATGTATTTGAGATACCAATACTTGGGTTTCTGCGAGCCGTCGGCCATCATGTCGCGGTTGTAGCGGTCGACCACTTCATCGGAGACCTTGTCATTCTCCTCGAGTTGATAGCTGTCGTCGCCGTCCTCGTCCACCGTAACGCGGAACACGAGGACGTCGTTCTTGGTCATGCCCTCGAGGAGTTCGACGGGACGCATCACTGCGTAATTCGTACCCCTGATCGTGTAAGAGGCGAGCAAGATCATGTCCATGGTCGTGCCGTCCTGCCCCACAAAAGTTATGATCTCCTGATCGTTCTGCTGTTTCCCTGCCATTTGAAATACCTTCCTTATCTTCATTGTTTTTTCGCAGTCGAGGATTTTTTGTAAAAACACACCACTGCTTATATATTTTATCAGACAAAGCGTTAAAAAAGCGTTAAACTCGAAGGCTTTCTTAAAAAATTTTTTTCTGAAACGCGGAGAATTTTTGGAATCGTCGCCCACCCCCCTACCCCCCCTCCCATGGAGGGGGTAAAGAGCCTCCCAACAGGGGAAGGCGCCGCCGAAGGCGGTGGTGGGAGGATACTGCGTCATTCAGAGCGAAGCGAAGAATCCCTTGAACGAAGTCCTTAAGTTGCGGCGTCATGCTGAGAAGCAATGTCGTACGAAGTCAGAAGCGGCTGACCCGAAGCATCTCGCCGCTACACATAGACGCCCCGCGAGATTCTTCGGTTCCACTTGTCTAACTTCGTTTGGCCCCCGTTTCTCAGAATGACGCAGGTCTACTCCGTAGGTCTATGAGATGTTTCGCTTCGCTACTTTGCGCTTCGCGCTCGTGCCGCGCTTGGAATCAAATAGAATGCGCGCGGGGCAACATGAGCGGAAGACCCTTGTCGCCCCTTTCAGGGGAGATGTCGAGGCGTAGCCGAGACAGAGGGGTTTCAAAACCCCTTTCCCCTCGCAAGCTCGGGGACTTCCCCTATAAGGGGCAGCAAGAATAATGCGGTGACCCACCCCCTTCCCTACCCTCCCCCCTCATGTATAAGGGGGGAGGCGCCGCCGAAGGCGGTGGTGGGGTGGATGTTTTTTGTTAAAATGGAGCCTTTTTCACCAAACTCTCAACCTTGTAATATACAATCATTACGAAAAAACCGTTTCTTTTCCCGCCGAATCATGGTATAATAAAAATGGAAACGGAGAGACCATGAGTTATCTGGAACTTGAAAACGTCAGCAAGGAATATCGCACGGGAACTGTCACGGTGAACGCCCTCATCGGTGCCTCTTTTGCCCTCGAGGACGGCGAATTTGCCGTGGTCCTCGGCTCGAGCGGGGCGGGAAAGACGACCCTTCTGAACCTCCTCGGCGGCATGGACACCGCAACGGGGGGCAAGATCGTGCTCGACGGCAAGGATGTCACCGCCCTCAACCGCAAGGGCCTCACCGAGTACCGCCGCTACGACATCGGGTTTGTGTTCCAATTCTACAACCTCATGCCCAACCTCACCGCGCTCGAGAACGTGGAGATCGCCACCGAGATCTGCAAGAACGCCCTCGACCCCGAGACGGTGCTTCGGGAGGTCGGCCTCGGCGACAGGCTCATGAATTTCCCCGCCCAGCTCTCGGGAGGCGAACAACAGCGGGTCTCCATTGCGCGGGCCATTGCCAAGAACCCCAAGCTCCTCCTCTGCGACGAGCCGACGGGCGCGCTCGACTATGAGACGGGCAAGATGATCTTAAAGCTCCTCTATGAGACCTCCAAACGGCAGAAAAAACCCGTCATCATCGTGACGCACAATGCGGCGATCGCGCAGATGGCGGACAAAGTCATTCACATCAGGAGCGGGAAGATCGAGAGCGTCGAACAGAACCCTTCCCCTCTTCCCGTCGATCAGATAGAGTGGTGAAATGAAGACTTATCTCAAGACATTTGCAAGGATGTTCAAGCGGCATCTGACGCGCCTCGTCTCCATCATTCTGATGGTGCTCGTGAGCGTGGGCTTTACCGCGGGCATCGGCATGTCCACAGAGAAGATGGCCTACTCCCTCGACGACTACTACAATGCGGCAAATGTGAGCGATCTCATCGTCAAGAGCACGGCGGAGAGCGGCCTTTCCGACGAGGACATCGACCTTCTGAAGGAGCGCTACGGCGAGGAAAACGTCCTCATCGCGACCTCTCTCGAGGCAAAGGAGGGCGGCGACGTCCCCTTCGAGGGCTTGGGCGAGGGCATCACCCGCATCTATTATTTTCAGGAGGAAGGCCCCGAGGCGCTCAAGATCAACCGCCTCGACGTCAACGAGCGCTACGACGTTACCGTCTCCTCGGACGAGAACGAATTTGTCGCCTACGCCGAGCGGGACACCCTGCAGCTCGGCGGATTTGAAGACGGACGCATCTCCTTCCGCTATTCGGCGGGATTTTTCACCCTCGATTACGACTTCGTCGTCGCGGGGACGGTGGTCTGTCCCCTCCATTTCGCCAAGATGGACGACGTGAGCATGCAGTTCGAGGACGAGGAACTTTCCCACATCATCTATCTCTTCAACTGTCCCCTCCTCTCCATGGCGCTGCCCAAAAACGACGCCTACATCAGGCTTCCCGAGGCGCATGGAAGGCTCTTTTCGCGCGGCTATAACGAATTTGTCGACGCCGAAAAGGCCGAACTCGAGGCCCTCTTTGCGGACGCCGCCGTGCTGACGCTGAAGGAAAACTACTCCTTCGCCTCCTTCCATGAATACGGGGAGAAGATCGACGCGATCGGCTACGTCATCATGGTGGTGTTCCTGCTCGTCACCCTCCTCGTCGTGCTCTCGACGATGACGCGCCTTCTCGAGGAGGAGCGGGCGCAGATCGCCTGCATGCAGACCCTCGGGTATTCGCCCTTCGCGATCTTGAGCAAATACCTCCTCTTCGCCCTCGTCGGGACGCTCATCGGCGGCGCGGGGGCGTACTTTGCGGGCGAAGCCCTCTCCTATATCATCTATCTCAATTTCGATTGGAACTACGCGATCCCTCCCTATTCGATGAAGGCCGCGCCCATCTTTTTCCTCCTCTCCGCCGCCGTCATCCTGCTCTCGACGCTCGTCGCGACGTTTGCGGCGGGCATGCGCAAGACGCGGGAGACGCCCGCCGTCCTCCTTCGTCCCCGCACGCCCAAGGCGGGCAAAAAGGTCCTCCTCGAGCGCATTCCCCTGCTCTGGAACCGCCTCTCCTTCAAATACAAGTCCACCCTCCGCAACGTGTTCCGCTTTAAGATGCGGTTTTTCATGACCGTGGTCGCCGTCATGGCCTCGACGGGCCTCGTCGTCGCGGGGTTGGCCGTTCTCGACTGCTGTCTTTTCCAAGAAGTTGGCACGGCCGCAATGATCGGGGTGGCCGTCATCGTGCTCATCTTTGCCGCCCTCCTCAACGCCGTCGTCATCTACACGCTCACGAACATCAACATCTCCGAGCGGAACAGGGAACTTGCGACGCTCATGGTCCTCGGCTACCAGACGCACGAGGTCGACCTCTACATCTACCGCGAGATCTACATCACAAGCGCAATCGGTATCGCGCTCGGACTGCCCTTCGGGTGCCTGCTGTGCCTGTTCATCTTCGGCCTGCTCGAATTCGGCTCGGTCGGAGCGATCGGTTGGTTCGTCTGGATCGCCGCCGCGCTGATGTCCCTGCTCTTCACCTTCATCGTCACGCTCATGCTCAAACCGAAGATCAACAAGATCGACATGAATGAATCGCTCAAGGCGATCGAGTAGGCCGAATCAAAATTTCTCAAAAGGAGCAAACTTAAGGCATGAAGATCGCCTTTTTTGATGCAAAAGACTACGACATTCCCGCCTTTGAACGGTACGGGAAGGAAAACGGCATCGAGTTCAAATACTATGAGACCAAACTCGGCGCCGACACCGTCGGCCTCGCGCGGGGCTTTGACGGCGTGTGCGTCTTCGTCAATGACGACGTCTCCGCGCCCGTCGTAGACGGGCTGTTTGAGGAAGGCGTCAAATACATCGCCCTGCGCTGTGCGGGCTACAACAACGTCGACGTGAAGCGGTGCTTCGGGAAGATCCACGTCGTCCGCGTGCCCGCTTACTCCCCCTACGCCGTCGCCGAACACACCATGGCCATGCTCCTGACCTCCGTCCGCCGCATTCACAAGGCCTACAACAGGACGCGGGAATTCAACTTTTCTCTCAACGGCCTCACGGGCTTCGACCTGCACGGCAAGACCGTCGGCGTCATCGGGACGGGCAAGATCGGGTCCATCTTCATCGACATCTGCAAAGGCTTCGGCATGAACGTGCTCGCCTATGACAAATTTCCGCGCCAAGACGCGGCATTTCCCTATGTCCCGCTCGATGAGATCTTCGCAAAGAGCGACGTCATCTCCCTCCACCTGCCCCTCTTCGAGGACACCTATCACCTCATCAACCATGACACGCTGAAAAAACTCAAGAAAGGGGTCATTCTGCTCAACACTTCGCGCGGGGCGCTCATCGACGCGGAGGCCCTGCTCGAGGGCATCAAACAGCGCATCATCGGCGCGGCCTGCCTCGACGTCTATGAGGAGGAGTCGGAGCTGTTCTTTGAGGACTACTCGGGGCACATCATCGAGGACGACACCCTCGCGCGTCTGCTGTCCATGCCCAACGTCATCGTGACCTCCCATCAGGCCTTTTTGACCGAGGAAGCCCTCGCCAACATCGCCGAGACGACGGTGCAGAACCTCGTCCTGTGCCGCGAAGGCAAGGCCTGCCCCAACGAACTCTGCTACGACTGCGGCAACATGGAGAACTGTAAAAAGAAGCGGAAGGAGCGTTGCTTCTGACGCCCCCGCTACGATGGGGACACGCTCATTCTGCCCCGTTCTCCGCGTCATGTTGAGGCGAAGCCGAAACATCCCGTGAACGCAGTCCGTATTCTCTCCTC
>CANQOX010000058.1 GCA_947625595.1 uncultured Clostridia bacterium
CATTCCGATTGAAAGTGAAGCCGCGGAAGAGAAGTCCATTCCCGACTTGGACGACTGCACATAAGGATGTGACGGAGCGGCTGCCCGCCATTGATTTTGAACTCTATCGGAAGGTCAAGGAGGTCCTCGAAAGGAACCTCTCCGAGCGGCATCTCCGCGGCGGGGAATCCACGCGGAAGAAGTACGCGGGCAAGCATTCGCCGCACGGCGCTTCGCTCCGCCGCGTTCGGCCGCAATAGCGACAATGGGAGATGTATAAAAAAACTTCCGATTTCCTAAATTATAGGCATGAAGAAGATCAAGACAAATCCGCTCCAGAAGTCGAGAGAGGAGCGTGAGGCGTGCTTTCCCGCGGCGGGACGGGAGGAGGTTCGGCAATGACGGGCCGCACAAAGGAGAATTACAACCGCAACTATATCAACTATGTCAACGCCTTCGACCCGCCCACACAGCATTTCAAGACGTGTTTTCGGGCCTTCCTCGTCGGCGGATTCATCTGTTCGATCGGGCAGTTTTTCCGCTATATGCTCGAATTTGCGGGCCTTGAGGGGGACGAGCTTGCGGGGACGGTCTCCGTCATACTCATCTTTCTCGGGACCTTCCTCACGGGCCTCGGCGTGTACGACCGCATCGGCAAAAATGCGGGGGCGGGGTCCATCGTGCCCATCACGGGATTTGCCAATTCGGTTGCCTCTCCCGCCATCGAATTCAAGACAGAGGGGTACGTCTATGGCATGGCCGCGAAGATGTTCGTCGTTGCGGGGCCGATCATCGTCTTTGGCGTGAGCGCGGGGGCGGCGGTCGGGCTTTTGTATTGGCTCATCGGGCTGTAAATGTGTGAAAAACAGTTGCCAACGGCGCAAACGCATGCTATAATATGTACAGAAATATCGGAAAGGAGAAGATAAAAATGGCAAAGATCACGGCGGATACGCTCATTGCGGAGTGCCTTGAAATGAACCCCAATGCGGCGGAAATTCTGATGGAGGCGGGGATGCACTGCTTCGGCTGTGCCCTTGCGCACGGGGAGACGATCGCGGAGGCGGTCGCCGTCCATGACAACGACCTCGACGCACTTCTTGCAAAGCTCAACGAAGGCGTGGAATAACATCATCGCACACCCAAAGAGGGCTCTCTTCCGAGAGCCCTCTTTCTCTGCTTGCAGATATGAATGATGTGGTTGCCTGCGGACAGCGTTTGGGGGATTCTTCCCCTTCGGCTACGCTCAGGGTCAGAATGAGCGGTTTAGTCTTGTCGCCCCTTATAGGGGAGATGTCACGAAGTGACAGAGGGGTTTCAGAACCCCTTTGGCTCACTGCGTTCGCCACTTCCCCTACAGGGGCAGCGAGAATAAGGTGACCCACCCCCCTACCCCCCTCCCTCGGAGGGGGTAAAAGGGACCCCCACGGAGGGGGGGACGGACTTCGTTCAGGGGATTCTTCCCCTTCGGCTACGCTCAGGGTCAGAATGAGCGGGGGAAGATGGTCAGAATGGCGCGGTTGCCTGTGGACTGCGTTCAGGGGATTCTTCGGTCGCTTCGCTCCCTCAGAATGAGCAAAGGCGGGTCAGAATGAGCGAGAGCGCGGGGCAGAGAGAGCGGGGGAGGTCAGGAGGAGCGGAAGGCAGTTGCGGTCATGCCTGTCTCTTGCTTGAAAAAGCGTGAAAAATTGTGCGGCGACGGAAAATTCAGATAATACGCCACTTCGGCGATCGTGTAGTCCGTCTCCATCAACAGCCGCTTTGCCTCCGAGAGCCGCTCTTCCACCAAATACCGCTTCAGCGTGACGCCTTCCGCTTCGTGAAAGACCGTCGAGAGATATTTCTCATGGTAGCCGAGTTCGCGCGCGATATCTTTGACCTTGATCTCCGAAAAGCGGTGGAAGGTGACAAATTCCTTGACGGAATGGACGAGCTGTTCCCTTTGCGACAGCTTCTTTTCGCCCTCGCCGTGCCCTTCTGCAAGCTCTAAAAGGAGCTGTGTCGCCAAATATCGGGATCGGACGCTCCGCGGGTGTTCAGCCTCCGATCTTAAGAGCATATGCGCAAGGGAGCAAATGTTTTCCCTGTCCCTGTACTCCGCATGGGGGGGAAGGGAGACCGAGGAGGGCAGGGCGTCACAGCGGAAGTGCATCCAGTAAAATCTGCACTTGCACACCCGCGTTCCCTTCTGCACGCGCGTGGGGGACATGATGAGGTATTCCCCGTCCTTCACATGGTATTCCCGATCGTCGTCGGCGATCCAGAGTTCCCCCTCGGTGACGATCATCATCTCGTATTCAAACAGCCGCCGCGTGAGGTGCTTCCAGTCCTTGCGGGGGGAGATAAATTCCCCGAACCAGAGCATGTCGACGGGTTTTTCCAGTGCAAAGTACAACATCTTACCTTTTGATACCTCTTTATTTCGGAATGAGATTGCAAAGTATGGCCAATCGTCTATAATGATGATAACATATTTTGGGTGAAGTTTCAATATTTGCCTGAAAAAAGGGGGAAATTTTTCAAAAATGGAACGAAAAAAATCAAAAAGGTGGTTGAAGGGAATGCTGATCTCCTTACTTTGTGTACCGCTCGTGCTCGGGTCGCTTGCAGGCTGCGGCGACAGCAGTGACAGCGGCGGCAAGGAACCCGATGAAGGGACGACCGCCGAGGAGGGAGATGTGACCTTTACCGCGATGTCCGAGACGGCCGTGCTCGATGCGTACGCGAAGAACGCGCTCGAGAAGGAGATCGACTATCTCCTCAAACTCGACCCCGACAGACTTCTCTACAACTTCTATGACAATGCGGGGCTTCCCGCTCCCAATTCGGCGACGCGCTACGGCGGGTGGGAAAATTCCCTCATCGCGGGCCACACAATGGGGCACTACCTCTCCGCGCTCGCGCAGGCCTATGCCAACGGCGGGACTTCGGCGGAGTCGAAGGCTCAGCTCCGAGAGCGCATCAACTATCTCATCGTTTCCCTGAAAGAGTGTCAGGATGAGGCGGATGACAGCACGATGGGCGCGCACGAGGGCTTCCTTTGGGGCGCAAACGCCATCAACAGGCTCAACGTCGAGTTCCAGTTCGACAATGTCGAGCAGAACAAGGCGAACATCGGTACCGAGGCTTGGGTGCCGTGGTACACGATGCACAAGATCTTGGCGGGGCTCATCGACGTCTACAAACTCGCGGAAAACAAGACTGCGCTTCAGGTCGCGAAAAAGCTCGGCGACTGGGTCTGCGAGCGGGTCATGAAGTGGAGCGAGGCGACGAGAAAGACCGTCCTCTCCATCGAGTACGGCGGCATGAACGACGCCATGTACAACCTCTATGCGGTCACGGGGGAGGAGAAATACGCCGTCGCGGCCCATCAATTTGACGAGGACATTCCAACGCAGGGGACCTTCTCGCAGTCGTCGCTCGTCGACCGCATCCTCGATGAGGATCCCAACTATTTGCAGGGCCAGCACGCCAATACGACGATCCCGAAGGTCATCGGCCTTCTCAACGGCTACATTCAGACGAAGGACAAGACGATCGCGGGCGTCACGGCCGACGCGGGGGAGAGATTTTTGCCGAAGGTCTATCTGCAGGTCGCGGAGAAATTCTGGACGCGCGTCGTCGAGCATCACACCTATGTGACGGGCGGCAACTCCAACGATGAGCACTTCCAGTCCGACGACAGCCAGTGGGCGATCAGGTCCAACGTCAACTGCGAGACCTGCAACGTGTACAACATGCTCAAACTCTCGCGCATGCTTTTCTCACTCACGAAGGACAAGAAGTACCTCGACTATTACGAAAACGCCTACATCAATGACATTCTCTCCTCGCAGAATCCCGAGACGGGCATGACCACCTACTTCCAGCCGATGGCCCCCGGGTACTTCAAGGTCTACTCCTCCGAGTTCAACCACTTCTGGTGCTGCACGGGGAGCGGCATGGAGAGCATGTCCAAACTCAACGACAGCATTTACTACGATGCGGAGGGGGCGACTTATGTCGCGATGTATCTCTCCTCCACCTATAAGACGGACAAAGTTTCCCTCACGATGACTGCCGACCTCGAGAAATCGGACACTGTCACGATCTCGGCAGACGAGGGGGCGACCACGCTCAAGCTCCGCCGTCCCGACTGGACGACCAAATTTGAAGTCAAGCGCAACAATGAGGCCGTCGCCGCCGATGCCGACTTTGCCTCCGTCGAGGTGAAGAAGGGGGACACCGTCATCGTCGAACTGGGCAAGGACGTCACCGTGCACACCCTTCCCAATGCGAGCGGCGTCTATGCCTTCAAATACGGCCCGTTCGTCCTCTCCGAGGAGCTCGGCACGGAGGACATGACGACGACGAGCCACGGCGTGCAGGTTTTGAAACCCGCCGCCGCGAAGGGCACAACGAGCTATCAGACGACCAAGAACGACCTTGCCGACTTCCGCCAGAACATCAATACGTACATGACGAGAAACGCGGACGGCACTTTCACGCTCATGGGCGTTGACGGCGGGCCACTCACCTACGTCATTCACTACAAGCAGTACACCCACCGCTATGCCGTCTACCTCACCTTCAAGGGAGAGGACAACGGCGCGGGGACGGACGTCCCGACCGTCGAGACCGAGGAGATCGAGGCCGTCATTCAGCCCGGGCGGGGCCAGTACGAGGGCGGCGGTTTCCTCGAGGATAACGGCTCCACGGGCAGTGATGCGGTCGGCCGCTATGCGAATGCGAACGGCTCCTTCTCCTATTGGGTCGGCGTCGATAAGACCGATGCAGGGCGCAACTTCATCATGACGGCGTTCGCCAAAGCCGACAACGGCAAGTCGATCAAAATGTCCTCGAACGGCACGACATTCTATGAGACGACGCTCAACTATAAGGGTTCGGGCGACATCTATGACGTATACATTCCCATTCCCGCCTCTGTCGTGAGTTCGGCAGTGAGCAAAACGCTGGGCGATACGGATTCCGAGACGACAAGGGAACGCGTGAAGGTCACCGTGGAGAGCGCAAAGAGCGGCGAAGCCTCTGCCGCTTTGCACACCTATTTCAAGACGGTGAAACTCTCCGCGGGCGCGACGGCGTACTTTGTGGACTGCGGCGACTACGATCCCACGACGCTCTCTGCGGGCGACGCATTCGGGGTTTTCAACTCCGTCACCGAACAGGTTTACGGCGCGGATCCCACCTTCAAGGGCATGAATTGGGGAATTTGGGACGATTCCACTTCGACGACTGCCCCCACTCCCGAGACAGGGAAGGGGATCGGGACCAAGACGACGTGGGCCTTCGAGGCGACCAACGACGACGCGGATAAGACCGTCTCCAACCGCTACACCAAGAACCAGTACGAGAACGGGTGGCAGACGTTCAAGCTCGCATACAAGTTCGACCTGCCCGACGGCAAATACACCGTGAAGGTGTACTTCACAGACCCTTGGGGCTGTTCGCAAAATCCCGCCGTCTCCGCCAACGGGACGCAGATGAAGTCGGGCTGTGCGATGAATACGGAGATCGCCTTTGACGTGACGGTGTCGGGCGGACAGCTGCTGCTCGAGTTCACTTCCCAAAACAATAACGGCACACAGAAGTGTATCAATCTCTGCTATATCAAGATCCTGTTCGCATAAGGGGCAATCAAGGGGGGAGGCGGCGCATCCATCGGGTGCGCCGCCTGATTTTTGATTTTTCAATATTAAATTCTGAATTCCCCCTTTATCCCGTTGACAAAAATGACAGAACCATGTATAATGAACATGACAATGCCTATATCTGCGCTTTTTCAGGCAGTGCAAGGATATACGTCAAATAATTCATCAGAGGAGGCAGTCATTATGGCAAACTATGGCAGCCTGCTCCTTGCTGATATGGGCGTCGGCCTCGCGGTCGGGCTCATCATCGTTGCCCTCGTCGTCGGTGCGGCCGTCGCCGCGATCGTGACATGGCGCGTTCTTAAAAGGCTTTCCAAGAAGAGATCGGAACTGAAGCTCGACGAGACCGAGAAGAAGGTCGAGGAGATGTTGCAGCAGGCCGAGACCGAGATCAAACAGCGCAAGAAGGAAGCGAGTTTAGAGGCAAAGGAACAGGATCTGAAGCGAAGAAACGACTTTGAACAGGAGATGAAGGAAAAACGTGCGGAGATCAAGCGCACGGAGGACCGTCTCGGCAGACTTGAGGACCAGCTCGAAAAGAGGGAGTCGGACATTTCCCGCAAGGAGCAGTCCCTCGAGGCACAGAAGAACAACTGGACGAAGAAGAACGAAGAGGTCCAGAAGATACAGGAACAGCTCTCCCGCCAGCATGAGCTCATGCTCGGGGAGCTCGAGAAGGTGGCCCAGCTCACCACGGAGGAGGCCAAAAAGCAACTCACCGAGGAGATCCTCGACGAGACCCGCCGCGACCTCGCCGTGCAGGTGCGCAACCTCGAGCAGCAGGCCAAGGACGAGGCCGACATGAATGCGAAGAATATCATCACCCTCGCCATTCAGCGCTGTGCCGCCGACAATGCGTCGGAGTCCACCGTCTCCGTCGTCCCTCTTCCCAACGACGACATGAAGGCCCGCATCATCGGCCGCGAGGGCAGGAACATCCGCGCCATCGAGAATGCGACGGGCATCGAACTCATCATCGACGACACGCCCGAGGTCGTCATCCTCTCGGGCTTTGACCCCGTGCGGCGCGAGGTCGCCCGCATCACCCTCGAGCGCCTCATTCAGGACGGCCGCATCCACCCCGCCCGCATCGAGGAGACGGTGGAGAAGGTACAGAAAGAGCTCGACCAGCAGATCAAGGCGGCGGGCGAGAATGCCATGTTCGAAGTGGGCATCTTCGGCCTTCACCCCGAGATCATCAAGCTCATCGGCCGCCTCAAATTCAGGACAAGCTACGGGCAGAACGTTTACAGGCACTCCATCGAGGTCGCCCAGCTCGCGGGGCTCATGGCGCAGGAGCTCGGGCTCGACGTCAACTTTGCCAAGCGCGCGGGCCTTCTGCACGACATCGGCAAGGCCGTCGACCACGAGCAGGAGGGCACCCATATCCAGCTCGGCGCGGACATTGCGAAGAAGTACAAAGAGAACGCCATGATCGTCAACGCCATCATGGCCCACCACGGCGACGTGGAGCCCAAGACCATGGAGGCCGTCCTCATTCAGGCGGCGGACGCCATCTCGGGCGCACGCCCGGGGGCGAGAAGGGAGACGGGCGCGGGCTATGTCAAGCGTCTCGAGAAGCTCGAGGAGATCGGCGCAAGTTTCAAGGGCGTGGACAAGTGCTACGCGATACAGGCGGGCAGGGAGGTCCGCGTCATCGTCAAACCCGATCAGGTGGACGACGCGCAGGCGCTCTTCCTCGCCAAGGACATTGCCAAGAAGATCGAGAGCGAGCTCGAGTACCCCGGGCAGATCAAGGTCAACGTCATCCGCGAATTCCGCAGTGTGGAGTACGCGAAGTAACTTCCAAAACAGCGAAAAGGCCGCCGCGGCGCATGCGCCGCGGCGGCCCTTTTATACAAAATCTTATTTCCAGTGTTCGTCGAGGTCGAAGCCGTACACCTGCAGAACTTCGAGCAGAGGGGAGCGGGAGATGTCCCGCGGGACGACGAGCGGCCCGCCCGTGGAGTCGAGATCGTAGCCCGCATTCATGAAGGACTGCCAGACGAGGTGGGCGCAGTGGGTGGCATTCGGCGTGCGGCCGTCCTTGCACTGGTCCTTGGGGGTGAAAAAGCCGACAAATACGTTATAAGGAATGCCCTGAAGGCGTTCCGTCGCCGCTTCGGCGATCGCCGCCCGCGTCTCCCTATCGGCGTCCTTGAGGCGGAGGACCATGAAGTTGGCAGACCGCCTGAACCACCTCGCCCCATTGCCCGAGACGCCGCTCTCCGCGCCGATCTCTGTCGATTGAAGGAGGGTGCCCGCGCTGTCGAGCACGAGGGCGGCATGGCCGAGCCGCCAGCCGAAGAGGTGCGTCGTGGAGGTGATGAGGATATCGCCCGCCTCGAGCGGGACGATGGGGGCGACAAAATCTTCCCCAGAAGGCCCGAACATGGCATCGTGAGGCGTGACGGAGCCGTCTTCATCGTGGCGGACTTCCCCATCATAAAAGAGGGCTCTCTGAAAATCGGGCAGTTCCTCCCGCGGGACGGTGTCCGCACCCGCGCGGGTGAGCCCCGTCTGGCGGTAGATCGTCTCGTAGTCCTCATCCGTCCAGACGTCCTTTTCGATGAGGGGGGCAAGGTCGGTCATGGCATAGGAGGGGACGACGCGGGCGTCGGCCTCGCAGACGCCGCTTGCGATCGCAAAAAAGACCCCGACCGCCGTCACTACGAAGCAGAGACACGTCACGATCGACAGAATGATGACAAGAACTTTTCGGCCCTTTCGCATGGCTCCTCCTTTTTTGAAATCAGTGTATCCCAATTTTCGGAAACTGTCAAGTTTTACGGGGCACGAAAAGTTTTCCGCTCTCATAAAATGGTATCGACGGGGCAATCCCGATCCTACCTTCAGAGGATATTTTTATGTGCAATACCTGTAACAACAGCCTTGCAAGCATCCTGAACAACCTGTTCGGGAGCCCCTGCGGCTGTCAGAACAACGGCTGTCAGAACGGCTGGAACAACTTTTCCAACGGCTTTATCAGCGGCGTGAATGCCGCGAATGCCGCGGGCGGCAACGGGAACAACGGTTGCGGTTGCGGCTGTCAGACGCCCACGCCCTACGGCTTCGACAATTACTACGCACAGCAGTACGCGCTCGGGCCCTATTCGCAGAACAACGGCTGCGGTTGCGGCTGTAACGGCAACAATTTCTGACGCAAAGAAACTCGGCGCCGTCTTCGGACGGCGCCCCGCTTTTTTAATTAAAAAATTGAAAATTAAAAATTGAGGGGGGTCACCGCGTTTTTCTCGGCTGTCCGCTCTCTGCGTCATCCCGAGCCGTCGCCGTAGGCGGCGTGTCGAGGGATCCCGAAGAACGAAGTCCATACTTTCCTCCACGGGATTCTTCGCTTCGCTCTGAATGACGCAGGGTCTCCTCGCTGCCCCTTTTAGGGGAAGTGGCGAACGCAGTGAGCCAAAGGGGTTTGAAACCCTTCAGTCTCGCTTCGCTCGACAGCGTCTCATGCGGGTAGAGACCCGCAGTACTTCGCCTACGGCTCGTGCCGCGCTTGGAATCAAATAGAATGCGCGCGGGGCGGTCACCGTTCGCGCGAGATAATGCGCTCACTCACCGCAAAACGCAGCGCACAGCACACTGTGCTGATGCGCAAGGATTGCGTTTTGCGACCTACAGGGGAGCCAAGGGACGGACGCTTCGCCTCAACATGAGCGCCTCTCGGCTCCCCCGTGGGGGGGACCCTTGCCGCTGCCCCCGCGCTCATTCTGAGCGTAGCGAAGAATCCCCTCAAACGAAGTCCATAGGTTCATGAGATGTTTCGGCTTCGCCTCAACATGAGCGC
>CANQOX010000059.1 GCA_947625595.1 uncultured Clostridia bacterium
ACAATGGCCCTTCCCCGCGCCTGACGGTTGGCCTCGGGGATCATGTAACCCTTGATGGAGTACACCCTGCCGAGGTTAGAGAAGAAGAGAATGGGCACATGGGTGGAGCAAACGAACATATCGGAGATGAGATCGTCCTCCTTCGGCTTGTGGGCGGTGATGCCGACGCCGCCCCTTCCCTGCGCCCTGTATTCGGCGACGGGAATGCGCTTGACGTACCCGCCCGAGGTCATGGAGATGACGACGTCCTCTTCGTCGATGAGGTCCTCGTCCTCGATGTCGCCGAAGTCCACGGAGATCTCCGTTTTGCGCTCGGAGGGATATTTTGCCTTGATGGTCATAAGGTCGTCGCGAATGATGGAGAGCACTCTCTCCTCGTGCGCGAGAATGTCCCGAAGGTCGGCGATCGTCGCGCGGAGGGCTTCGAGTTCCTCCTTGAGCTTCTCGACCTCGAGGGAAGTGAGACGCTGCAACCGCATCTCGAGAATGGCGTTGGCCTGCACTTCGGAGAGCTCAAAGCTCTCCATGAGTTTGGCGCAGGCCGAATTTTTATCGGCGGATTCCTTGATGATGCGAATGACCTCGTCGATGTTGGCGAGGGCGAGGACGAGCCCCGAAACGATGTGCGCGCGCTCCTCGGTCTTGTTGAGGTCGTACGCCGTTCTGCGGCGGATGACGTCCTTCTGGTGATCGAGGTAGTAGCTCAAGATGTCCTTGATGGACAGATACCGCGGTTCGGTGCCGTTCTCGACGAGGGCAAGGAGGATGATCCCGTCCGAGACCTGAAGATTGGTGTGCTTATAGAGGGTGTTGAGGACGACCTGCGCATTGGCATCCTTCTTGCATTCGATGACGATGCGAAGGCCCTCGCGGCCGCTCTCGTCGCGGATGTCCGAAATGCCCTCGATGCGCTTGTCCTTGACAAGGTCGGCGATCTGAATGACGAGCTGGGCCTTGTTGACCTGATAGGGGATCTCGGTGACGACGATGCGGCTCCTGACGTTTGCGCCCGTGCCGTGCTCCTCGATCTCGCACTTGGAGCGGATAACGATGTTTCCCTGCCCCGTCCTGTACGCCTTGCGGATACCGCTCCTCCCCATGATGACGCCGCCCGTGGGAAAATCGGGTGCGGGAATGAACTCCATGAGCTCCTCGACGGTGATGTCGGGGTTGTCGATCATGGCGATCGTGCCGTCGATGACTTCAGCAAGGTTGTGGGGCGGAATGTTCGTCGCCATGCCGACGGCGATGCCGTCTGAACCGTTGACGAGAAGATTGGGGAATCGCGCGGGAAGGACGGCGGGTTCCATCTCGATGCCGTCGAAGTTGGGGAAAAAGTCCACCGTCTCCTTGTCGAGGTCGCGGAGCATCTCGGCGGCGAGCTTGGTGAGGCGGGCCTCCGTGTAACGCATGGCCGCGGGCGGGTCGCCGTCGACGGAGCCGAAGTTCCCGTGGCCGTCCACGAGCGGGAAGTTGATGGAGAAATCCTGCGCAAGGCGGACGAGGGCGTCGTACACCGAACTGTCGCCGTGCGGGTGGAATTTACCCATGACGTCACCGACGATACGGGCGCACTTGCGGTAGGCCTTGTCGTTGTAGAGGCCCATCTCGTGCATTGCATAGAGAATGCGGCGGTGGACGGGTTTCAATCCGTCTCGGACGTCGGGAATGGCTCTCGATTTATTGACTGCCATTGCATAGGCGATGAAGGAACGCTTGAGTTCGTCATTGACCTCGACGTCGAGGATCTTGGTCATTGCAAGCGTCTTTTTGAATTCGTCTGTGAGCTCCGGGCTCGTTTCTCGTTTTGCCATAAACTACTCCTGTTTGTTTTTTTGTGGTTTTTCAAAAATTCGGGGAAGACACCCCTTCCGCCCCTGCGGGGCACCCACCCCTCAAGGGGTGGGCAAGTCTTGGCTCCCCCTTGAGGGAGAGCTGTCACGCGCCCTTGCGTGACTGTAGGGGTGTCGTCCTGTTTCCGCATGACACCCCTTCCGCCCCTGCGGGGCACCCACCCCTCAAGGGGTGGGCAAGTCTCGGCTCCCCCTTGAGGGGGAGCTGTCACGCGCCCTTGCGTGACTGTAGGGGTGTCATTCTAATCCTATATAATACAAAATACTGTTCTTTACTTGCTCAAAATTTTTCGCGATATCGTAATTGGATATCCGCAATACCGTTATCCCATTCGTTTTGAGAAATTCGTCTCTCTGAATATCGTACTGCTCCTGCTTTCCCTCATAGTGCTGGGAGCCGTCGATCTCCACGGCGATCTTCCTTTCGGGACAGTAAAAATCGACGATATAATGTCCGAGCGTCTTTTGCCGCACAAACTTGACGGGAAGATCCCGCAAGAATGTGTACCATAGTTTGCGCTCCTCTTTGGTCATGTTTTTGCGCAATTTTTGGGCATTATGAATGAGATTCGGATTGTATAGATCGTTCATGTGTTTCCATATGACACCCCTTCCGTCTCGCCGCAAAGCGGCGAGCCACCCTCGCACGCGGGTGGGAACCCGCGTTTGGGCGGCATTTGCCCGTCCATATGGGCAAATGCTATAAGAATTTTGCGCCAAAGATTATCAATCTTTGGCAGAACGCAAAATTCTTCCCTCAAGGGGTGGGCAAGTCTCGGCGCCCCCTTGAGGGGGAGCTGTCGAGCGAAGCGAGACTGAGGGGGTGTCGTTCTTATTCTATATGACACCCCTTCCGTCTCGCCGCAAAGCGGCGATCCACCCACCCCTCAAGGGGTGGGCAAGGGGGCTACGAGGAGAAATCCTCAAATGTCCAGATCGGTCACGAGGGTGGCGTTTTCTTCGATGAACTTGCGGCGGAGGGAGGGACTTTCGCCCATCAGCAGATTGAACATCTTATCCGCCTCCATCGCGTCGGCCATCGAGACCTTGATGAGCGTGCGCGTCGCGGGGTTCATGGTCGTCTCCCAGAGCTGTTCGGTCGACATCTCGCCGAGGCCCTTGTACCGCTGGTACTCCACGCGGTTGTTGTTGGCGGCGTCGAAGAGGACCTTTTCCTCCTCCGAATAGAGGTAGACTTCCTCCGTCTTCCCCTTGACCGTCGCCTTGTAGAGGGGCGGCTTTGCCGAATACACATGGCCGTGCTCGATGAGCGGCCGCATGTAGCGGAACAGGAAGGTCAGGAGCAAGATCCTGATGTGCGCCCCGTCGACATCGGCATCGGTCATGGAGATGATGCGGTCGTAGCGGAGCTTGCTCTCGTCGAAATCGTCCAAGATGCCGCAACCGAAGGCGGTGATCATGGCCTTGATCTCGGCGTTCTCGAGGGCGCGGTTGAGGCGCA
The DNA here is from genome assembly GCA_947625595.1 of uncultured Clostridia bacterium. GTDB lineage: Bacteria > Bacillota > Clostridia > Christensenellales > Borkfalkiaceae > Gallimonas. Next base: position 3,316 of record CANQOX010000059.1, read on the forward strand.
CTTTCTCGACGTTCAAAATCTTTCCGCGGAGGGGAAGAATGGCCTGAAAGCGTCTGTCGCGGCCCTGCTTGGCCGTGCCGCCTGCGGAGTCCCCCTCGACGATGTAGATCTCGCAGAGCTCGGGGCGCCTGTCGGAGCAGTCGGCGAGCTTGCCGGGGAGCGTCGTCGACTCCAAGACGCCCTTGCGCCTCGTGAGCTCCCTTGCATTTCTCGCGGCGTCGCGGGCCTTCTGTGCCGTGATACAGCGAAGGACGAGCTCCCGCGCCTCGGAGGGATGTTCCTCGAGGTATTCGCCGAATTTGTCGGCCACCGCCCTGTTGACGAAGGGGCGAATAAAGGAGTTGTTGAGCTTATCCTTGGTCTGCGACTCAAACTGCGCGTTCTCGAGCTTGACGGAGACGACGGCGGTGATGCCCTCGCGGACGTCCTCGCCCGTCAGTTTGTCGGAATCTTTCAGAATGTTCAGCTTCCTGCCGACGTCGTTGATGACCTTGGTGAGGGCAAGTTTCAGGCCCTCCACATGGGTGCCGCCGTCGATGGTGTTGACATTGTTGGCATAGGAGTAAATGACCTCGTTGTAGCCCTCATTGTACTGCAGGGCGACTTCGCAGACGGTGGTGTCCTCCTGCGCCTCAAAGTAGAGCGGGGCCTCAAAGAGGGTCTCCTGCCCCTTGTTCAGCTCCTCTACGAGCTCGCGAATGCCTCCTTCGTAGCAGAAGACGTCCCTCTTCTCCCTGCCCTCTCTCCTGTCCTCGAGGGAAATGGAGAGGCCCTTGTTGAGGAAGGCAAGCTCCTTCAAGCGGATCTTGAGGGTCTCATATTTGAACACAATGGTCTCGAAGATCTCCTCATCGGGGAAGAAGGTGACCTTGGTCCCCGTCCTGTCGGTGTCGCCGACGATGGCGAGCGACCGCTGGGGAACGCCGCGGTTATAGACTTGTTTGTAGATATGGCCGTTCTGATAGACCTCGACCTCCAGCCATTCGGAGAGGGCGTTGACGGCCTTCACGCCGACGCCGTGCAGCCCTGACGAGACCTTGTAGCCCGAATCGCCGCCGAACTTCCCGCCCGCGTTGACCTTGGTAAAGACGACCTCGACGGTCGAAATGCCCTCCTTGGGGTGAATGGCGGTGGGAATGCCGCGGCCGTTGTCGACGACGGTACAGCTTCCGTCGGGATTGATGGTGACCTCGACCTTGGTGCAGTACCCCGCGAGGGCCTCGTCGATGGAATTGTCGACGACCTCGCTCACGAGGTGATGAAGCCCCTTTTCGTCCGTGGAGCTGATGTACATACCGGGGCGCTTGCGAATGTGTTCAAGGCCGTCAAGCACTTGGATCTGTTCCGCGCCGTAGGCGGTTTCGACCTTATCGGACATAGAAATTCTCCTTGCAATTGGTTTCTGTTTCTTTCGCACGCGCACGCGCACGCGCGCGTCGTATGACCATTATAACATACCCGAAAAAAAATGTAAAATAAAACGCGGCAAAAATAAATGAAAAATTAAAAATTGAGCGCATCGCGCTCATCTTGAGAGAGCGAAGCGACCGAAGGATCCCCTGATCGAAAACCCCCACCCCTACCCCGCCCCCTTGGAAAGGGGGCAGGCAAGAAAACGCCGCCTCCCCCCTTATACATGAGGGGGGAGGGTAGGGTGGGGGGTGTCTCCTTGCTGCCCCTTTTAGGGGAAGTCCCCCGCAGGGGGAAAGGGGTTTTGAAACCCCTCTGTCACTTCGTGACATCTCCCCTAAAAGGGGCGACGAGAGTGCGGTGACATGCGTCGCTTCACATCAGCTCTTTCGCGAGAGTTGCGATCTCCTCCGTCGTCTGGGCGGCGAAAAACCGCCTCTTTGCCTCCGTGGCGCGGGGCGTGCCCTTGAGATAGAAGGCCGCCATCTTCCGCATGTAGACGACGGCAAACCGCTCGCCGTAAATTTGCTCCGTCTGTGCAAGTTGCTCCAGATAGAGCGGCAGAAGGGGCGGGGCCTCCCGCTCCGTGAGTTCGCAGAAGATGACGGGACGGTACAGGGCGGCGCGGGCGACCATGATCCCGTCTGCGCCCGTGCGGTCGAACATCTTCCGCATGTCCCTGTCGTTCCAGATGCCGCCGTTGGCGATGACAGGGACGCCGACCGCCGCCTTGACGGCCGCAATGGTCTCAAAGTCGGGCGGCCCTGCGTAGATCTTGTCCCGCGTCCTGCCGTGGACGGTGATCATGCACGCCCCCGCGCCCTCACACATCTTGGCGAACTCCACGGCGTTCTTTTTCTCCTCGCTCACGCCCGTGCGGATCTTGACGGAGATGCGTTTGCCGCTCTTCACGCAGGCGGAGATGACCTTCTCGGCCTGCGCGGGGTCCTCCATGAGAGCGCTCCCCTCGCCGTTTCGGACGATCTTCGGCATGGGACAGCCCATGTTGATGTCGATGAGGTCAAAGGGGGCAAGCGCTTCGCTCTCGCACGCCTCCCGCATGATGTCGGGGTCGGCGCCGAAAATCTGCGCGGCAAGGGGGCGTTCCCCCACCCCCCTACCCCCCTCCAAAGGAGGGGGCAAGGTCGGGCCGTTCTCGGGGAAGGGCAAGGTCGGGTCGTTCTCGGGAGGGAGAAAATTCTCGGGGCCGTGGTAGAGGAGGAGGTTGGTGTCCTCGTTCCGATAGTGCAGGCCCTTCGCGCTCACCATCTCGGTGAAGGAGAGCCCCGCGCCCAATCCTTCGCACATCTTGCGGAAGGGATAGTTCGTGTACCCCGCCATGGGGGCGAGGAAGACATTATTCGGGCATACCATGCCCGCGATCTCAAGCGCGTGAAGCATCTTTCGCCCGCCTGTAATATTGCTCTTTTTCGGCGTCGGAGAGGGCGTTCACGTCCTTCCCGTCCGCGCGGACCAGCCGCTCATATTCGGTGTACCGCCGCTGCATCTTCCGCACGGTGTCGAGAAGGGCGATCTCGCAGTCCACACCCGCGGCCCGCCCGAGTTCGACGGTGCAGAAGAGGACGTCCCCGAGCTCCTCGGCGATCTCTTCCCGATCGCCGCTCTGAAGGGCGGCCTTGAATTCGCCGTACTCCTCGCGGAATTTTCGCTCAAAATTCTCGACCGTCGCCGCGTCCCAGCCCCCCTTCTCCACGCGCTTTGCGATTTTCTGTGCGCGGAGCAGGGCGGGAAAGCCGTCGGGCACGTCGTTGACGGCGTCGGAGAAGGTCGCCTGCCCCTTCTCGGCCATCTTGTTCCTGTCCCAGACGGAGAGGGCGCCGTCGGCCGTCGCGGTCCGCTCGCTCCCGAAGACGTGGGTGTGGCGGGTGATGAGCTTTGTGCACAGCTCGGAGAGCATGTCTGTGACCGTAAAGTCCCCCCGTTCCTCCTCCATGACGGTGTGGAAGAGGGACTGCATGAGCACGTCCCCCGCCTCTTCGCAAATGCGGACGGGGTCGTCTCTGTCGATGGCGTCGACGAGCTCATAGGCCTCCTCAATGGCGTTGATGCGGATGCTCTCGTGCGTCTGGACTTTGTCCCAAGGACAGCCGTCGGGGGCGCGGAGGCGTTTCAAAATCGTCACGACGTCCTCGAAGTCAAATCTCTTCTTGGTCAGAAGGTCCTGCTCCTTGACGACAAGCCCCGTGAGGAAGGGAATTTCCCCGCGGTCGATCTCATAGAGGGGCATGCTCTTCGCCCTGCCGCCCGTGATGAGGACGGCCTCCGCCTCGTCGCCGAATTTCTCCGAGAGGGCAAGTTTGACATCGCCGACGTTGTCCTCGGTCAGGTCGTAGACGACGAGGGGAAGGCAGAACTTCCTTCCCCCGACGGAGAAGGCCGAAAGGGCCGTATATTCGCCCGCAAGCCCCCCGAGGGCGGCGAAAAAGCCCGCCTTGGACCTGCCGTCGGCAAAGCGGACCTTTTGGCTCTTCATGAGGAGCCCCGCCGCCGCGTCCTCCGTGACGCTTCCGTCCACGACGTAGCAGACGTTCCCCTCCTTTCCCCGCCGCCGAACCTCCGCGGCGATCTTTCTCGTCAGAGTATCATAATTCCTGCAAGTTTCATACAAAAAATCGAGCGTTTCAAATGGGATCCCCTCCTCTCTTAAGGTCTCCGCGGCGGGAATTTGTCCCGTGCGAAGGAGAACGCTGTCCGCTTTGCGAAGCGCGTTCAGCGCGTTCAGCGTCAGATCTCCCCTTTCCGTTCCCGAGCCGATCACCGCGATCATAGGCCGTCACCTTCCTTTTTCTTACAGTATATAACAAATCGAGGAAAAAAGCAATCGGATAGCAGGCGTTTGCGGCGGCAGCCGCGCCCAAAATGAGAAATCTTCTGTTGATGAGGAGGCACTCGAGGACGGTCTTGACGCCCACCGCGACGGCCATGGAGCACGCCGCCTGCTTTGCGCGGCCCATTCCCGTCAGCGAGGCCGTGAGGGTGTCCACGCCCGAGAGGAAGACGGACGACAGGGACGTGAGCCTGACGAGGCTTATGAGGGTCTCCCTGTCCGCAAGCGAGAGGGCGGGGTAGAGAATTTTTACAACAGGTCCCGCAAAGGCAAAGAGTAGGAGGGAAAGGGGCAGAGAGAGCAGGAGGGTGAGGAGGAGGGCGTAGAGGGCGCGCCTTTTCCCCTCCTCTTCGCCCGAAGCCTGCCCTCGGGAGACGGCGGGCACGGCCGCTGCGGCGACGCCGTAACAGAGCGTTGCGGGCAGAGAGCAGAGGCTCACCGCCGCCCCCGCGAAGAGGCCGTAGAGGGAGACCGATCTGTCCGTGAAGCGGAACAGAAGGCGCACGACGAGAATGCTGTCCGCCATGCGAGAAATGGGAAGAAGTGCGGACGCCGCCATGACGGGGAGCGCCCCCCGAAGGACGGAAAAGCCCGACCGTTTGCGGGCGAGCAGGACCCTTTTCGTCCCCCTGTACCGCAAAAGGAGAAAGAGGAGCGCGGCGGCTTCGGAGAGGGTGACGGCAAAGAGCGCATAGGCCGCGCGGCGGGCGGGGTCGGCCGCAAGGCCCGTTATGAGAAGCCCCGCGCCCGCTTTGACGAGCTGTTCTAAAATTTCGGAGAGCGCGGTCGGGCGCATGTCGTTTTTGCCCTGAAAACAGCCGCGCAGGACGGCGATGAGCGCGACGAAGAAGACGGACGGCGCGAGGGCGAGGTAGCAGGGGGTCAGGGCGGCGTCCCCCTGAATTCCGCTCATGACGGGGGCGAGAAGGGCCATGACGAGGGCGCCGACAAGCCCGAGGAGGGAAAAGAGGCGGAGCGCGCTTCCCATCACTTCCCCCTTCTCGGCCGCGATCATGCGGGAGAGGGCGGTCGGGACCCCCGCCGAGGAGAAGGTCAGAAGCACGCAGAAGAGCGGATAGGCCATTTGATAGAGTCCCGTCCCGTACCCGCCGAGTGCGGAGGTCAGGGGAATGCGGTAGAGTGCGCCGATGCCCTTGGCGAGAATGCCCGCAAGGGAGAGAATGGCGGCGTTTTTGAGAAATTTCGCATGCTTCATGGTATGTACCCCGCGCGGGGGAATTGAAAATTGAAAATGAAAAATTAAAAATTGTGGCGGGAAGAATGAAAGAGCCTCCCCCCCATAGGGGGTACCCCGCTCATCCTGAGGCGAAGCCGAAGGATCCCCTTGAACGAAGTCCGTACTTTCTTCCGCGGGATCCTTCGCTTCGCTCTGAATGACGCAGTTTACTCTTGTCGCCCCTTTTAGGGGAGATGTCGAGGCGTAGCCGAGACAGAGGGGTTTCAAAACCCCTTTGGCTCACTCCGTTCGCCACTTCCCCTACAGGGGCAGCGAGGCTAACCGCTCATCCTGAGGCGAAGCCGAAGGATCCCCTTGAACGAAGTCCGTACTTTCTTCCGCGGGATCCTTCGCTTCGC
>CANQOX010000060.1 GCA_947625595.1 uncultured Clostridia bacterium
GGAAACGAGACTCGAACCCGCGACATTCACCTTGGCAAGGTGACGCTCTACCACTGAGCTATTCCCGCATAAAAAGCTGACCGCACTGTATGGTGGAAGTTATAGGGATCGAACCTATGACCCCCTGCTTGTAAGGCAGGTGCTCTCCCAGCTGAGCTAAACTTCCGATTCGCTTGATAAATATACCATATCCACAGGAATAAATCAAGCGTTTTTGTTTCATTTCCGAAAATTTTTTCGGAATTTTTTGGGAAGCCCCTCTCTCCGCACAAGATCCTCCGCCGAGGAGCGGGAAAGGTCACTTCTGCCTGTCGTAGTTCATTCTCTGAAGGAACACGAAGAACTTCTGCACGCCCTTCTTCATTCGGAAGAAGCGTTCATTCCTGTCGAGCGAGCGCATGGAGGAGAGTTCCTCGTCGGTGAAGGAGAAGTCAAAGACGGCGAGATTTTCGGCGGCGTGCCTCGGATCCTTGGTCCCGGGAATGGGGAGATACCCCTCCTCGATGTGCCAACGGAGAATAATCTGCGCGGGCGTTTTGCCGTACTTTTCGGAGAGTTGCAAGACTGTCTTTTCGCTGAAAAGACCCGCATTTCCGCTGCCGAGGGGATACCATGACTGAAGCAGGAGGCCGTTTTGGCGCAAAAACCGCGCGAGCGTGCGCCTCTGGCAGTACGGGTGGCACTCCACCTGATCGAGCACGGGCCTGACCGTGCAGACGGCAAGGAGCTTGCCGAGGTCGTCTTCGTCAAAATTAGAGACGCCGAGCATACGGACTTTGCCCGCCTTGACTGCCTCCTCGGCCGCGCGCCACGCCTCCTCCACCTTCCCGAAGGGCTGATGGAGAATGAGCAGGTCGAGATAGTCTACGCCGAGGCGGGAAAGGGTCCCGTCGATGGCTTTGCCTGCCTTACTGTATTTATATTCCGTGGGCCAAATTTTTGACGCAAGGAAGACCTCACTGCGGGGCACGCCCGACTCCCTGATCCCGCGGCCGACGGCGCGTTCGTTCATGTAGACGTTGGCGGTGTCGATGAGCCGATAGCCGCCCTGAAGCGCGGCAGACACCGTCGCCTCGCAATCCTTGGGGGAGATGCGGAAGGTCCCCAGCCCGAGCGCGGGGATCTCGTGACCGTGGTTGAGCGGATATGTCTTGATTTCCATGGGAATATTTTATAGTATATGTGCCGATTTGTCAAGCCTTCTATGAAAATGTAACACAAAATTTAATAAAAAATTCGCGGTGACCCACCCCCCTACCATGGAGGGGGTAAGAGCGGAACCCCATGGAGGGGGTACAAATTGGCACCCCCTCGGGAGGGAGCGAAAGCCTTGTCGCCCCTCATAGGGGAGATGTCACGAAGTGACAGAGGGGTTTTTAACTCCTTTCCCCCTGCGGGGGGCTTCCCCTGAAAGGGGCAGCGAGACACCCCCTCACCGCCTACGGCGGAGCTCCCCCTCAAGGGGGCGCCGAGACTTGCCCCCCTACCCCCCTCCCATGGAGGGGGCAAGAAAAGGCTTCCCCCCGTGGGGGGAAGCTGTCGAGCGAAGCGAGACTGATGAGGGGCGTCCCCAATCAGAATGCCCCTCATCCGTCACGGCAAAGCCGTGCCACCTTCTCATGCGGGTAGAGACCCGCATTCGGTCACCGTTCGCGCGGGATAATGCGCTCACTCACCGCAAAACGCAGCGCACAGCACACTGTGCTGATGTGCAAGAATTGCGTTTTGCGACCCCCGCAGGGGGAAGGCTTAAAACGCAGTGCCCCACCCCCCTACCCCCCTCCCATGGAGGGGGTAAGGGGCGTCACTCCCATGGAGGGTATTCCTTGGCTCCCCTGTAGGGGAGCTGTCACCGTAGGTGACTGAAGGGTTTCAAAACCCCTTTGGCTCACTGCGTTCGCCACTTCCCCTATAAGGGGCAGCGAGAGAATACTGCTCATTCTGAGGCGAAGCCGAAGGATCTCATAAACCAACAGACTTCGTTGAAGGGGATTCTTCGCTTCGCTCAGAATGAGCGCAGAGCAATCAATTTTAAATTCTTTCAGGGGGTCCTTCGGCTACGCCTCAGGTAAGAAAAAGGCTTGAGGCGAGGAAAAGCGACGGGACAAACAATGCACGTCCCGCCGCTTTTATCTTTCTCGGCTCCTTTCAAAAAAGGGGTAACCTCCCAAACCGTTGTCTGTAATTTTATTTCCAAACAGCGATACAGCCTCTTCGCCGCGATTTGAGAACTTAAAAATATCCAAATGCAAACATATAAATATAATAAGAAACAAGAATGGCAAGCACAAGGCCGCTTACTACTAAACCTATCGTTGCCTTGGACTGTCCATCACCGTCTAATTTTTTTGCTTTTGCCAGAGCGATACCGTTTACGATCAATGAAGGCAATATGAGCATTGGAGCGACTAAGGAACAAAAGGCCAAGATCATGCCAATGGTCGCCAAGTTATTTCCTTGTTTTGCCCCTTGATCGCGGCCGTTTTCGCCATCATTTTGCGGCATTTCCGATACGGCTTCGTTTTCGCCCCAGTCTGATCCATCGAAATCGACGGATGCATTCTTTTCACCGTTGGGAATTTCTATCCGATAGCCATCATATTGATGGCCGCAACGGAAACAGCGGCCATAACTTGTCACTGGTTTTCCGCATATTCTGCAAAACATTCTTTCCTCCATCAGATGAGAACTTTTATTCTACAGGGAGAATAAAATCACCTCTTCATTCAAACTTCCTTTGTAAAAACAAGAACGTATAAATAAAAGTCTACGCCCTCTCTGCATTCCTGCTTCATGGAAGGGAACAACAAATTGCCGAGCAATGGGATCCACCCCAGCAAAAATTCAAAAATGCCCTTCTTACGCGTCACCCTCTGCGGCAAACACTCTATGGAGTGAAGTAACCACCCGCCCTTTCCTTCGTTTTGGATGACCTGTCCCACAGGTGCAAGAGCCTTGTTGCATGTTTCCACCGTCAATCCATGATGGAACTCTCTTTTGCCTGCGCCCCTGTAGGTAACATTGGGAATAGACGTAACTTTGTACTGAATCATATCTGCGATCCTCCGTGCATTATTTTTTGTTCAACAAGCCCTGTCTTGTCAAATGAACTCCTTTGGTTCCATAAAAGCGATCTATGGTTTATACAAGCCCTGTCATCACGCTTTTTGACATTATTATACATCATATTGTGATGTGCGTCAAGTGATTTACATCAATTTATGATATAAAAACTGTATGAGAACGGCGCAAAAAATTGGAGCGAATTTGCGGCAGGCCCGACAATTCAAGGGCTATACGCAAAAATTTGTCGGTTCGATCCTTCATATGACGCAACAACAATACAGTCGGTTTGAAAACGGCGTCTTTGAGTTGAATTACGAACAAATTTTGAAGCTCTGTGACTTGTATGAGATCACACCGAACGAACTGTTTCAGATCGATTGACTCCGTTATGACCAAACCAAAAAACCGTCGACACTGTCGACGGTTTTTTGAGTTGAGAGATCATTTATAAGCGACTTTTATTTTCCTACCCCCTTCCCACGGAGGGGGTAGGAAAAAGGCATTTCTCGGGAAGGGGTAACGCGTCATTCTGAGCCGAAGGCGAAGAATCCCGAAGAGGAAAGTACGGACTTCGTTCACGGGATCCTTCGACTCCGCCCTACGGGCTCCGCTCAGGATGACGCGGTTTTAACTCGCTGCCCCTTCCAGGGGAAGTCCCCGAGCTTGCGAGGGGAAAGGGGTTTCAAAAAACCCCTCTGTCACTTCGTGACATCTCCCCTATGAGGGGCGACAAGGGAAATGCGGTGACCCACCCCCCTACCCCCCTCCTCGGGAGGGGGTAAAGAGAGGCCCCACGGAGGGGGTAAGAGCGAAACCCCATGGAAGGGGCAAGAAAAGGCTTCCCCCCGTGGGGGGAAGCTGTCGAGCGAAGCGAGACTGATGAGGGGCAGCAAGAGAATACTGCTCATTCTGAGCCGAAGGCGAAGAATCTCATAAACCAACAGACTTCGTTGAAGGGGATTCTTCGCTACGCTCAGAATGAGCGCGATGCGCTCAATTTTTAATTAAACCGCGGGAACATTCGTGATGTCCCCGCGGAGCTCTTGTATGCAGATCCCTTTATAATGTGTTCTCCTCCAGAAAGTTCAGGACCGTGCCCCACTTGGTCTCGCGGCTCTCCTTTTCATTCAGGAATTCGTGACGGCCGTTTTCGAAGAGGACGATCGTCACGTTCTCCATCTTCGCCTTCTCGGTGTAGAAGCGGTACAGCTTTTTGACCCCCTTGCCCATGTTGCCGACGGGATCCTGCTCCCCCGAGACGAGGAGCACGGGCAGATCGGGCCGCAGGCCCTTGATGTAGCTCTGGGTGTAGAGGGATTTGAGCCCCTTGAAGAAGTCGCGGTAGAAGCGCGAAGAGCAGGTGAAACCGCACAGGGGGTCGTCGGCATACGCCTGATTGTTCTCGGCGTCGACGGAGAGCCACTGCTTGTCCTCAAATTTCTTCGCATACGCCCCGAAGGAGAGCTTCTCGATGAGCTTTGCGGGCTTCTTCGCCCCCTTCAGGTGGGCGACAAAGGAGCCGAGGTAGACCTCAAAGTCCTTCTTATAACTGCTCCCGCCGAGGATCGCGCCGTCCACTTTCTCGCCGTAGTCGGAGATGTATCTCTGCGTGATGAAGGACCCGTATGAGAAGCCGAAGATGAAATATTTCAGCCCGGGGTAGATTTTCTTATAGAAGTCTGTGAGCGCGCCCTCGTCCTTCACGGTGTCAAAGAACATCTGCCCCTCGGCATATCCGAGCGTGTCCCTGTCCGTGTAGCCGTGGCCGCGGTGGTCATCGGCGACGACGACGTAACCGCGTTCGTTGAGAAAGCGGGCAAAGGCGTCATACCGCTCGCTGTGCTCTGCCATGCCGTGCACGATCTGCACGACGGCCTTGGGGGCCTTCACGTCCGTCCATTCGCGGACAAAGATCTCCTTTCCGTCAAAACTTTTGAAAATCATATCCTTTCTCCCTTGCACATATTCCCTTTTTCCGTATTATATCACAAATCTGTAAAATTACAACTTATTTCGAGGAAAAAACTCCCTTGTTTCCCGATTTTCCACATCTTGTCCTCCGCATAAAAATGTGATACGATGCTCTTGAACGAAAGAAAAAGGAGATCGCCATGAGGAAATTTTTTGCCGCCGTACTTTTTCTCGCCTTCTGCGCCCTGCCGCTTGCCGCCTGCGGCGATCCGCAAGGACGGGCCGAGGAAGGTTTGCCGAACGTCTCCGAGACGGAGATCCCCCATTCGGAGTTCCCTCCGAATTCGGAAACAACGCAGGAGGAGACAAAGGAGATCGGCTACATCTGCGTCAGGGCCGACGGGCTGAATGTGCGGACGGGCGCGGGGACGGAATTCCCCATGCTCGGGCAGGCACAGCGGGACACCCTCCTCGCCTTCGGCGGAACGGAGGGCGGCTGGCTCAAGACATGGTACCGCGGAAAGGCCGCTTTCGTGAGCGCAAAGACGGAATTTACGGCCACCATGTCCGTGACCCCCGCCGAGGAAAGCGTTGAAAGGGTCATCGCCGAGGGCACGCGCCTTCTCGGCACACCCTACGTCTATGGGGCCGTTCGGCTCCACGACGGGAGGGGGAATTTGCTCAAAAACTTCACCGCCGACAAATTCGACTGCTCCTCCCTGATGCAGTACATCTTCTATCGCGGCGCGGGGATCGTGCTGGACGTCACGACGCGCACGCAGGTCCTTCAGGGCGAAGAGGTCGCCCGCGAAGAACTGAAACGGGGGGATCTGATGTTCTTTACCAATGCCTCCCGACGGGGAAAGAAGGGGCTGGAGCGCGTCGGCCACGTCGGCCTGTACTTGGGCGGGAATTATATCCTGCACACCGCCTCCGACTTTGCCAAGATCGAACAGCTCTCCCCGTTGCGGTGGTCGTACTTCCTGACCGCCCGCCGCCTCCTCCACGAGGGGTAGACGGACTTCGTTTGAGGGGATCCTTCACTGCGTTCAGAATGACGCGTGTTCCCTTGCTGCCCCTTTTAGGGGAAGTCCCCGAGCTTGCGAGGAGAAAGGGGTTTTGAAACCCCTCTGTCACTTCGTGACATCTCCCCTATAAGGGGCGACGAGGGAAACCCCTCTGTCTCGGCTACGCCTCGACATCTCCCCTATAAGGGGCGACAAGGAGAGCCTCGGGATCCTTCAGTCGCTTCGCTCCTTCAGGATGAGCGATTTGCGCTCATCCTGAGCCGCAGGCGAAGGATCTCATAAACCCACGGACTTCGTTCAGGGGATTCTTCAGTCGCTTCGCTCCTTCAGAATGAGCAAGGCCCCCCGCAGGAGGTAGGGGCCTCGCGGAGCGAGGTCACGGGAGGAGGTCCTCACGGGCGAGGAGGTCGCTCAAACGGGCGAGTTCGGGCGGAGAGAGCGTTTCCCCGCGCACGCCTTCCCTGACGCCCGCCGCCGCGAGCACGGCCTTCGCCCGTTCGCGCGTAAGGTGCAGAGCCGCCATAAGATTGTTCTCGAGCGTCTTTCTTCGCGACAGAAACGCGATCCTCACGGTCTCGCGGAAGGCCCTTTCGCTCACCACTTCAAATCCGCCCGTGAAATCGATGCGGACGACCGCCGAGTCGACGTTTGGGCGGGGATAAAACATCGTGCGCGGGACCTTTCGGGTGATACGGCACGTCCCCCTGTGGGCGATCGCGGCCGTGACCGCGCCGTATTCGGGCGTGTTTTCCTTGGCCGAAAAGCGGGCCGCCACCTCCTCCTGTACCATGACAGTGACGCTCCTGCAGAGCTTCGCCTCCTCCAAAAAGCGCAGAATAGCGGGCGTCGTGACATAGTAGGGCAGATTGGCGCAGACGACGTAGGGGCCGAGCTCCTTCTCGAGCGTTGCCATGTCCTCCTTCATGAAGTCGCGAAAGACGACCTCCGCATTTTCGCACCCTGCAAGCGTCTCCGCAAGGACGGGGGCGAGCGTGCGGTCGATCTCGTAGGAGAGCACCCTTCCCGCCGCCTCCGAGAGGGCGCGCGTCAGAGCGCCTGCGCCCGCGCCGATCTCGAGGACGGTCGCGTCTCTGTCCGCGCCCGCGTCCCTGACGATCGCGGCGAGAAGATTTTTGTCGGTGATAAAGTTTTGCCCGAACTTCTTTTTGAAGGCAAAACCGTTTTTTTTCAGGATCTCAGAGAGTTCTTCCATACTTTTCCTTGCAAGCGGGCGGGGAGCCTTTCACAAACTGTGTCCGAGGGAACTGCCCTCCTCACAGATGACAAAGGGAGCCGAACAGGCTCTCCTCTTTTTTTGCAGTCATTCGATCATGGGGCGCACGCGGAGGGGAATGCCGACCGCGGCGGCGAGTTCTTTGCACCTTTTGACCTTCTCTTCGCCGATGCAGTCGACGACGGAAAACCAGACGTTGAGCCCCTCCCCTCTGCAGTCGGCGGCAAAGGCGAGCATACCCTCGAAGGCATTCGGGATACAGGGGCGGCAAATTTCGTCATACTCCCCCTTCTCGGGGGCGTTGAGGGAGACGTTGATCCCGTCGAGGCGGCCCTTGAGGTCGGGGGCGATCCTGCGGCCCGCGAGAAGGGAGCCGTGGCCGTTGGTGTTGAGGCGGGTCTTCCCCCCTCTTCTGTGGATCTCGTCGCAGAGCGAAAGCAACACATCAAGGCGGCAAGTCGGCTCGCCGAAGCCGCAAAAGACGATCTCGTGGAACCGCTTGGGGTCTCCGATCTCGGCCAAGATCTGTTCGGCGGTCGGCTCGGGGCCGTGAAGCCAAAGGGCGTAGCCCTCGTAGGTCTCCTTTCCGTTGCGCACGCAAAAAGTACAGCGGTTGGAACAGCGGTTGGTGAGGTTGATATAGAGATCGTTCCCGATCTGATAGGTATATGTGTCTGTCATAATGGTTGATTGGGCGGACTTCGTTGGAGGAGATCCTTCAGTCGCTTCGCTCCTTCAGGATGAGCGCGTATATCCTCGCTGCCCCTTTTAGGGGAGAATTTTGCACTTCTGCCAAAGATTGATAATCTTTGGCGCAAAATTCTCTTTGCATTTGCCCATATGTTTCGGGCAAATGCTGACCGAGGGCGGGGCGCTACCCGCCCAAGACAGTGGCGAACGCAGTGAGCCAAAGGGGTTTTGAAACCCCTCTGTCTCGGCTACGCCTCGACATCGTCTCATGCGGGTAGAGACCCGCATTCGGTCAGCGTTCGCGCGGGATAATGCGCTCACTCACCGCAAAACGCAGCGCACAGCACACTGTGCTGATGCGCAAGAATTGCGTTTTGCGACCTATAAGGGGCGACAAGGGGGTTGCTTCTTGGTCGATCAGATCCCGAAGAGGCGGGAGGCGTTTGCGTCGACGGCGGAGAGGAAGTCGGAGAGCGGCATTCCCTTGATCGCGGCAAGTTTCTCCGCAATGACGGGAATGTTCGCGGGCGTGTTCTTTTCCCCGCGGAAGGGGCTCAGATAGGGACTGTCCGTCTCGGTCAGAATGCGGTCCATCGGACAGGCCGCCGCCGCTTCCACGGCCCGCCGCGCGTTTTTGAAGCAGACGACGCCGCCGAAGGAAAAATACGCCCCCAATTCCAAAAAGGCGTCAAGATTTTCCGCCCCATAGCTGTAACAGTGCATCAAAAATCCGTGTTGTAAGAGCCCTTTATGCGCCCGCAGGATCGCGAGGGTGTCGGCGCAGGCGTCGCGCGAATGGATCTGGACGGGAAGGGAGAGCGCATCTGCCAGCTGAAGCTGTGCCTCAAACAGGGCGCGCTGGGCCGCCTTGTCGGAGCCATCGTAATGGTAATCGAGGCCGATCTCCCCCACCGCCACGCATTTTTTGTCTCCCGCGAGTTCTTTGAGGGATTCAAGGAATGCGGGGCAGGCACTCTCCTCTGACCCTGACGCCGTGTCATTCTGAGGCAAAGCCGAAGAATCCCAAAGATGGCGTTCGGACTTCGTTTGAGGGGATCCTTCGCTGCGCTCAGGATGAGCGGATCCTCCTTCGCTGCGCTCAGGATGAGCGGATCCTCC
>CANQOX010000061.1 GCA_947625595.1 uncultured Clostridia bacterium
CAGGACTTTGGATCTCTCGCCCTCCACGGGCTGAATGACATAGATGATCTCTGCGCTCAATCGTCGTCCTCCTCGTCACGGTGGAGCCGCACTTTTCCCGCGACAGAGCGTCGGTTATCCTCCGTAATGGCGGCGTAATGCTTCCGCGTGGTGTTGACGTCCTTGTGTCCGAGGACGTCCGCAACGATGTAGATGTCCTTGGTCTCACGATAGAGGGCGGTGCCATAGGTGGAGCGGAGCTTGTGGGGGGTAATTTTTTTGAGCGGGGTGACGATCTTGGCGTACTTTTTGACGAGGTTTTCGACGGCGCGGACGGTGATCCGACGATACTGCATGGAGAGAAATAGGGGAGCGGGGGTGTCCTTCGGGACCTTCGGGTCGCCCTTTTTCTGCTCAAGATAGGCCGCGAGGGCGTCTGCGACCTCGTCGGAGAAGTACAAAATAGCTTGATTGCCGCCCTTGCGGGTCACGACAAAGGAGTTGTTGTCAAAGTTGATACTGTCGTCGTTGAGCCCGACAAGCTCGGAGATACGGATGCCCGTCCCGAGAAAGAGGGTCAGGATGGCCGTGTCGCGGGTCATCGTGCGGTCATGATAGTGGATGGCGTGGTCGGAAAGGCCGTTTCCGTATTCGGCCGTGGTCAGGATCTCATCGACCTCGTCGCCCTCGAGACGGATAATCTCCTTCTCATGGAGCTTGGGCGTCGAGACCTTGGCGGCATTGTCAACGCCGATGAGGCCCTTGTTGAAGAAATATTTGAAGAGGGAACGGACGGTGGAGAGCTTTCTCGCCTTGGCGCGCTCATTGCAGGAGAGTTGCTTGCCGCCGAAGGAATAGTGGGAGAGATAGGAGAGGAAGATCTCGATGTCCGTGTCGGTCACTTGCTCGAGATCCTCGAGAGTGATTTCCTTGGCCGACTTATTTCTGAACTTCTTGCGGGAGAGGAAGTCGAAGAAAATGCGCAGGTCGTAGGCGTAGTTGAGGCGGGTGAGGACGCTCGTGCGGTCCTCGACGCCGCGAAAAAAATCCTCGCAGTACTCGGGGAGTTCGTCGAGGAGGCCGTCGATGCGGTCTAAATTTCTCAAATTCCGTTCCTGATAGTAGGTGAGATTCTTTGCCATAAAACGATTATACCGCAAAATGGGGCGGATGTCAATTTATGTTAAAAGGGGATTTTTGAAATAATTTTTCGGTGGGGAGGAGAAAATCCCCGACAGGCATACATATCGAACTATTCGCAAAATCACGCTTTTACGAATAGTTAAGGCTGAAAATGGGGCATTTCAGGGGGATTTTCGGCAGTTTTTGCAATTTTCCCCGAACGATTGTCCGTCCGACCTATTTTAATATTGTCTTCTATTTTGTCGGAAAAAATTTCGTTTTACGGTGATTTTCGATCGCTTCGGAAAATTTTCCTCCAACAGTTTTTGCGGTTCTTTCAGAATGTTCTTCGCGAGCTTTTGTCGGATTTTGTCGGAAAAATCCTATGATAGTACTATGTCTGACATAGTAATTATGTCAGACATAGTATTTGGTCAGGATACCGTAGGATTTGCCGCGGACGGGAATTTTTTCGGTGAACCGTTCTCCCGAGAGCAGTTCTTTCCATGTTCCGTCGAAGTGCAGGGTGTATTCGCAGGTACTGCGGTTCACGAAGACGGCGACGCTCTTCCTCTCGGTCTTTCTCATGTAGACGAGACAGCCCGTGTCCGCAAAGACCTCGCGATAGTCCCCCGCGGCGAAAACTTCCTTGAGCGGACCGCTTCGGATGCCGCCGAGAATGCGGTAAAAATCGTGTAATTCCTCGTCGATCGCGTCCCAAGGGAAACACCCGCGGCAGAACGGATCCTGATAGCCCTCCATGGCGGCTTCGTCGCCGTAAAAGACGCACGGCACCCCGGGGAGCGTAAATTGCAGAACGGCGGCCATCTTTACGAGCTCTTTGGCACGCCTTCGTTGTTCGTCGCTCAGGCGCAGGACAGCCATTGTCTCCTTGTCGTTACAGCTTTCTCCGCCGAAAACGGTCAGAATGCGCGGCGTGTCATGTGAGCCGAGGAGATTCATCAGGCAGTCGAGGGTCTGCTTCGGGTAGTTGTCGATGAGCATCGCGATCGTCTCGCGGAGCATGTAGGTCATGCCTGTGCGGACAAAATTGATGATCGCGTCCTTGAGCGGATAGTTCATGACGCTGTCGAGCTCAAATCCCTGCAAATACTCCCGTCGGACCTCGTAGGCGATCTTATTTGAGGCGTCCTCCCACACTTCGCCGATGAGAATGGCGTCGGGATCGGCGCTCTTGACGGTTTCGCGCAGGCGTTTGACAAAGAAATCGGGCAGTTCGTCGGCGACGTCGAGGCGGTAGCCGCCAATTCCGTGTCCCAGCCAGTGTTTTATGACGCCGTTTTCGCCGAGAATGAACTCCTGATAGCTCTCGGAGGCCTCGTTGACCTCGGGCAAGACATCGATCCCCCACCAACATTCGTAGAGCATGGGGAATTCATGGAAGGTGTACCAGTCGGCGTAGGGAGAATCCTTGGACTGATAGGCGCCGAGGCTGTCATATTTGCCGTACTTGTTGAAGTAGCGGCTGTTGTCGCCCGTGTGATTGAAGACGCCGTCCAAAATGATGCGGATGCCGAGCGAGGCGGCCTCCTTGACAAGGCGGTCAAAGTCCTCCTCCGTCCCGAGAAGGCTGTCGATCTTCATGTAGTCGCCCGTGTCGTAGCGGTGGTTGGAATAGGCCTCGAAGATGGGATTGAGGTAGATGACGGTGACGCCGAGGTCCTTGAGATAGCCGAGTTTTTCGCGGATGCCGTTGAGATTTCCGCCGAAAAAGTCGTTATTGAGGATCTTACCCATCTCATTGGGACGGAAGGAAGGCAGGCCGCCCCAGTCGTAGCGCAGGATCTTGCCCTCGGTGAGCCGACAATTCCCCT
Source organism: uncultured Clostridia bacterium (assembly GCA_947625595.1). GTDB lineage: Bacteria > Bacillota > Clostridia > Christensenellales > Borkfalkiaceae > Gallimonas. The sequence goes on from CANQOX010000061.1 coordinate 2,937, forward strand.
CGCCTCTGAAAAATCTGTCAGGGAAGATCTGATACATCACGCCGCCCTTGAACCATTCGGGCGTCTCGTAGCTCTCGTCAAAGACGGTGATCTGCCAGTCTGTGGCCGTCTCGGAGAAAGTCCCCCGCCGCAACATACCGCACTTGAAGGCGGCTCCGTCGATCTCGAAGTGATAGAAGTAGAGCCCCGTCTCATAGAAAATCAGGCGGATGGAGAAGCCGTTTTCCTCCCGTTGCATCGGAAAATACCGCTTTTCCCCTTCGTTTTTCCACAAAACGAGCAAACATGTTTGAGCGGAGAATGTTGATTCTCCGCTTTCCACAATGTTATAGAGATGAAGCGATAGTGCGCTGTCCTGCCCGATGGCACCGCGCAAACTCTTGCAAGTGCGGTCCAGCGGGTCATAGTAAAAATTCATTGCAGTCGGTTATTTGTTCAGCGGTTTGAGGTTCCAGATCCTTGTCGCGTATTCGCGGACGCTCCTGTCGGCGGAGAAATAACCCGCGGCGGCGATGTTGTTGAGCGATTTTCTGTTCCATGCGAGCTTATCCGTGCGGTAGAGCTCGGTCATGGCAGTCTGCGTCTTGACATAGGAGTCAAAGTCTGCAAGGCACATGTACGGGTCTGCGACGGGCGCGTTGCGGAGCAGATAATTGGCGATGTCGGCGAACGAACAGCCGTTGAAGCCGACGATGAGCGACTCGATGATCTGCCGCATCGCATAGTTCTGATTGTAGTAGACGCTCGAATTGTAGCCACTGCTCCAGAGCTGTTTGACTTCGTCCGATTTGAGGCCGAAAATGAAGATGTTGTCGGCTCCGACACGCTCGCACATCTCGACGTTTGCGCCGTCGAGCGTCCCGATCGTGAGTGCGCCGTTGATCATGAACTTCATGTTGCCCGTGCCGCTCGCTTCCTTTCCCGCAAGGGAGATCTGCTCGGAGATCTCGGAGGCGGGCATCAGCTTCTCGGACATGGTGACATTGTAGTTCTCCATGTAGATGACGTTGAGTTTCTCGCTGATCTTCGGATTTTTGCGGATATCCTCGGCGAGGAAGCAGATGAGCTTGATGATCTGCTTCGCCATGTCATATCCCGCAGCCGCCTTCGCGCCGAAGATGTACGTCTTGGGCACGACGTCGAGGTCGGGATCTTCCTTCAAAGCGTTGTATTCGGCGATGATGTGCAGGACGTTGAGAAGCTGGCGCTTGTACTCGTGCATGCGCTTGGCCTGCACGTCAAACAGCGTCTCGGGGTCGACGATCGCGCCCTGATAGGCCTTTGCATAGGCGGCAAACTGCTGTTTCTTGATGCGTTTGATCTCGTCGAGCCGCTTGAGAACGCTCTCGTCGTCCTCGAATTTCTTGAATTCGGCGAGCTTCGAGGCATCCTTCGCGTACCCGGCGCCGATGCACTCGTCGAGCAGGGCGCAGAGCTCGGGATTGGACTGGTTGAGCCAACGCCTGTGGGCGATGCCGTTCGTGACATTCGTGAACTTCTCGGGCGTGTATTCGTAAAAGTCGTGGAAAATGCTGTCCTTGATGATCTGACTGTGGAGCTCGGAGACGCCGTTGACGCTGTGGGAACCCATGACGCAGAGATTTGCCATGCGGACGGTGTTGTGGGACAGGATCGCCATGCGCGAAATTCTGTTCCAATCCCCGGGGAACCTGTGCCAAAGGTCGTCGCAGAAGCGGCGGTTGATCTCCTTCAAAATAGCATAGATGCGGGGAAGCCTGCGAGCGATGAGGTCCTCCGCCCAAGTCTCGAGCGCCTCGGCCATGACCGTGTGGTTGGTATAGGCGCAGGTCGCCGTCGTGATGTTCCAAGCGACCTCCCAGCTGTAGAAATTCTCATCGAGCAGGATGCGCATGAGCTCGGGAATGGCGAGCGCGGGGTGCGTATCGTTGATGTGAATGGCCGCCATCTGCGGCAGAAGGTTGAGAGAACCGTAGCGGCGCTTGTGGTCGGCAACGATGCACTGCAGGGACGCCGAAACGAGGAAATACTGCTGTTTCAGGCGGAGCGATTTGCCCTCATAATGGTTATCAGAGGGATAAAGGACCTTGGAAATGAGCTGTGCATCGCTGTCGTCGCGCATGACGGCCTCATAGTTTCCCTGCGAGAAGAGCTGCATGTCGAACTTCTGTACCGCCCTCGAACGCCAGAGGCGGAGCACGCTGACCGCCTCCGAATCGGCTCCCGAGACCATGATGTCGCAGGCGATCGCCTCGACTTCCTTGGCATTGTGGTAGAGCGTCTCCATGCCGTGGTCCGTCCACTTCTCCTCAAGTTCGCCGTCAAAGCGGACGATGAACTGCTTGTCGGAGCGCTGTGTGAGCCAAGCCTCGCCCCCGGGAAGCCAGACATCGGGCAGCTCCATCTGCCAGCCGTCGACGATCTTCTGCTTGAAGAGGCCGTACTGATAGCAGATCGAAAATCCCATAGCAGGATAGTTCTGCGTCGCGAGGCCGTCCAAAAAACACGCAGCGAGCCTTCCGAGACCGCCGTTTCCGAGTCCTGCATCGGGCTCCTCTTCGTAGAGTTCATCGAGGGTGATGTCAAGTCCCTTCAGGGCGTCGGCAAGCGGCCTTTCGATGCCGAGATTGTAGATGCTGTTCTTGAGCGAACGCCCCATCAAAAATTCCATGCAGAGATAGTAGACGCGCTTTGCCTTCGCCGCCTTGATCTTCAGGTGGAATTTTTGCCGTTTTTCGAGCATGATATCCCTCACGCTCATGACGACGGCCTTGTAGATCTGTTCTCTGGACGCCTCCTGCGGGCTGACGCCGAAATAGCGCTCCAACTTGCCCGCGATCAGCCGCTTCGCTTCCTGTTCTGTCAATTTTGCCATGTATTTGTTTTCTCCTGCATAAAAAAGTGATTTACTTCAAAAGTCCGAGATACATTTCCTCATAGTAGTGCGCGGAGGATGCCCAGCTGAAATCGGTCGTCATGGCCCTGTGGACGAGATTCTTCCAGATTTCGGGGCTGTGGTAGACGCCGATCGCCTCATTGATGACATAGAGCATATCATAGGCGTTGTAATCGCGGAAGGTGAACCCGTTCCCGCCCGCGCCGAAGGGCGTGATGCTGTCGCGCAGTCCCCCCGTCTCGCGCACGATCGCGACCGCGCCGTAGCGGGAAGAGATCATCTGCGAAAGGCCGCAGGGCTCGCTCTTCGAGGGCATGAGAAAGAGATCTGCGCCCGAATAAATTTTCCTCGAGAGGTCGGAATTGAAGGAAATGATCGAGACGACCTTCCCCGGATACCGCCTTGCGAGGTCGGAAAAGTAGATCTCATACGACGAATCGCCCGTTCCGAGGAGGACAAACTGCATATCCTGACGGAGCGCCTGCTCGATGACCTCTTTGACGAGGTCAAGGCCCTTATGGGTCACGAGGCGGGTGATCATGGCGATGATGGGCGTGTCGGGCTTGACGGGGAGATTGAGCATGCGCTGAAGCTCCTCCTTGCAGACTGCCTTGCCCGCCATGTCGTCCGCGCTGTAATTTTTGAAGAGAGAAATGTCCGTCGCGGGATCGTAATAGTCGGGGTCGATGCCGTTGAGAATGCCGCGCAACTTGAATTCGTTCCTGCGGATGATGGGATCGAGGCCGTGCGAATAGTAGGGATCCTTGATCTCCTGCGCATAGGTCGGCGAGACCGTCGAGAAGCATTCACAGCACTCGATGGCCCCCTTCATCAGGTTGATACAGCGGTCATACTCCACGAGATTCTGGAAATGATAGGAGATGCCGAAGAGGTCCTCGAGGATGTCGAGGGAATATTTGCCTTGATATTCAATATTATGAATTGTAAAGCAGGCGCGGATAAACTGATACTCGGGACGGAAGCAATAGATCGTCTTGAGATAGAGCGCCGCAAGGGCCGCCTGCCAGTCGTGGCAGTGCATGACGTCGGGATAGAAGCCGATGAAGTTCATCATCTCCATGACGCCGCGGCAGAAGAAGGCGAACCGCTCGCCGTCGTCGTAATACCCGTAACACCCGGGCCGCTTGAAGTAGTACTCGTTGTCGAGGAAATAGTAGGTCACATTGTCCTGCTGATACTCAAACACGCCGCAGTACTGGTTCCGCCAAGACAGCGTGACATAGGTATTGCCGAGGAATTTGAAATCCTTCCTATACTCCTTTTTGATGTCCTGATAGAGCGGGACCATGACGCGCACGTCGTAACGGTCAGAGCGCGCCAAAGCCTTGGAAAGGGATCCGATGACCTCGGCAAGGCCGCCCGTCGCGATGAAGGGCGCGGCCTCGGAGGCGACGAAGAGAATTTTCTTTTTGGCCTCCACAGAGATCTCGGGCGCGGGTTCGGGTGCGGGCGTCTCGGCCTTTCCCGCGACCTCCGTCGCAGGCAGGTCCTCGGCGTGGGCCTTCTTTCCCCTCTTTGCTGTTCTTTCACTCATGACATTTTCCCCCTATCAATTTTTTAGAGCATTCTGCCCTTGGCGATGAAGTAAGGCAGGGCCTCGCAACCCGCAAGTCTCCGTCTGTCGCGGACAACGGCGTTCTTATCGGTGATGACGCAGTCAAGGGTGACATTGGACCCGATGACCGTATCCTGCATGATGATGGAATTCCTGACGACGCTCCCCTTCCCGATCTTGACGCCGCGGAAGAGAATGCAGTTCTCGACGGTCCCCTCGATGACGCAGCCGTCGGAGATCAGAGAATTCTTCACGACCGCCCCCTCGGTGTACTTGCTCGGGGCAGAATCGCGGACCTTGGTATAGATATCGCGCGCGCCGAAGAGTTCGTCGCGGACGTCCTTCTGGAGGAGCTCCATGCTGTGGGCGTAATAATTCTGAAGGGAACTGATCGTCGCGTAGTACCCGCCGAACTTGTACCCATAGATGCGGAGGGCGTCGACGTTCTTGGCAAGGATGTCCCTGCCGAAGCTCGAAAGTCCGCGCGTCACGGCCTCCTGGATGGTGTTGATGAGGAATTCCCTGCTCATCACCATGATATTGACATAGAGATTGTACTTGCCGCCCTTGAGCTTGGGATTGATCTTGAGTCCCTTGAGGCGGCCCGTTTCGTCGGGCTGAAGGGTCATGTAGTAGGACGACTGGACGGGCTCGGTCTCCTCATGGTAGACCATGGTGATGTCCGCCTGCCTCTCCTCATGGAAGTGAATGATCTCCTGAAGGTCGACATGCGCGATGCCGTCGCAGTCTGTGATGACGACGTAATCCTCGTTGCGGTGCGTCAAAAAGCCCGTGATGCCCATGAGGGCTTCAAGGCGGGTCGTATAGGGCGCGTCGGTCTCGTTAGAGTAGGGCGGAAGGAGAATGATGCCGCCGTCCTTTCTGGCGAGGTCCCAATCCTTGCCGCTCCCGAGGTGGTCGATGAGCGACTGATAGTTGTTCTTTGTGACGATGCCGACCGTCGTGATGCCCGAATTCACCATGTTGGAGAGGGTGAAGTCGATGAGACGGTACCTTCCGCCGTAGGGAATGGAGGCCATCGTTCTGTGGCGGGAGAGCTCGGGAACGTTTTCATCGTGAATATTTGAAAAAATGACGCCTACTGCTGAATGTGCCATTGTCTTATTCCCCCTTGTAATCCTTATCGATGATCTTTCCGCCGTCGATCTTTCCCGAGACGGAAATATTTCTGCCGAGAACGGCAATGCCACCGCCGCTCTCCTTGGGCACGCCGACCACTGTCCCCTCCTCGACGGTGACATTCTCGTCGATGATGGAATAGAAGACTTTGGCCCCCTTCCTGACGACCGTCCCCGCCATGAGGACGCTGTCGACTACCTCGGCCCCCTCCTCGATGGTGACATTGGAGCCGATGACGGAATTTTGGACGACGCCGTCGATCTCACAGCCGAGGGCGATGAGCGAATTGCTCACGACGGCATTGTCGCCGATGTGCTCGGGCGGTGCGAGCGGGTTGCGGGAGTGGATCTTCCAGTCGGGATCGCCCACGTCAAAGACGGGATCCTCGCCGAGGAGGTCCATATTGGACTCCCAGAGCGAAGAGATCGTGCCGACGTCCTTCCAATACCCCTTGAAGCGGTAGGAGAACATCCTTTCCCC
>CANQOX010000062.1 GCA_947625595.1 uncultured Clostridia bacterium
CCTGCGGACTTCGTTTGAGGGGATCCTTCACTGCGTTCAGGATGAGCGCAGTTTACTCTCTTCCCCCCCTCCCGAGGAGTGCCGCGCTCTTACCCCCTCCGTGGGAGGAGCCTTTTCATTGCCCCGCTCTCCGCGTCATCCTGAGCCGCCGCCGAAGGTGGCGTGTCGAAGGATCCCGTGAACGAAGTCCGTACTCTCCTCTACGGGATTCATCGCTTCGCTCTGAATGACGCAAAGACCCCTCGTCGCCCTCTTAGGGGCGACGAGGGACTATACTCTCTTCCAAATCCAAAAAAATCCGCACACGGTGCGGATTTTTTCTTGTGTTTAGAAAATGGAATGCAAATAGAATGCATGTCAGTCCTTTTTCAGGATCTTGTCCTTAAAGAGATCCAGGATCACAAGCAGCGCGGCGATCAACGAGAAGATCCCTCCCAATATCGGTCCGATGTCCAGCACGAGTTCTATCAATATTGCCGAATACCCCACTTTTATCAATCCTTCGCCGAAGGATGAAAGCTGTATCATAAAAAAATAGAGGACGCCTGCTAAAATAAACGACACCGCGGAAACGACCTTTGAAATTTTATCAAACTTCCCCAGGGCCGCAAGTATGGCAAAGACGATGCCGCTAATCAAAAACAGATAGGTGAGGATATTTGCCGAAAATTTGAAATAAACTTCGAGAACTGTGCCGCTCCCCGTGGAGATTTCCTCTGCGTAACCAAATGTCATTTGCACACCCGTAAAACTCTGCAAAAAACTTTGCGAAAAGTACGGCGGGAAGAAATGGCTTGCGGGCGCGAACATCATAAAGATGGCGGCAATGGCGAATCCACACGCAATATACAGCAGCAAATTCTTTTTGATTTTGTTCATGAAAAACCTCCCTTATTGATAATTTAATTGATTTCGTTTGTCAGCGATGAAGCCAATTCAAAATACAGATCTACATCTGCCTCATCTAACACTAAAATACCATTCGATGTAACATAGCTACCGTTAGGGGTCAAAACCATGCCTGTGATAATTGAAGGATAAGGACCAGTTCCTAAATCAAGCAACTTTCCACAATCAGCGCAGTTTCCACGGCGTCCCTTAACCTCACTGCTTATAACATAATGAGCAGACAACCGTGATTCACCACAAATGCAAGTGGATTTATGAAATTTTTCATCAACACTTACACATTTTTCGTCATAAGTGTGTACATGGGGTATTGTGTTTTGGATAAAATATCTCACACGAGAGAAGATAGGAGTACTATCATCAGAGTAATACGGGCAATCTGTAGCATTATGCTCATAGAGTCCACCTCCCCCCCATTTTGATGTAACAGTAAAATTAGATAACTGTTTAGACCAAGATATAGTTTTATCAGTTATAATTCCTGAATGTGTAATCACATCATTTGAATCATAATAGCAAATGATTTTACCAACACCAGGGGAGCTACTTTCTATATAGCTACCATCATTATAATATGGAGTAGGATCATTCATCCAAAAAGGATTATCTGTCGAATTCATATACCATGCATAAGAATGGCAATTATAAGCTGTGGTCGGAGGCCCAAGTCTTTTCACCAACGGATACTCCTTTTCAACTGATTTATTAATTTCATCTTTCTCGGATTCACTGTAATCCAAAAATCTTCTTATTACTTCAACCGGCGTTCCGTTTGGTGTATAAACATATTCTACACTATCATACGCCAACAAAGAAACATCTTGATTCTCTGCATTCAAACTACGAGTATTAGAAAAATATTGCAATAGTTGTTCGTGAGAAATCCCTTCGTCGTCAGTCGCCGCCTTTGCAATCGATACTTTTTGCATCACGAAAAAAACAAAAGCAAAAGATAATAAGAGTGAAGTAAAGACTGCAAAAATTGATTTTTTAATTTTTCGCATAAAATCACCTCTTAAAATTATTTCTTGTTTAAGATTATACCATATTTTGCATGTCTTTGCAAGGTATTTATTTATTGTTTATTTTTATATCAACAAATAGAACGTATAAGTTGGCCTTATGCTTTTTGTCCGCTGTCATTAAAAAATAAATCAAAAGAAAAGAAAAAAATCGATTACTATAAATTTTGCTTTCATTGCTCCGCCTTCTTTAGGTGTGGAGAGTGTTTTGGAATAAAAAGTTAAAATAAAAATTATAATGCTTGTTTTGATTTTCTTTATAGCATGAATTTGATTTGATTTTTTTATATGAATGCGTTTTCGAAGTATTCGATCTTGCCGTCGAAGACGGAGGAGACGTCGAAGCGAATTGGGACTTCCCTGTTCTGCAGTTCGCACCAAAACTTGGCCATCATGCGGTATCTCTGCTGTTTTTGGCGGGTCACTGCCTCCGTGGGCAGGCCGAACGCGTCCGTCTCCCGCGCTTTGACCTCGACAAGGCAGGTGTAGCCGTCGGGACTCTTCGCCACGATGTCGGCCTCGCCGAAAGGGGTCCTGAAGTTGCGCTTCAGGATCTTGTACCCGTGCCTTTTCAAATATTTGACCGTCAGGTCCTCTCCCTGCCGTCCCAGAATTTTTTGATGAAAGTTTTTCGATGGATCCTGCATATCCCGAACTCCCTGATCGCGTCGATGTGCTGTTTGGTGCCGTAGCCGACGTTTTTCTCAAATCCGTACTCGGGGAACTCCTCGGCGTACCTCCGCATGAGTTCGTCACGGTAGACCTTGGCGACGATGCTCGCCGCGCCGATGGAACAGACGAGGGCGTCCCCCTTGACGATGCTCCTCTGCGGAATGGCGATGTCGAGGGTCATATTGCCGTCGGTGAGGACAAAATTGGGGGCGATTTTGAGACCCTGTATTGCGTTTTTCATGCCCAGCCGCGTCGCCTGTAAAATGTTGATCTCGTCGATGGTCCTCTCGTCCACTTCGGCGACGGAAAAGGCGCGGGCGGCCTCCCTGATGCGTGCGGCGAGCTCCTCGCGCTTCTTTGCGGAGAGCTTTTTGCTGTCGTCGATGCCGAGAATGCGCTTCTCTTCGTCGAGGGAAAGAATGACGGCGGCGCAGACGACGGGCCCCGCCAAAGGGCCCCTGCCCACTTCATCGACCCCCGCCACGGCGGCATAGCCCATGGAGAAATATTGTCTTTCGTAAGTCAGTTCGTCCATATGTGTCTGAAAATGCGGTGACCCACTCTACCTCGGAGGGGTAAGAACCTGCTCATCCTGAGCCGCAGGCGAAGGATCTCATAGACCCACGGACTTCGTTTGAGGGGATCCTTCGCTTCGCTCTGAATGACGCAGTATCTCCTCGCTGCCCCTTTAGGGGAAGTCCCCCGTAGGGGGAAAGGGGTTTCAAAACCCCTCTGTCTCGGCTACGCCTCGACATCTCCCCTATGAGGGGCGACAAGGGAATGCGGTGACCCACCCCCTACTTTGCGGTGGCAGGGACCGCTGCAAAGCCCGTCGCGCTTGCCAGCGCTCCTGTCGCGGCGCAGCTCACAGTGCACCGCACTGTTGAGCAGAACTGCGCCGCTCCACCCCTCCCACGGAGGGGGCGAGAATGTGGCGGGGCGAGCAAAGAAATGTTCGAAACCTATATCAATCCAACGGATTTGAGGTCATCGAGGCTGTCGAATTGGACCCTGCCGAGGCGGCCCTTGCGGAAATCGTCGAGCACGGCCCTTTCCCCCCGCTCATAGTCGTATTCGCCGCCGCGGAGCATGAACCCACGCTTCCTGCAGACGCTGTCGAGCATTTCAAGGGGCGAGCCGCCGTCAATGCCGTAGCGGTCCTTCAGTCCCTGCGGGGCCTTCGCCCAAAGTTCCTCGAGGAGGCAGAGCGCGATCTCGTCAATGGCCAAAATGTCGTCGTTGATGCTTCCGACAAAGGCGAGCCGCCGCGCCAAAGTCTGATTTTCGCAGGAGGGCGGCATGACGCCGGGGGTGTCGAGGAGTTCAAAACTGCCGCACTTGACCCACTGCTTGGCCCGCGTGACGCCCGCCTTGTCACCCGTTGCGGCCTTTTTGCCGCCCGCAAGCAGGTTGATGAGCGTGCTCTTGCCCGTATTCGGAACGCCCGCGATGAGGAAGCGCATGGGGCGGACTGTGCCCTTCTCCCTGTTCCGCGCGAGGCGGTCACTTACGACCGTCTCCATGGCTTGCAAGAGGGAACGGGCGGCGCGCTGGTCGGTCGCGTTGACGCAAATAACCTGCTTTCCGCTCGCCTTCAGGGCCTCGGCGGCGCCGTCGGGGTAGGCCATGTCCGCCTTGTTCAGAATGTAGAGGACAGATTTTCCCCCCACCATGTCCGCGATCCCCCTGTTGTAAGAGGCCGCGGGGCACCGCGCGTCGAGCACAATGGCGACGCCGTCGCAGAGTTTTAAGTTTTCTCCCATGACGCGCATGGCCTTCGCCATGTGCCCGGGGTACCATTGAATGTTTTTCATGATCGGAAAATGCGGGTGACCCACCCTTACGGGGGGGATAAGAACCTGCTCATCCTGAGCCGCAGGCGAAGGATCTCATAGACCCACGAACTTCATTTGAGGGGATTCTTCGCTTCGCTCAGAATGAGCATACCCCTTGTCGCCCCTCGTAGGGGAGATGTCACGAAGTGACGGAAGGGGTGTCATTCTAATTCCCCCTCACTTCAATAAATCGGGGCGCATTTTTTTGGTGAGGGCGATGGCCTGTTCCCGCCGCCACTTGTCGATCGCGGCGTGATTGCCGCTGCGGAGCACTTCGGGCACGGTCAGCCCCCGATACTCCACGGGACGGGTGTACTGCGGGTACTCAAGGAGGTTTTCCGAAAAGCTCTCGTCCACGAGCGAGGCGGGAGAGAGGACGCCGTCGAGATAGCGCGCGACGCAGTCCACCAAAACCATTGCGGGGAGCTCTCCCCCCGTCAGGACATAGTCGCCGATGGAGATCTCTTCGTCGATGAAGAGGTCGATGGCCCGCTGGTCCACCCCCTCATAGTGGCCGCAGAGGAGCACGAGGTCCTCCCCCTCGGCGAGGGAAATGACCTTCTCCTGCGTGAGCGTCTTCCCCTTGGGGGAGAGGTAAATGCGCCTCGCCCTGTGCGCGGGGTCGACGGCCTCGATGGCGCTTCCGATGGGCTGGGCCATCATGACCATGCCCGCGCCGCCGCCGAAGGGGTAGTCGTCGCACTTGAGATGTTTGTCCTCGGTGTACTTTCGGATGTCGACGACGTCGAGGACAAATTTGTTTTCCTTCTGCGCCCTGCCGATGATGCTCTCGGAGAGGGCCGAAAACATCTCGGGGAACAGCGTTAAGACGGTGATTTTCATATCAAACGATGAGATTGACCTTGTTTTTGAGAATGTAGCGCACGAGGAAGAAACACCCGACGTCGATGGCCGTGACGAGGAAGATCTCCAGCCACAGATAGAGGTGGACAGAGACCTTCGCCGCCGCCTCATAGATGGGCTGAACGGCGTAGAGCGAGAGCATCTGTCCCACGATATAGAGCGCGACGATGATGACGAACATCATGAGTTTCCTGTGATTCGTGAAGAGCTGGCCGAGGGAAATGCAGGCGTAGATGATGAGAAGGGTCACAGGGATCGTGACGATGTAGAGAATGAGCTCCTCGACAAACTGCAGCGGCGCGGCGACAATGCTGTCGAACCACTCCTGGAAGGACACAAGGATATCGATGCCGATCTCGGAGAGAATGTTGGAGGGCAGGCCGATGAAGAAGATGCAGAGGGAGAGCGCGCTCACAAGGCATCCCGCAAACATCGCGATGATGGAGGAGAGGAGCTTCGCCCAGATGATCTGCGTCGGCGTGACGGGCAGGGAGAGGGTCATATACCCCTCGCCCGTGAACAGCGTCTTATAGAACCGCGAGATGCCGAGCACCCACGCCGCCCCGACGAGGGCCATAATGGCGAAAACATAGAACAGGACGAAGAGGAACGTGAGGATCCCCTGCCCCGCATTCCCGATCTCCACGGCGAGCAGGATCCTCCCGATCGCGGCGAAGACGACGACGGCGATCGCAAAGAAGAGGAGCACGCGGAAGAGTGCGATGAGTTCGTGCTTCAAGAGTTTTACCATCTGAATACCTCCCTGAAGAGTTCGTCGAGGCTCTTCCCCTCCCGCTCGCGCAGGGCGTCGGCGTCCTCGTCGAGGACGACAAGGCCGCGGTTCAAAAAGATCGCGTGCGTCAGAATGGGCTCGATGTCGGCGATGAGGTGGGTGCAGAGGAAGATCGTCGAATCCTTCGGCTTGTTCCTCATCACGACGTCGAGAATGAAGTCCCGCGCGGCGGGATCGACGCCCGCGATCGGTTCGTCGAGAATGTAGAGTTTGGCCTCCCGCGCCATCGTCAGAATGAGACCGACTTTCTCCTTGTTGCCCTTGGAGAGCGATTTGATCCTCGAATCGAGGCGAATGCCGAGGCGCTCGAGCATCTCCTTTGCCTTCTCCTCGCGAAAATCGGGGAAGAAGTCCTTCACATAGGCGACAGCCTGCGAGACCTTCATCCAGTCCGCCAGAAAGTTCGTATCGGGCAGATAGGCCGTCACCGCCTTGGTCGCGGCGCAGGGGGCCTTCCCGTCGATGAGGATCGCGCCCGACGTCGGCTGAAGCATGCCCATCGCGAGCTTGATGAGCGTGGATTTTCCGCTCCCGTTGGGGCCGAGAAGCCCCACGACGCCGCCCGACTCGACCTTGAGATCGACATTGCAGAGGGCGACCGTCTTTCCGTAGGTCTTGGAAAGATTCCCGCATTCCAAAATGAGCGACATGTTTTCTCCTTTGCGGCCTATAAGACCGCGACTTCCTGATATCTCTTTTTATTGACGACGATGCGCATGGCGTCGGGATCGACGCTCACGACGACCCCGTCCGCGACGGGAAACATGATCTCCTTCCCGTCCTTCTCGATGGTGTAGACGTCCGTCGAGGCCTGCCGCACGTCGGTGAGCTTGCCCAAGAACTCCCCCTCCTCCGTGACGACCTCACTGCCGAGGAGATCGGCGATGTAGTAGACGCCCTCCTCGAGCTCGGGGGCCTCGTCGCGGGGAATGACGATCTCCTTATTCCGCAAAAACTCCGCCGCATTCCTGTCGGCGACGCCGCGAAGGTTGAGAAAGACGTCCTCCCCGCCGATGCGGCAGGAGAGGATCCTGTACTCCGTCCCGTCGATGTAGACGCGCTTGAGGCCCGAAAAGTCCTCCGCGCTGTCGGTGTAGGGCTTGACTTTGACCTCGCCGCGAATGCCCTGCGGCTTGAGAATGCGGCCGATCGTGAGCTGTTTTTCCATATCAGAATCCGAAGAGCGCGTCCACCGCTCTGCGGATCTCCGCCTGCGTGCGCTCCTTCTCCTCCTCGCTCTTGATGATGACGATGTTCTCCCTCTCCCGATAGCGGTCGAACACTTCAAAGAATTTGCTCCTGACCTTGTGCTGTTTCTCGAGGGTCTCGTAGCGCTCCCGCGCCTCCCTCTTCTCCACGCGCCCCATGCTCGTCTCGGGGGAGAGGTCCATGAAGAGGACGAGGTCGGGGCGAAGCAGTTCCATCGCGGGACGGTTGAGCTCCTCCACCCATTCGAGGGGGACAAAGCCGCCATTGTAGGCGAAGGAGGAGAAATAGTACCTGTCGCAGAGGACGGTCGTCCCCTCCTCCAAGGTCTTCTTCATGCCGTAGACGGGGTTCTCGATGTGATCGAGGCGGTCGGCCGCGAACATGGCGGCGATGGTGTGTTCGCCCGTGTCCACACTTCCCTTCATACAGGCGTGGACGAGGCGTCCGAACGGCGAGTCGGTCGGCTCGTGCGTGCAGACGTTGGGGACAGAACGGTCCGTGAGATATTGGGACAGCAGTTTCATCTGTGTGCTCTTTCCACTGCCGTCGATGCCTTCAAATACGATAAATTTGCCCTTTGTGCTCATACGGAACCATTATATCAAAATCTGCGGGAATTGTCAATATCGGAAAAGGGAGAAAGGCGAGGAAAGAGATTTCGGCGAAGCGGCGAGGAGATACAGTAACCGTATTATTTGTGATTTTATGATACACATACTGTATTATGAAATCAATACGCTTATGGAAAAGATCCTCAAAAAAGAACTCGGTGCAAAGCTCAAGGAACGGCGGTTGCAGCTCAAAATGACGCAGAGGGAGGTCGCGCATCATCTCGGGATCGCGCAACCCGTATATGAACGGTTTGAGAAAGGCGTCTATGAATGCAGTTATGACCAACTTGCGGCGATCTGCAGGCTCTTCGATCTTTCCTCCGACTACCTCCTCGGCCTGTCGGACTATTGACGGGGTTCGCTCAAACGAAGTCCGCCTGCCCACCCTCCCATGGAGGGGGTAAGAAGAGGCGCCCCTCAAGGGGGCGAGAAGAGGGGCTCCTCGGAGGTGGTATGCTCATTCTGACCCTGAGCGCAGTCGAAGGGGAAGAATCCCCTAAACGAAGTCCGTAGGTCTATGAGATCCTTCGCCTATGGCTCAGGATGAGCGCGGAGGGAGAGGCTCCGTAGGCAATCGCGTCATCGCGTCATCCCGAGCCGCCGCCACAGGCGGCGTGTCGAGGGATCCCGAAGAACGAAGTGCGTAGTAGCGGCGTCATGCTGAGGACGGTAGCATTACGAAGTCAAAAGGGCTGACCCGAAGCATCTCGCCGCTATTATGCTGACATCGCCCTATGAGATTCTTCGCTACGCTCAGAATGACGCGGGGGCGGCTCCGTAGGTCTATGAGATCCTTCGCCTGCGGCTCAGGATGAGCGCGGGGGAGCGCCCTGCAAGAGGTCCTTGTCGCCCCTTTCAGGGGAGAAGTCGAGCGAAGCGAGACAGAGGGGTTTTGAAACCCCTTTGCCCCTGCGGGGCACTGTCTCATGCGGGTAGCGACCCGCATTCGGTCAGCATTTGCCCGAAACATATGGGCAAATGCAAAGAGAATTTTG
>CANQOX010000063.1 GCA_947625595.1 uncultured Clostridia bacterium
CTTGAAAGACAATAAGGTTCCCGTAGGGTACCAAATGGGGTCGCCCACGGCGGAAGTGAATTCCGCCTAAGGCAAGGAATTGGGAAGGATTTCGAACATTTCTTTGCTCGCCCCGCCACTTTCTCGCCCCCTCCGTGGGAGGGGGGTAGGGGGGTGGGTCACCTCATTTCTGCGTCATCCAGAGCGAAGCGAAGGATCTCGCGGGGCTTTGAAAAGAAATGTTCGAGCGAAAGTGCATTGTTCATCAATCGAGTTGGCCTCGGAAGGCACTCTGCAGGGACAACAAGCCGAAAGGTTTCGGCAAATTGAGTCGCCCACGGCGGAAGTGAATTCCGCCTAAGGCAAGGGAATGGGAATGATTTCGAACATTTCTTTACTCGCCCCGCCACTTTTACCCCCTCCCGAGGAGGGGGGTAGGGGGTGGGTCACCGCATTCCTGCGTCATTCAGAGGGAGCGAAGCGACCGAAGAATCTCGCGGGGCTTCGAAAAGAAATGTTCGAGCGAAAGTGCTATCAACATCAATCGAGTTGGCCTCGGAAGGCACTCTGCAGGGACAACAAGCCGAAAGGTTTCGGCAAATTGAGTCGCCCACGGCGGAAGTGAATTCCGCCTAAGGCAAGGGAATGGGAATGAACCCCCACCCCTACCCCGCCCCCTTGAGAAGGGGGCAGGCGGGAGAAGCAGAACTGTGCCACTCCACCATTGGAAAGGGGGCAGGCAAGAAAAAACCAGCGCCTCCCCCCTTATGCTTGAGGGTGGAGGATAGGGGGGTGTCTCCTTGCTGCCCTTTTTAGGGGAGAATTTTGCACTTCTGCCAAAGATTGATAATCTTTGGCGCAAAATTCTCTTTGCATTTGCCCATATGTTTCGGGCAAATGCTGACCGCCCCGCGCGCATTCTATTTGTCTCCAAGCGCGGCACGAGCGCGAAGCGCGAAGTAGGGCGGGGTACTACCCGCCCGAGGCAGTGGCGAACGCAGTGAGCCAAAGGGGTTTTTTGAAACCCCTCTGTCTCGCTTCGCTCGTGACGTCTCCCCTACGAGGGGCGACAAGGGGAAACCCCGCTCATCCTGAGCTGTAGGCGAAGGATCTCATAAATCCACAGACTTCGTTTAGGGGATTCTTCGGCTTCGCCTCAGAATGAGCGGTTAGTCTCGCTGCCCCGCTCTTACCCCCTCCCGAGGAGGGGGGTAGGGGGGTGGGCAACGATTCTGAATGATGCCCACCTCAGTCTCGCTTCGCTCGACAGCTCCTCCTTGGGAGGAGCCGAGAGAAACCCCTCTGTCACTTCGTGACATCTCCCCTATGAGGTGCGACGAGGGGACTGTTCCTTGGGTCTATGAGATGCTTCGGCTACGCCTCAGCATGAGCGCACGGTGCGACGAGGCATTCTGATTGCGCCTCAACGCTTTTTTTAATTTTCAGGGTTTAATTAAAACGTCGGCCTTGCTTTTTCTATTATAATTTGATATAATCATACTCATGGAAGATTTTCGGGAGCTGAACGAAGAACAGATCCTTCCCGTCAACGACACCGAGGGCGCAGTCCTTGTGCTCGCGGGGGCGGGAAGCGGAAAAACGCGGGTACTGACGGCGCGGATCGCCCACCTCGTCGGGGATTTAGGCGTGAGCCCTTCCTCCATTCTCGCCATCACCTTCACAAACAAGGCCGCCGCCGAGATGCGCGAGAGGCTGGAGCACCGTACAGACATCCGCGGCATGTGGGTGTGTACCATTCACTCCATGTGCGTGAAGATACTCCGCATGTACGCGCAGAAGCGCGGCATCACCGAGAATTTTTCCATCTATTCGGAGCAGGAGCGCAACGCCGTCGTCAAGCAGGCCTTCCGCGAATGCGGCTACACCGACGATGACGGCCTTCTGAAGTCCATTCGCTTCCATATCACCAACGCCAAGATGCTCGGCCTCAAGCCCGACGAGTACAGGAAAAAATACAGCTACGAGCGAAACATCGAGGCCGTCACCAAGGTCTACGCCCGCTACGAGGCCCACCTCCGTCAGA
This sequence comes from uncultured Clostridia bacterium, assembly GCA_947625595.1. Lineage (GTDB taxonomy): Bacteria > Bacillota > Clostridia > Christensenellales > Borkfalkiaceae > Gallimonas. Next base: position 2,024 of record CANQOX010000063.1, read on the forward strand.
ACAATGCCCTCGACTTCGACGATCTCCTCTCCGAGGCCCTCGCCCTCCTCGCCTCCGACGCCGAGGCGCGGGAATACCTCTCGGGCAAGTTCCGCTATATCCACGTCGACGAGTTTCAGGACACCAACGAGGTGCAGTTCAACATCATCAAGATCCTCTCCTCGGTGCACGGGAACCTCTTTGTCGTCGGCGACGACGACCAGTCCATCTATGGCTGGCGGGGGGCCAAGATCGAGAATATTCTGCACTTCGAGAAGAGTTTTCCGAACGCGAAGATCTATAAACTCCAGCGCAATTATCGCTCCACGGGGGCCATTCTCGCCCTCGCGAACGCCTCCATTTCGCACAACAGCCAGCGCAAGGGCAAACAGCTCTGGACGGCCGCCGAGGACGGCGCAAAGCCCGTCTGCTTTGAGGCCGACGAGGAGGCGGGGGAAGCCCTCTACTGCGCCCGCATCATTGCCGAGGCGGCGCGAAACGGCAAGAAGCTCTCCGATTTCGCCGTGCTCATGCGCATCAACGCTCTGACCCGCTCCTACGAGCAGGAATTTACCAAGTACGGCATCAACTATAAAGTGTTCGGCGGGTTCAAGTTCTTCGAACGGAAGGAGATCAAGGACATTCTCGCCTATCTCCGCCTCATCGCCAACCCCTACGACGACGAGGCCTTGACGCGCATCATCAACGTCCCCAAGCGCGGCATCGGCGACAAGACCATGCAGGTCCTGCACGATTACGCCGCGGCGGAGGAGCTCTCCCTCTATGACGCCGTCACCGACTGCGACCTTCTCCCCCTCTCGGCGGGGACGAGGGACAAGCTCAAAGAATTCGCGAAGTTCATCAAGGGTCTCGTCATCGCCTCGCAGGAGAGGAACATCGCCGACCTGACGAAGGAGCTCATCGAGACGTCCAAGATGCGGGAGCAGTACGCCGACAATTCCGATGAATCGGTGACAAAGCGTGCCAACATCGACGAATTTGTCAACTCTGTCGACGAATATGTGCGCATGAACGCGGGGGCGGGACTTTCGGACTACCTCCAGCAGATCTCCCTCTATTCGGACACCGACGAGATGGACGAGGGCGAATACGTCACGATCGCGACCATTCATGCCGTCAAGGGGCTGGAATTTGACACCGTCTTCCTCGTCGGCCTCGAGGAAAACATCATGCCGACCTCCCGCGCGCTCGACGACCCGAACGGGATCGAGGAGGAGCGGCGGCTCATGTACGTCGCCATCACGCGGGCCAAGCGCATGCTCTACCTCACCCGTTCCAAATCGAGATACCTCTACGGGCACAGGGAGGCGACCGTTCGCTCCCGCTTCGTCGAAGAGCTGAAGGACGTGCTCGGCCTTCCCGAGACGCCCGTCCGCGTCCGCTACACGGGGGACTATTTTGACGACGAAAGCGGGTATGGCGGTTACGGAGGCTATGGCGGAAGAGGTGGCTACGGCGGCTATGGCGGAAGGAGCGGACGGAGCTACGGCTACGGGCGGAGCGGCGAAGCCCCTTCGGCGGCGAAGAAAGTGGGGACCTACCGCGAACCCGAGGGGTATACCTTCGGCACGGGAAAAAGGCCCTCCCGCCCCGTCACCGTCATTCCGCAGGCGCCGCAACCCACGCGGGACACCTCCCGCTTCCGCGTCGGCATGCTCGTCAGGCACACCCGCTTCGGCACGGGGGAGATCGTCTCCATGCGCGGGGAGGGGAGGAACCTCTTCATCACCGTCCACTTTGCGGCGGCGGGAAATAAAGAACTTGCGGCGGCGTTTGCGCCCCTTGAAATTCTGGAGGATCTTTGAATATGGACAGACAGCGCTATCTCATCGACACGCTCAACCGTTGGGCATATGAATATTACGTCCTCGACGCTCCGACCCACTCCGACCGCGAATATGACAGACTGTATGACGAATTGAGGGAAATTGAGCGGGAGACGGGCGTCGTGGAGCCCGATTCCCCGACGCGGCGGGTCGGCGGCGAACCCGTCAAGGGCTTTGAACGCCACGCCCACATCGCGCGGCTCTATTCCCTCGACAAGGCCGTCACCGAGGACGAGCTGTCCGCCTTCTTCACCCGCGTCAGGAAGGCCGACAAGGGCGCCGAATTCACCGTGGAATACAAGTACGACGGCCTCACCGTCTGCCTGACCTACGAGGACGGCGCATTTGTGCGGGCGGCGACGCGCGGCAACGGCGTCGAGGGGGAGGACGTCACGGCGCAGGTCCTCACGATCCGCAGTTTTCCCCTGAAAATTTCCTACCGCGGCACCCTTGAAGTGCGGGGGGAGGCCGTCATTCGCCTGTCCGTGCTCGAAAAATACAACCGCGAACATCCCGCAGACGCCCTGAAGAACGCGCGGAACGCGGCGGCGGGCGCGGTGAGGAACCTTGACCCCAAGATGACGGCCGAGAGAGGAGTGGAGATCCTCTTCTATGACGTCAACTACATGAGCGACGCGCCCCTTTCCTCCCAGACCGAGGCCATGGAATTTCTGAAGAGGGAGGGCTTCAAGACCTATCCCTTCTTCCGCATTTGCAGAACGGCCGAGGAAGTGCAGGACGCCGTCGACGAGATCGAAGTGGGGCGGCGGAACATCGACGTTCTGACGGACGGCGCAGTCATCAAGGTCAACGCCGTCTCTGTCCGTGACAGAATGGGCTACACCGACAAATTCCCCCGCTGGGCCATTGCCTATAAATTTGAGGCCGAGGAGGCCGAGACGACGGTGCGGGAGATCTTCTGGCAGGTCGGCCGCACGGGAAAGCTCACGCCCCTTGCCAAAGTGGACCCTGTGGAGCTCGCGGGCGCGACCGTGAGGCGGGCGACGCTCAACAACTACGGCGACATTACCCGCAAGCATGTCCGCGTCGGGGCGAGAGTGCTCATCCGCCGCTCCAACGAGGTCATTCCCGAGATCTTGGGAGCAATTGACGATACCATGTACGGGATCCCCCCCGCAGAAAAACCATCCGTCTGCCCCTATTGCGGGAGCGCGGTGGAGGAAGTGGGGGCCAATCTTTTCTGCTCCAACAGGGATTGCCCGCCCCGCGTCATTCAGAAACTCACCCACTACTGCACAAAGAATGCCGCGGACATCGAGGGCATGTCGGAGGCGACCATTCAGCTCCTCTATGACAAGAGGGGCCTCAGGAAGTTTTCGGACTTCTACGCCCTCACGAAGGAGAGTTTCGAGGGCTTGGAAGGGTTCAAGGAGAAGAGGATCGGCAACCTCCTTTCGGCCATCGAAAAGAGCAAAAATATCACGCTCGAACGCCTTCTTTACGCGCTCGGCATCGGGCAGATCGGCCGCGTCGCCGCGCGGGACCTCGCCTCCTTCGGGACCGTCGAAGCGGTCGCCGCGCTCACCTATGAGGAACTTGTCGCCCTCGAGAACGTCGGGGACGTCACGGCGCGGGGCATTCTCGCCTATTTCGCCGACGAAGAGAACCGAAGGGAGCTGGAACGGCTCAAGGAGGCGGGCGTCGAGGTGAAGGAAGTGCGCCGCGTCACGGAGGGCGCGTTTGCGGGACAGGTCGTCGTGCTCACGGGGTCGCTGTCCTCCTTCTCCCGCACGGAGGCGCAGAAGAGGATCGAAGCCCTCGGGGGCGTCGCGGCGAGCTCTGTCACGGGGGCCACGACCCTCGTCATCGCGGGCGAAAAGGCGGGGAGCAAGTTCGACAAGGCCAAAAAACTCGGCATTCCCGTCATCGGCGAGGAAGAATTTTTGAAAATGCTGGAGGAGTAGTTTCGCGCGATTTCTTTTGCTTCGCAAAACAAATACGCGCGAGGGGTCAGCGCTGTGCATTCCACGGCTGTATCACCCCACGCACTGTACTTCCTTGAAAGACAATAAGGTTCCCGTTGGGTACCAAATGGGGTCGCCCACGGCGGAAGTGAATTCCGCCTAAGGCAAGGAATTTGGAATATTTCGAACGATTTCTTTTGCTTCGCAAAACAAATACGCGCGAGGGGTCAGCGCTGTGCATTCCATAGCCGTATCACCCCACGAACTGTACTTCTTTGAAAGACAATAAGGTTCCCGTAGGGTACCGAATGGGGGCGCCCACGGCGGAAGTGAATTCCGCCTAAGGCAAGGGAGTGGGAATGACACCCCTTCAGTCACTCACTATGTTCGTGACAGCTCCCCCTTAAGGGGGCGCCAAGACTTGCCCACCCCTCGAGGGGTGGGTGTCGAGCGAAGCGAAACGGAAGGGGTGTCGTTCCAGAATTGTCACCTCATTTCTGCGTCATTCAGAGGGAGCGAAGCGACCGAAGAATCCCCTCAAACGAAGTCCGTAGGTCCATGAGATGTTTCGGCTACGCCTCAACATGAGCAACTCTCGGCTCCTCCCAAGGAGGAGCTGTCGCCGCAGGCGACTGAGGTGGGCAGCGAGGAGGCACCCCCTTCCCTACCCTCCCCCCTCAAGTATAAGGGGGGAGGCGGTGGTTTTTTCTTGCCTGCCCCCTTTCAAAGGGTGGAGCGGCACATTCCTGCTCAACAGCCCAGTGGGCTGTGAGCGTGCCGCGACAGGAGCGGTGGCCTCCGCGACGGAGGTTACGGCGGTCCCTGCCGCCGTAACGGGTAGGGTAGGGGGTGCCTCGCTGCCCCTGTAGGGGAAGTGGCGAACGGAGTGAGCCAAAGGGGTTTTGAAACCCTTCAGTCTCGCTTCGCTCGACAGCTCCCCTACAGGGGAGCCAAGGGAAGGGCGTCACGTTCGACATCTCCCCTATGAGGGGCGACGAGGAGATCCTAAATCCACCCGCTACAATTTTTAATTTTTAATTTTCAATTTATAATTTTTTCTTGACCGTCGCGCACGCGTGTGATATAATATACCAAAATCGGAGAAATAACGCTATGTACAGCATGACGGGTTACGGCAAAGGGGAATACAGCGAGAACGGCCTCACCGTTTCGGTCGAGGTCAAGTCGGTCAACAACCGCTATCTCGACGTCGCCGTCAAAAGTCCCCGCGTCCTCCTCTGCGCGGAGGAACCCATCCGCGCCACCGTCAGGGAGTATCTTTCCCGCGGCCACGTCGACGTCTTCGTCAGCTTCACCGACAAGCGCGAGGCCTCGAAGTCCTTCTATGTCGATTGGGGCGTCGTCAACGCCTACATGAAGGCCGCCGCCGAGATCAAACGTACCTATCCCATGCTCGAGGACGACGGCTCCGTCTCCTTCTTCCTCCGCCTGCCCGACGCCGTCCGCACGGACGAGATCGCGGGCGCGGACGACCTTCTCCTCGCCTGCGTCGACAGGGCTCTCCGCCTTGCCCTCGAGGCTCTCTCGGAGATGAGGAGAAAGGAGGGGGAGCGGCTGAAAAGCGATCTTCTATCCCGCATGGGGACGATCTCGGAGCTTCGCGAGAACATCGCCCACCGCGCTCCCCGCGTTTCGGAGGAGTACCGCGAGAAGCTCGAGAGCCGCATCGAGGAGTTCCTCGGAGGGAAGATCGACGAGACGAGAATTTTGACCGAGGCCGCCGTCTTTGCCGACAAGTGCAACATCGACGAGGAATTGACCCGTCTCAAATCGCACATTGACGAATATTACGCTATCTGCGAGAGCGAACCCGTCGGACGCAAGCTCGACTTCCTCATTCAGGAGTTCAACCGCGAGTGCAACACCATCTGCAGTAAATCGTGTGACACGGAGATCACCTCCTTCGCGCTTGAAATGAAGAATGAGATCGAGAAGATCCGCGAGCAGATACAGAATTTGGAGTAACGAATGAGAAATTTACCTATCGTCATCTCCGGCCCCTCGGGGGTCGGGAAGGGGACCATCGTCAAAGAACTATTAAAAAAGGACCCTACGCTTGTCGAATCCGTCTCCATGACGACCCGCGAACCCCGCCCCGGCGAGGTCTCGGGGAAGACGTACATCTACGTCTCCAAGGAGGAGTTTGAGCGCCGTATCAGTGAGGGAGATCTCCTCGAGTACGACGAGCACTTTTCGGGATTGTACGGCACGCCCCGTTCCTTCGTAGAAGAGCAGCTTAAAAGGACGTCCGTCATTCTCGAGATCGATGTCGTCGGTGGACTGAACGCGCGGAAACTTCTCAAGGACACTATCCTCATTTTCATCGACCCGCCGTCGATCGAGGAGCTCGTCGAACGGCTCAAAAAGCGGGGCACCGAGTCCGAACAGGCCCTGCGCGAGCGGCTTCAGCGCGTGAAGTACGAGATGCACATTCGTGAACAGTACGATTACAAGGTCTTGAACGACGACCTTGACAGGGCGGTGGACGAAGTCCTCGCCATCATTCAGAAAGAAAGAAACAAGGAAGGTGAATGACATGATCAACGAACCCTCGGTAGACGCTCTCGTGCGCAAGCTCGGCACGGACGAGGAGCCTGTGAGCAGGTACGAGCTGTGCATTCTCATTGCAAAGCGTACCCGCCAGATCATTGAGCAGATGCAGTCAACGGGCGCGACGGAGCTTCCCGGCAAGCAGAAGGAGATCGTCCTTGCCTGTCAGGAAGTCATGAACGGCAAAGTAAAGATCGCAAGGGATTAAAAACTCGCCCCGTCGGAACAGCGGGGCAGTTTTTATTTTCGAAGGGGCATTTTCGAACATTTCTTTGCTCGCCACGCGGACGCGCGGAGGCCCTTCCCGCGCGTCATCCTGAGCCGCCGCCACAGGCGGCGTGTCGAAGGATCTCGCGGGGCTTCGAAAAGAAATGTTCGAGCGAACTTGCCCTGTACATCAATCAATTTGGCCTCGGAAGGCACTTTGCAAGGACAACAAGCCGAAAGGTTTCGGCAAATTGTGTCGCCCACGGCGGAAGTGAATTCCGCCTAAGGCAAGGAA
>CANQOX010000064.1 GCA_947625595.1 uncultured Clostridia bacterium
GACATCGTCTCGGGCGGGTAGATTCCCGCCCTACTTCGCCTACGGCTCGTGCCGCGCTTGGAATGCAATAGAATGCGCGCGGGGCGGTCACCGTTCGCGCGGGATAATGCGCTCACTCACCGCAAAACGCGGCGCACAGCACACTGTGCTGATGCGCCAGAATTGCGTTTTGCGACCTACAGGGGCGACAAGAGCAAATCGCTCATTCTGAACGAAGTGAAGAATCTCATAGACCCACGGACTTCGTTCAGGGGATTCTTCAGTCGCTCCGCTCCTTCAGAATGAGCGTTGCCCCCTCCCGCCCCGCGCTTACCCCCTCCTGCGGAAGGGGGTGGGGCACTGCAGATCAAAAAAAGAACGCCTCGCAAAGAGGCGTTCTTTTTTGTATGCGCTTATTTCATGAAGGCGAGGAAGGCCCTGTAATTGCTGTACAGGTCGGCCTTGGAGATGACCTCCCACGGCGCGTGCATCGAGATGACGGGCACGCCCAAATCGACGGTGTCGATGTTGAGATTGGCCACAAACTTTGCGACCGTCCCGCCGCCGCCGACGTCCACTTTGCCCAACTCCGACGTCTGCCACACGACGCCCTCGTCGGCGAACATCTTCCTGACTTCGCCGATAAATTCGGCATTGGCGTCGTTACTGCCGCTCTTGCCGCGCGAACCCGTGAACTTGCACATCGCCGTCCCGCAGGAGAGAATGGCGGCGTTCATCTTCTCATACACGCCCGCGAAGTTGGGGTCGAAGGCCGCCGTGACGTCCGAGGAGAGGCACTTGCTGTGCGCCCGCACCTTGCGGAAGTTTGCGCCGAGCGCAACGGAGATCTCCTCCATGAGGTCCTCATAGACTTTGGACTGAATGCCCGTATTGCCTTCACTGCCGATCTCCTCCTTGTCAACGAGCATCGCGAGGACGGTGTGCGGGGTCTCATTGTCCACGACGGCCGTGAGCGCGGGATAGGCGCAGACCCTGTCGTCGTGGCCGTAAGCGCCGATGAGCGCCCTGTCAAAGCCGACGTCGCGGGCGGAGAAGGCGGGGACGGCCGAGAGTTCGGCGGAGAGGAAATCTTCCTCCGTGATCCCGTATTTGTCGTGTAAAATGTCGAGGACGTTGAGTTTGATCTTGTCGGAGACGTCCTCATCGGGATAGGGAAGGCCGCCGACGAGCACATTGAGCTGTTCGCCGTCAATGAGCTTGCTCGCGTGTCCGCTCATCTGCTCCTGCCCGAGGTGGGGGAGAAGGTCGTTGATGTAGAACACGGGGTCCTTGGGATCCTCGCCGATGCGGATCTTGACGGTCTCGCCGTTTTTCAAGGCGATGACGCCGTGCAGGGCGAGGGGAATGGCCGTCCACTGGTACTTCTTGATGCCGCCGTAGTAGTGGGTCTTGAGGAAGGCCATGCCGCTGTCCTCATAGAGGGGGTTCTGCTTGATGTCGATGCGGGGCGCGTCGATGTGCGAAGCGATGATGCGCAGGCCGTCCTCCTCGAGGGGAAGGGTCCCCACGCGGAACACGACGACGGACTTGCCGCGGTTGACAAAGTACTTCTTGTCGCCCGCATGGAGCGCGTCGCCGAATCTGAACTCGGTGAAGCCCGCCTTCTGCGCGGTGCGCACGGCAAAATCGCAGGCCTCGCGCTCGGTCTTGGCGGCGTCGAGAAACTTCATGTAGCCGTCTGCGTAGGCGAAGATGGCCTTCCGCTCGGCCTTGTCGGCCAATTCATAGTAGTTCTGTTTGTGATAGGAAAGTTCCTTCTGGAGCCTCTGCCCCTTGCTTTTCTTGTCTGACATAGGATATCCTCCGCTTGTTTTCTCTTTTCTACCGCATATTATAGCACATAAAACCGTTTGGGGCAACAAAAAACCGCCTCTCTCGGCGGTGCAAGAAAAATTATAGAGGCAGGGGAATAGCACGCGCCCCCTCTTGTCGCCCCTCATAGGGGAGATGTCATGAACGTAGTGAATGACAGAGGGGTTTCAAAACCCCTTTGGCTCACTGCGTTCGCCACTTCCCCTAAAAGGGGCAGCGAGGAGACACCCATCCCTCCATGGGGTGGGTCACCGCATTTTCAATTCAAATTGACGTCGTCGCCGAAGCCGAGGCTGATGAGAATGGCGCGGTTGACGCGCGACATGGTGGAGGGGGGAAGTTCCCCGATCCGCGCCATCAACCTCTTCTTGTCGATCGTGCGGATCTGCTCGAGCAGAATGACGCTGTCCCGCGCGAGGCCGAAGGCGGACGGCAGTTCGATGTGGGTCGGGAGCTTGGCCTTGTGGATCTTGCTCGTCACTGCGGCCGCGATCACGGTGGGGGAATATTTGTTTCCCGTGTCGTTCTGCACGACGAGCACAGGGCGCACGCCCCCCTGTTCGCTCCCCACCACGGGGCTCAGATCCGCATAATAAAGTTCTCCTCGTTTGACGATCATGTTCCGCCTCTTCTGTGAGCATCCTCCGCTATCATTGTATGTAACGGAAAGAACTTCTGCCCACCGTGTCTGCATTTTTGACGGTTTTTTGCCGAAATATACTTGCTTTTTTGTCCTGAAATTGCCCCGAAAGGATTGTGTTTTCGGAAAGAAAATGGTATAATGGCTTTGTATCGTTTTTTCACAAGGAGAAAGAAGATGACAAGAGTGATCGTGGACGCAATGGGCGGCGACAACGCCCCCGCGGAGATCGTCAAGGGCGCCCTCCTCGCGCTCGAACAGAGAAAAGATTTTTCCATCGTCTTTACGGGCGATGAAGCGCTCATCGGCTTTGAGCTCAAGCAATACAGCTACGACCCCTCGCGCGTCGAGGTCATTCCCTGCAAGGAGGTCATCACGGGGGACGACATTCCCACGACGGCCGTCAGGACGAAGCGGGACAGCTCTCTCGTCGTCGGCCTTCGCATGCTCAAGGACGAACCCGACGTCGCGGGGTTCCTCTCGGCGGGTTCGACGGGCGCGGTCCTGACGGGCGGCGTCATGCACATCGGGCGCATCAAGGGCATTCTCCGCCCCGCCCTCTGCCCGGGGATCCCCAATGTCAGGGGAGGGGAGACCCTCCTGTGCGACTGCGGCGCGAATGCCGAGTGCAAGCCCCAGTACCTCGTCCAGTTCGGCCTCATGGCGGCGGCCTATGCCCGCACGAAGGGCGTGGAGCGCCCCAAGGTCGGCCTTCTCAACAACGGCACCGAGGAGCACAAGGGCGACCCCCTGCATCAGGAGGCCTTCGCCCTCCTCAAAGAGTTCGACGGCTTCGACTTCGTCGGCAACGTCGAGGGCAGGGACATCATGTACGGCGACGTCGACATCGTCGTCTCGGACGGCTTCTCGGGCAACGTCGCCCTGAAGGCCATCGAGGGCTGCGGAAAGACCGTTTCCTCCGTTCTCAAGGCCGAATTTACGAAGAACTTCGGCAGTAAGCTCTCCTACCTCTTCGCCAAAAAGCAGATCAACCTGCTCCGCAATATGCTCGACTACTCCAAGTTCGGCGGAAGCCCCTTCCTCGGCCTGAAAAAGCTCGTGGTCAAGTGCCACGGCTCCTCCAAGGCGAGCAGTATCACGCCCGCCGTGTTCCAGATCCTCGACGCCTATCAGGGTGACCTCATCGGCAAGATCGCCGAGATGCTCGCCGTCGGGGGAGAGACGGAGGAAGCATGAGAAACGGCGAAGACTGGACGGAGGAGACCTATCGGGAGGCGGAGGAGGCGATCGGCTACCGCTTCCGCGACAGGGAACTTCTGAAGACCTGCTTCACCCATTCCACCTACCGCAACAACGTCGCTCACGGCGGCGAGGACAACGAGCGGTTGGAGTTTTTGGGGGACGCCGTCCTGCAACTTTTGGTCTCCGACCACCTCTACCGCACTTCGCGAAGCGACGAGGGAAAGCTCACCGAGCGGCGCAAAGGGTACGTCTCCCGCGAGGCCCTGACCCCCGTCGCCGAACGCCTCGGGCTCATGCGCTTTCTCCGCCATTCCAACCGCGAAGAGGACATGGGCGGCAGGGAAGGAAAGATACAGTCGAGCCTCTTCGAGGCCGTGACGGCGGGGATCTACCTCGACGGCGGCATCGGGGAGGCGGCCAAATTTCTGAAGAAGAATCTTCGCTACATGGACATGGAGAGCCCCATTTCGGCCCTGCAGGTCTATGTACAGGATCGGGCAAGGACGACGCCCGACTACCGTGAGAGAATGGAAGACGGCGTCTTTGTCGCCGAAGTCACCGCCCTGAAGGAGAGGGGCACGGGCAGGGGGAAGAGCAAGCAGGCGGCCAAGGAGGCCGCCGCGGCCATGCTCCTTGCAAAACTCAAAGAGAGGGAAAAACATTGAATCTGAAAGAGATCAGAGTTGCGGGGTTCAAGTCCTTTGCGGACAAGACCTCCATAAAATTCGAGGACGGCGTCACCTGTATCGTCGGGCCCAACGGCTGCGGCAAGTCCAACGTTGCCGACGCCGTGCGCTGGGTCCTCGGCGAGCAGTCCGCCAAGGCCCTGCGCGGGACTTCCATGCAGGACGTCATCTTCAACGGCACCGAGACGAGGCGGCAGCTCAGCTACTGCGAGGTCACGCTTGTCTTTGACAATTCGACACGCCTCTTTGACATCGACTACACCGAGGTCGCCATGACCCGCCGCCTGTACCGCTCGGGCGAGAGCGAGTATTTGCTCAACATGCAGCCGTGCAGGTTGAGGGAGATCGTCTCCCTCCTCCACGATGTCGGCATCGGCAGGGAGGGCTACTCCATCATCGGACAGAACAGGGTGGACCTCATCATGAACGCCAAGCCCGAGGACCGCAGAGCCGTCTTCGAGGAGGCGACGGGCGTCATGAAGTTCAAGATCCAGCGGCGGGAGATCGAGGCCAAGCTGCAGAGCGCGCGGGACAATCTCACCGTCTTCGTCCAGCGCATGGACGAGGCCGAAAAACAGCTCCGCCCGCTCGAAGAGCAGGCGGCGACCGCCCAGAAGTACCGCGGCTACTATGAGGAACTTCGCCGCGAAGAGGTCAATACATACCTTTTGCGCTACGAGAATTTCACCGAGGAGACGGGCAAGCACCGCCGCAAGATCGAGGAGGCGGACGAGGAACTTACGGGCGTGGAGGCCCGCCTTGCCGAAGTGGACGCCGAGGAGACCGCCGCGCGCGGGAAGATCGAGGGCGCCGATGAACGGCTCCGCGGCCTCAACGACGACCTCCGCCTCTATGAGGTCGGCATGGAACACAAGACGGGGGAGGCCAAAGTGCTCTCCGCCCGCATTGAGAGCTATAAACGGGAACTCACCGCCGCTTCGGAGACGGTGGACTATTCCCTCCGCCGCTCAAAGACCATCGACGGCCTCGTCGCCGAGAGCGGGCGCAAATTGGAGGAGGGCAGGCGCCGCGCGGCCGAGATCGGCAAGGAGAGCGCCGAGCTTTCCCTTAAACTGCGCGAGGCCGAGACGAGGATCGCCGCCTATGACAGGGCCACTGTCGAGAAGCGCGCAAGCGAGCTTTCCTCCATGGAGAGCCTTGCCGACGCGCGCGCCAATGCGGGGAGCTTGCAGGCAAAGCGGGACGCGGCGCAGGACCGCGCGGCCGAAGTCAGAGCCGCGATCGGGAAGGCGCAGGCGCGCAGGGAGGAATTTCTCCGCGAGAAGGAGGAATGCCTCAAAGAGAAGGCCGCTTGCGAGAGCTTCCTCGACGGCAAGAGCAAGGAGGAGAGCGAGCTCGCTTCGGAGATCGCCGACCTTGCCAACAGCGAGCGCAGGATCTCACAGGAGATCGTCGAATGCAATTCCTCCATTGCAAGTTTTCAGAACAACCTCGAACTGTATAAGAGTTTGAGAAACCAATTCGAGGGGTACCGCGACTCCGTCCGCCGCCTCCAGCTCGAGGCACAGCGCAATCCCGAGGTGGGAAGGCGTATCAAGGGCGCGATCGCGGACATCGTCCGCACCGACAGGCGGTATGAAGTCGCCATCGAGACGGCCTTCGGCGCGGCCATGCAGAACCTTGTCACCGCCACGCAGGACGACGCGAGATGGCTCGTCGAATTTCTCCAGAGGACGGATTGGGGCATCGTCACCTTCCTTCCCGTCGATGGCATGCTTCGCCGCACGGACAGCAGTGAGGTCCGCATGGCGCTCAGGGAGAGCGGCGCGGTCGGCCTTGCCGACGAACTTGTCAAATACGACCCCTACTACACGAGCGTCGTCACCAACCTTTTGGCCAACACCCTCATCTGCGACACCATCGCGAGCGCGACGAACATCGCCAAGCGCTATCCGCACGCCTTCCGCATCGTCACCCTCGACGGGAACATCATCGCAACTTCGGGCTCCATCACGGGCGGTTCGCGGAGAAAGGAGAGCGGACACCTCCTCGCGGGCGAGCGCAAGATCAAGGAGTGCGAGGCGGAGATCGCCAAAAAGCGGGCGGCGGCGGAGAAATTGAAGGCCGCGCTTGAGTCGTGTGGCAGGGACCTCGAGGAGGCGCGGGCGCGCTACGAGGCCTTCCGCATCAAAGTGCAGGAGGAGACGGCGAAATTTGCCGCCCTCTCCCAGAAGGAACTTGCCGTCGTCTCCCTCATCGAGGACGCCGACAAGGACATCGCCGACTTCACCGCCCTCCTCACCCAGCTCACACAGCGGGCGGACGAACTCGAGAGCGAAGTGCTCTCCTCGGCCGAGAATGAGGAACTTTTGAACCGCATCCGCAGTGAGGCGGCGCAGGAGGCGAGCGAGAGGGAGATGGAGAGCGGCAAGCTCAAAGAGCGCCGCGACGCCCTCGCCGAGGAACTTCACGCCCTCGAGGTCGAGAGCGCGACGCTGAAGAGCGCACTTTCCTCCGAGGAGGACAATCTCTCCCGTCTCAAGGCCGAGAAGGAGGACCTTCTCAAGAAAGTCGAGGAGACGCGGGCCTCCATCGCGGGCACAGAGAAGCAGATCGAGGCATTGAAGCGGGACGAGGAGCGGGCCGCCCTCACCGAGGAGGAGCAGGAGGCCGTCGCGATCTTGCGCAAAAAGCTCGCCGAGGCCGAGGAGGAGAAGCAGAGCTTCTACCGCACGCAGACCCTTCTCGCCGAAGAGAAGCGCAAACTTCTCGCCCGCAGGATGACCCTTTCCGAGAAAAAGCACCAGAGCGAACTGGAGATCTCCAAGGCGGAGACCCTGCTCGAAAACATGCAACAGCGCATGGAGGAGGAATACCAGCTCACCTACGAGACCGCCCTCGAATACAGGGTCCCCGACTACGACCTTTCGCAGGCCGCCAACAACATCGCGGTCCTGAAGCGCAAGATCACCTCCCTCGGGCAGGTCAACCCCCGCGCCGAGGAGGACTATGCCGCGCTCTTTGCCCGCTATTCCGAGATGCAGACCCAGAAGGAGGACCTCGAGAAGGGCATTGTAGACCTCACGGGCGTGCTGGAACAGCTCAAGAGCGAGATGAAGGAGCGCTTCGACGCGGGCTTCAACGAGATCAACAGGAACTTCACGCAGATCTTCAGGGAACTCTTCGGCGGCGGCAAGGCCGAAATGCAGCTTGACTACACCGATTGCATCGACCCCCTCGACGCGGGCGTCGAGATCATCGCCTGCCCCCCGGGGAAGAAACTTGCCAAGATCTCCCTCCTCTCGGGCGGAGAGAGGGCGCTCACCGCGATCGCCATCCTCTTTGCGATCCTCAAGACAAATCCCATGCCGTTCTGTATTTTGGACGAGATCGAGGCCGCGCTCGACGAGGCCAACGTCGATAGATTTGCCAAATATCTCAAGAAATTCTCGCAGGATACGCAGTTTATCGTCATCACGCACAGGAAGCCGACGATGAATCAGGCAGACAGCCTCTTCGGCGTCACGATGGAGGAGAAGGGCGTGAGCAAGATCGTCTCCGTCAAACTCTCCGAGGTCGAATCCCGTCTGGGCGGGGATACAGTTATGTAAAGATTTCGAACGATTTCTTTTGCTTCGCAAAACAAATGCGTTCGAGGGGTCAACGCTGTGCATTCCAAAGCCCTATCACCCCACGCACCGTGATTCTCCGAAAGACAATAAGGTTCCCGTTGGGTACCAAATGGGGTCGCCCACGGCGGAAGTGAATTCCGCCTAAGGCAAGGGAGTGAGAATGACACCCCTTCAGTCACTTCGTGACAGCTCCCCCTCAAGGGGGAGCCAAGACTTGCCCACCCCTTGAGGGGTGGGTGCCCCGTAGGGGCAGAAGGGGTGTTGTCCTTTACCCCCTCCATGGGAGGGGGTAGGGGGGTGGGTCACCGCAATTCTCTTGTCGCCCCTTATAGGGGAGATGTCGAGGCGCAGCCGAGACAGAGGGGTTTCAAAACCCCTTTCCCCTCGCAAGCTCGGAGACTTCCCCTAAAAGGGGCAGCGAGGGGACACCGCGTCATTCAGAGCGAAGCGAAGAATGCGCATTTCCACCTTAAAAACCAAAAAAAGAGTATAATTATGGGATTTTTCAGTAAGATCAGGGACGCGCTCAAGAAGACGCGCGATTCCATTGCCACCAAACTGCGGATGCTCTTCGCAAAGAACAAGCTCGGCAACGCCTTCTATGACGAACTCGAGGAGATCCTCATTTCCTCCGACGTTGGCGTGGCCACCGCCGAGGACGTTGTGGAGCAGGTCAAGGAGGAGGCCATCGGGAACAAGGTCAAGGACGAGGCCTTCGTCATCGACCTTCTCAAGGACATCATGGAGGACACCCTCAACGAGGCTCCCTTGCCCGAATTCCAATATCCCTGCGTCATCATGTT
>CANQOX010000065.1 GCA_947625595.1 uncultured Clostridia bacterium
ACGGCGGGAATGAACTGCTTGGGAACGGAGCCGCCGACGGTCGCGTCCACGAATTCAAAGATACCGTCCGCCGCACCCGGCTCAAAGCGGATGTTGACCACGCCGAACTGCCCTGCGCCGCCCGACTGCTTCTTGTGCTTGCCCTCGGCCTCCGCTCTGCCCGTGATGGATTCGCGGTAGGCAACGGTGGGGGTGGAGAACTCCGCATCCGCGCCGAACTTGGACTTCAACTTCTTCTTGATGATGTCGAGCTGGACCTCGCCCTGCCCGCAGACAAGCGTCTCGCCCGTCTCGTGATTCTTGCGGACGATAAAGCCCTTGTCCTCCTCTGCAAGGCGGTTGAGGCCGCCGAAGACCTTGTCCTCGGTGCCGCGTACGGCGACAGAGACGGCGAGCGAAAGGGTGGGCTCGGGGAAGAGGATGGGGTCAAACTGCACGGGAGCGGCGGCGTCGCAGAGGGTGTCGCCCGTGCCCGTGTTCGAAAGTTTTGCAACGACGCCGATGTCGCCCGCCGAGAGGGAGGTGACGGGGTCGAGCTTTTTGCCGCGGGCAATATACAGGGAGTTGATGCGCTCCGTCGTGTCCGTATTGGGATTGTAGACGTCGGTGCCCGTCTTGAGGACGCCGCGGTTGATGCGGATGTAGTTCATCTTGCCGACAAAGGCGTCGACGGCAGTCTTGAAGACCTGTGCCGCGAGGGGAGCGTCCTCCGAGCATTCCACAAGGATGTGCTCCTGCGTCCTGAGGTCGGTCGCGGGGAGCCCCGCGCGCTCTGCGGCCTCGGGAACGTAGTTCAGAAGCTCGTTCATGAGGTTGATGACGCCCTTGTTGAGGAGCGCACTGCCCGCGAGAACGGGGACGACGCTGATGCTCTGCATGCCCTTGCGGAGGCCGAGCACGGTGTCGTCTGCGGAGAGGGTCCCTTCGTCGAAATATTTGTCAAGAAGGGCCTCGTCGTTTTCTGCTGCGGATTCCTGCAAAACGCCCTGCATCTCCGCGAGCTCGCCCTCGTATGCGGCGGGGACGGGGATCTCCTGCACGCCCTTGTCCGAAAACTTATAGGCGGCGCCCGTGATGACGTTGATGTAGCCCGTCATCTTCTCCCCCTCCATGATGGGGATCTGAATGGGCGCGATCTTGCCCTTGTATTTCTCCTGCAACGCCTGCACGGTGCCGTGGTAGTTGGCGTTCTCCTTGTCCATGCCGTTGATGAAGACAAAGAGCGGCTTCTTGTTGCGGAAGCAGTAGTCGAGCGCCTTCTCCGCGCCGACGGTCACGGTGCCGTTTGCGCCCATCACGACGAGCGCCGCCCCGCAGGCCCGCATCGCCGAGTTGAATTCCGCCTCGAAGTCATAGAACCCGGGCACGTCGAGAAGGTTGATCTTGGTATCCTTCCAGTTGATGTAGGCGCAGGCGAGGGAGACGGAGGCGTGGCGGGCGATCTCCTGATCATCGAAGTCGCACACGGTCGTCCCGTTCTCGATCTTGCCCATGCGCTCGATGGCGTTGGCGTTGAAGAGCATCGCCTCGCAGAGCGTTGTCTTGCCCTCGCCGGAGTGGCCGACGACGGCGATGTTTCTGATGGTTTTAGCTGTAAGGCTCATAATAATTCCCCTTGATAAATTTTGTCCCGAAGGACACGGTACCCTTCCATTATAACCGATATCCTTAAAAAATCAAGGGGGAAATAAAAAAAAGTTTCATTCTTTGTCTGAAAGAAACAAAAAAATTTTCCAAAAAGCGCCGCCGACGGCTTTTCGGAGCCGTCGGCGGCGCACATCTTGAGACGATTTCGGGGAATTTCAGACGATGCGCGTGAGGGTGAAGCGCGTCTTGTCACAGGAAGTGAGGAAGTACTCGATGCCGTCCTTCTCGCATTTCAGGGGAAAGTACACACTGCCGTGCAGGTGGCCGAAGACGACCTTGTTCACCCCGTGCTCCTTGAAGAGGTCGGTAAAGAGGGTGTCCTCCTGCTTGAGCGCCATCGGGGGGAAGTGAATGAGGACGATGAGGATATCGCCCGCCTCCCGCACCTTGCCGACCTCATGGAAGGCGAGACGGAAGCGCTCCGCCTCCCGCCTGTAGAGGGTCATGTCGTGGTCGGTGAAGTCGGCGCTTTCGGGGCAAGTCCACCCGCGCGAGCCCGCGATGATGACATTGCCGAACTTGACGCAGTCGTTCTGAAGGAAAAAGAAGGAATCGTCGGGGCGGAGGGCGCGGACCTTGCTGATGCCGTTCCACCAGTAGTCGTGGTTGCCGCGGATAAAGACCTTCTTTGCGGGCAGCTCCGCGAGGGAATGGACGTCATACATGCCCTCGGGCAGCTTCATGCCCCACGACGTGTCGCCGCCGAGCAGGACGACGTCGTCCTCCCCGACCTTTTCGCGCCAGTCGGCCTTGATCTTTTCAAAGTGCCCCTCCCAGTCGGGCCCGAACACGTTCATCGGCTTGTTCGAGAGGCCCGAGAGGTGGAGATCGCTGATCGCCCAGACTTTCATGGGAACAGTATAGCATGTTTTGAAAAAAAAGACAAGCGAAAGGACCCGCCCCGCGGGCAAAGCCCTCTTTTGGCGGCCTCTTTCTCTCTCGGCGGGCGGGAAAACATCATAATCGGCGCCCTTCCGTCATACGTTATGCGTATGGAACAGTACGCGAGGACGCTGAAAGAGGTCTTTGAAGAGGTACAGAGCGGCGAAGGGGGACTGTCCGCAGCGGAGGCCGAGCGCAGGCTGGCGGGCGGGAAAAATGAGCTGGAGGAGGGCAAAAAGAGGAGCAAGCTCGCCCTCTTTTTTGCGCAGTTCAAGGATCTCATGACCCTCATTCTCATCGCCGCCGCCGTCCTCTCGGGCGCGCTCGCCCTCGTGACGGGGGACTTGAGCGAAGTCGCCGACACGGCCATTCTGCTCTTCATTATTCTGCTCAATGCCATCGTCGGCTTTCTGCAGCAGTACCGCGCGGACAGGGCCATCGAGCGGCTCAAGGAGATGTCAAAGAGCGCGGCGAAGGTCGTGCGGGACGGCAAACTTCTCACCGTGGACGCCGCCTTTCTCGTCAGAGGGGACGTCATCGAGCTGTCCGAGGGGGACCGCGTCCCCGCAGACTGCCGCATCATCGCGGCGGACGGCTTCCGCGCGGACGAATCGGCGCTGACGGGCGAGAGCCGCCCCGTCAAAAAGTTTGACTGCGTCATCTCCTCTTCCGCTCTCTCTGCGCGGAGCAATACCGTCCACATGGGGACCTTCTGCGTGCGGGGGAGCGCCCGCTGTGTCGTCGTCGCCACGGGCATGGAGACGGAGATGGGAAAGATCGCGGGCCTGCTCGGCAAAGACAAGCCCGTCCAAAGTCCCTTGGATAAGCTCATCGCAAAGCTCGGCAGGATCGTCACAGCCGCCGTCCTCTCCGTCGCCGTCCTGCTCTTTTTGGGGGGAATTTTTGCGCGAAGAGTGAGCTTTTTGCAGAACGTGATGAACGCCGTCGCCGTCGCCGTTGCGGCCATTCCCGAGGGCATGGGGGCCGTCGTCACCGTCATCTTGGCGATGGGGGTCAAGCGCATGGCGGCGTCAAGGGCAGTGATACGGAAGCTGTCCGCCGTGGAGACTTTGGGCGGGTGCTCGGTCATCTGCTCGGACAAGACGGGCACGCTGACGAAGAACAAGATGACGGTGGAGGAGATCGCGACGGACTTTTGCTCGCCCCGCGAGACCTATACGGGCACGGAGGGACAGAAAAGGCTCATCGCGTGCATGCGGATCTGCCACTCCGTCAAGGGGGAGCGGGGGAACTATGTCGGCGACCCCACCGAGGTCGCCCTGCTCGAATATGCGGACGGCCGCGGCGAAGGGGAGCCGTTTGAAGTTGCGGGCGGGACCCCTTTCACGTCCGAGCGCAGAATGATGAGCGTGCTCGCACGGCAGAAGGGGGCCCTTCGGCTCTACGTCAAGGGGGGCACGGAGGCGATTTTAAGTAAGTGTACCCATATCTTCGCGGGCGGGACCGTCCGCCCGATGACGGAGGGGGACAGAAGGGCGGTTTTGGCGCGGGAAAAGGTTTTCTCGCTCTCCGCGATGCGCGTGCTCGCCTTCGCCGAGGGGGAGAGGGAGGAGCGGGAGCTCGTCTTTCTGGGCCTTGCCGCCATGCTCGACCCGCCCAAGGAGAACGCGGGGGAGGCCGTCGCCGCCTGCCGCAGGGCGGGCGTCAAGACGGTCATGATCACGGGGGACTCGGCCGACACGGCCTTTGCGATCGCCGCGAGGCTCGGCATCGCGCGGGAGCGTGGAGAAGTCATCACGGGGGAGGAAATGGACGCGCTCGGGGAAAAATACGCGGCGCGGGCGGAGGAATTTTCGGTCTATGCGCGGGTGTCTCCCCGCCACAAGCAACAGATCGTCAGGGCCCTGCAGGGGCGGGGCGAAGTCGTCGCCATGACGGGGGACGGGGTCAACGACGCGCCCGCGCTCAAGGCGGCGGACATCGGCGTTGCGATGGGTTCGGGCACGGACGTCACGAAAAACGCCGCCGATATGGTCATTACCGACGACGATTTTTCGACGATGGTCAGGGCCGTGGAGGAGGGGAGGAATGTCTTTTTCAATGTCAAAAAGACCATCTCCTTCTTTCTCTCCACCAACCTCGCGGAGGTGCTTTGCGTCCTCATCGCCTCCCTTCTCCTGTGGAGATACGACTTTCTCACCTCCACGCAGCTGCTCTGGATCAACCTCATCACCGACTCCCTGCCCGTCCTCGCGCTCGGTGTGGAACGGGCGGAGGGAGCCATGCTCCGTCCCCCCGTCTCGGACAGGGAGATCTTCTCGCCGCTGTCCGTCTGCCGCATGGTCTTCTTCGGGGCCGTGCAGGCCGCGGTCGTGCTCGGCCTCTTCCTCTTCGGCCTCTCCCGCTACGGGAACGCCGCCGCCTCCACGATGGCCTTCCTCACGATGTCCCTGCTCGAACTCTTCCACGCCTTCAACGTGCGCGGGGAGGACCTTCCCATCGGGCTGAAGGACTATTTCTCCAACAGAGCTCTCCTCTTCACGGCCGCCGTCGGCGTCGCGCTCAACGTCGTCCTCGCCGCCGTGCCCGCCCTTGCGGCGATGTTCGATCTCTCCCCGCTCGGCGGGGCGCAGTGGGCGCTCGTGGGGCTCTCCTCGCTGTCCATTCTCCTCGTCGGGGCGGTCTGCCGCCTCATGGAGCGGGGGATCAGGTCGTTCAGAATGCGGAGAAGGTATACCCCTCGCCGCGGAAGTATTCAATGATGCGGGGCAGGGCCTCGGCGGTCTTTCTGTGCGTGGCTGAGTCATGGCAGAGGAGAATGACGGGCTGTTTGCCCTTTGCCGTCTCCACGGCCGTGGAAAAGAGGACGTCCGCGCTCGCGCCCGCGATCTCTTCGTCCCCGCATACGGCGTTCCAGCTGACGATCCTGTACCCCTTGCGCCGCAGAAGGCTCGCCGAGGCGGGGTGTTTGCCCCCTCCCGGGAAGCGGTACACACGGGGGTGGATGCCCGTGACGGTGCGGATGGTCTCCGCGCAGGCGTCGGCGTCCCGCACGAGGGCCTCCGCCGAGCTGTAAATTTGAGAATAGACGTGCGTCTCGGAATGTACGCCGAGCGTGTGACCCTCTGCGGCGATGCGGCGGAGGGTCTTTTCTCTGCCCCTGACCCTCTCGCCGACGATGAAGAAGGTGGCCTTGACGTCCTCGCCCTTGAGAATGTCGAGGATACGCTCGGTGACCGAAGTGCTCGGGCCGTCGTCGAAGGTGAGGTAGATCTCCTTCTCGGCCGCAAACGAGACAGCGGGGACGGCGGTCATCTTTGCGCTGAGCCCAGCGAGGAGCATCAGGAGGGCGACGAACATCACGAGCGCGGGAATGTATCTTCTTTGCATACTTTGAGTTTGATTAAATTTGCGGAATTTATTTACTTTCCGCGCGATTTGTGATATACTGCCCGTATGCGGAACGTTTGGGAAGGGAAAGGACCCTTCCGCAGGAAAAAACTTCTCAGCCGCGTCGCAGAGGAGAGGAGGAAGGACGTCCTCTGGTTCTCCTCCCCCGGGCGGGCGGAGATCGTGGGCAACCACACCGACCACAACCGCGGCAAGGTCCTTGTCTCGGCCGTTTCCTGCGACGTGCTCGCCGCCGTCCTGCCCGAGAACGGGTTCGTCGAGATCGCCTCGGAGGGCTTCCGTCCCATCCGCGTCGAGCTCGGTTCCCTCTCCTCGCAAGAGGGGGAGCGGGGAAAGTCTTCCTCCCTCGTGCGCGGCGTCCTCGCTTTTCTTGCAAAGAAGGGGAAGCTCGCAGGCTTCCGCGCCTATACCCACAGCAATATCTTCCGCGGCGCGGGGGTCTCCTCCTCGGCCGCCTTCTGCGTCCTCATCGCCGAGATTGAGAATGTGCTCGCCTTCGGCGGGCAGCTCACTCCCCTCGAGAAGGCGCAGGCGGGGCAGTTTGCGGAGAACGTCTACTTCGGCAAGCCGTGCGGCCTCCTCGACCAGTGCGGCGTCGCCTTCGGCGGGCTCAACAAGATCGACTTTCTGCGCCCCGACGCCCCCGCCGTCACCTCCCTTCCCCCGCTCAAGGGCTATTCCATCGTCCTGACGAATACGGGCGGATCGCACTCCTCGCTCACCGACCACTACGCGGCCATCGGGCGGGAGATGGGGGACGTCGCCGCCTTTTTCGGCAAAAAGACGTTGCGCGAAGTGGACTTTGACGCCCTCATTGAGGCCCTTCCCCGCCTCAAAAAGCGGGTGAGCGAGCGGGCGATCTTGCGGAGTATCCACTTCTTCGAGGAAAATGCGCGGGTGGAAAGAGCCGCCGAGGCCCTGCAGAGGGGCGACGCGGCGAAGTTTCTCGACCAGATCCGCGCGAGCGGGGAGAGTTCGTACAAACTTCTGCAGAATTGCTTCGTCCCGGGGAGCGTCTCCCAGCCCCTCGCGCTCGCCCTCAAGGTGTCCGAGATGACGCTCCAGGAGGGCGCCTTCCGCATGATGGGCGGCGGATTTACGGGCGCAGTGCTCGCCTTTGTGAAGGAGGGCGGGGAGGACGCCTACATGGAGAGCATGGCCCGCGTGTTCGGGACGGACAGCGTCGATCTGACCCATCTGCGCACTGCGGGAGCTGTTTTATTGAAAGATTGAATAAGGCCCCTTCGGGCCTCCCGCGCGAAGTCCGCGCGGAAATATCGCAAAACTATCAGGAGCTGTTATGATCACACAAAAGTTTTTTGCAAAGACGCTTGACGGCAGGGACGTCACTGCCTACACCCTGCACGACGGCGCGTCGTACGCGACCGTCCTCGACTACGGCGGCATTCTCCAGAGCCTCGTCGTGCCCGACAAGAAGGGACGTCCCACCGACGTGCTCCTTGGCTACAACGACGTCGCAAGCTATGAGCGCAACGGCGGCTATCTCGGCGCGCTCATCGGCAGGTTCGGCAACCGCATCGGTGAGGGAAAACTCACCATAGACGGCGTTACGTATCATCTCTACTGCAACGACAGGGGCAATCACCTCCACGGCGGGAAAGTCGGCTTCAACCGCAAATTCTGGGGCGCGGAGATCCGCGGGGACGAGCTCGTCCTCTCCCTTGTCTCCCCCGACGGCGAGGAGAACTACCCCGGGACGCTCACTGTGCAGGTCACCTATTCCTTCCGCGGCGGCGAGCTGAAAATTTCCTACCGCGCGACGGCGGACAGGACGACGGCCGTCAATCTCACCAACCACGCCTATTTCAACCTCAGCGGCGAGCAGGACGGGAGCATTCTTCACCACCTCCTCTCCATCGATTCGGACATGATCGCGCCGACGAACGCCACGATGATCCCCCTCGGAGGGTACAGAATGGTGAAGGGCACGCCGTTTGATTTCAACACGCCCAAGGAGATCGGGCGGGACATCGACGAAAACGATTTGGACCTCAAACAGGGCAACGGCTACGATCACTGCTTTGTGCTCAAAAATCCCGAGAAGGAGTTTGTGCAGTACGCCGTCGCCTTGAGCAGGAAGACGGGCATCCGCATGACCTGCTTCACCGACGCGCCCGCCGTGCAGTTCTATGCGGGCAACGGATTGCATCAGGAGGGCAAGCACAACTATTACGGCAAGCGGGCGGGCTTCTGCCTCGAGACGCAGGCCATTCCCAACAACGTCAACGTCAGAGAGTACGCCGCGCGGGGGAGCTCCATTCTGCCCGCGGGAGAGGTCTACGCCTACACGGCGGCGTATAAATTCGATACGGTAGAATAACATGGCAAAGAAGGACCCCGCAAAAGAGGAACAGAAGACGCAGGAGCGCATCAAAAAGCGGCAGGCACAGCTCGAAAAGCATCTTGTCGTCTGTCCGCACTGCGGCGAAAAGGTGCTCGACCACATGACGAAGTGTCCCAAGTGCGGCGGCGTTCTCGTTCCGCGCGGCTACACACCCATGGATCCCAAGACGGAGAGGACGCTCAAGATCGTCGGCTGGGTCATCGGCATCGCCGCCGTCATCGTCTTCATCGTCCTCACGTTTGTGTTGAATCAATAGCGTCAGCGAAGTGAATTGAATATTAAAAATTGAGCGCGGCGG
>CANQOX010000066.1 GCA_947625595.1 uncultured Clostridia bacterium
ATTGGTGACCTTGCCGGGAATCGAACCCGGGATTGCGCCGTGAGAGGGCGCCGTCTTAACCGCTTGACCACAAGGCCTTCTTTGCAACTGCTATGTGATTATACCATATGACGGAGAAACTTGCAACCGATTTTCGGGCGCAACTGAAAAATTTTCCAAAAAAAAGAGACATCCGCCTGTGCCGCAATTCGGAAAAGGAATTAACCCGCATCACAGCAGGTGGGTGCAGAGCGTCGGGGCGTCAGACTTTCCGTATTCTCGTACAGACCTTGCCTATCCCCAAGCGACTTCAGCTCCCGAAGATAATTTGTGGATTACGTTTTTAACGAACTCCGTACACTGCAGGTGTCCACCTATGATTATAGCAGACTGACGCCCTTTTCGCAACGTTTTGAGCGCGATTTCTTTTGGAAAATCTTGTATCTTTTTTTGCCGAAAACTGCCGAGGCGGCCAAATCGGCCCGCGCGATCTGCCCTACGGTTCCGTCTTACTGCTTTTTTCGGCCGCAGAGGGAGCGGAGAAGGCGCAGGTTCTCTGCGCGGATATGGGAAAAGAGGGCGTCGAGTTCCCCCTTCCGAAAGGAGAAGGGCACGCTCTCGACAATGTCGTTGCCGTAATCGATCTCGAGCGTCACGCGCAACGGAAGGGCCTGCCTCGGATGCTTGCCCATGGGCATTCCCTCGAGGAAGCCGCAGAGGCGGACAGCGTCGTCGCGCTCAAACGTCACGGCACGGATGCGCGGAAAGTCTCCGTCGTCGTTTTCGAGTACGCTCTTATCCCCCGTCAGAAGATAGGAACGGAGGTGAAGGTTGACGATCTGGCCCTGATGATACAGTTCGGGAAAGTCGGCAAGGAAGGTTTGGTCGTCGAGAGGGGTGCGCATGGGGGATCAGTCTTCTCTGAAGCGGTCGGTGAGGAGGAAGAGCTCCTTTTCGTAATTCATGCCGTATTTGCGGTCGGGGACTTCCTCCCGCGTGCGGAGAATGGAGCGGTAGCAGAATTCTGCGGAGAGGGAGAGGGCTTCCCGCAGCGGCAGGCCTCCCCCGATACAGCCCGAGAAGGCGGAGGCGAAGACGTCCCCCGCGCCGTGGTAGCTTCCCTCGACCTTGGTCAGGGGCATGCGCTCCTCCTTTTCATCGAAATAGTAGATAAAGTACCCGTCCGCGCAGTCGGCGCCCGTGATGACGGGGTGGGGACAACTCCTGTGCAGGATGGCGAGGGCCTTGGAGAAATCCCGCTCCCCCGTCAAAAGGAAACTCTCCGTCTCATTTGGCAAAATATAGTCTGCCTCGGCGCAGAGGGAGAGCATGCCCGCGGCAAAGTCGCTGTCAAAGCCCTTGTAGAAGGTAAAGTTGTCGCCGAGGACGGGGTCGACGACGAATTTGCCGCCCTCCTTCAGAAAGCGGCGCTTGACGGCCCGCACGAATTCGATCTGCTGTTTGGAGCCGAGGTAGCCGCTGTAGATGACGTCATAGGAGAGGCCGAGCCTCTCCCAGTGGGCGCAGATCTTCTTCATCTCGTCGTCGAGATTGAGGAAGGTGTACCCCGTGAAGCCGC
This sequence comes from uncultured Clostridia bacterium, assembly GCA_947625595.1. Taxonomy (GTDB): domain Bacteria; phylum Bacillota; class Clostridia; order Christensenellales; family Borkfalkiaceae; genus Gallimonas. The sequence goes on from CANQOX010000066.1 coordinate 1,559, forward strand.
CTGTGTGGGTAGAGAGGAGCGCGGTGGGGAGAATGTCCACGGTCGCGCCGCAGGCGGAGAGGACGGGCAGTGCGACGGTGAGAGAGCACTTCCCGACGCAGGAAATATCATTGATCGCAAGAATGCGCATATATGCCTCCATTCATTTGATTTCACTTTTTATTATATCTTTTCGGAATTTTTTTGTCAAGCGCTCCTCTTGCCAAACGGGGGCGGCGGTGTTATAATGATAACATATGCCGTTTCCCGCGCGGAAAAAACTTTCCCCTCCGTGCGGAAGGGAAAAAAGGAGTTCTATGGAAACTATTGCGGCGGAGGCCATCGTTCCGACGAGGAACCTCAACCTCCTGTACATCATTCTCGACTGCGTCTTTCTCGCCGTCCTCGTCGGCCTCATGATCTGGAAAAAACGGTATTCCACCGTCCTCTTCGGCCTGTTCGGCGGCATTCTCTACACGGTCGTCGACTTCGGCGGCTTCTACCTCTTGAGCCATACGCGCACGGTCTACATCGACGGCGTGTTGCAGGGCGCGGGCGGGACCTTCGCCGTGCTCCTCTGGATGTCGATGAGCTACGGCTTCACCAATTTCGCCTTCATCTGGACGATGGTGGCAAAGGACAAGCTCGCGAAGTACTGGGTCTTCCTCATTCTGATGTGGTGGATGATCGCGCCGTCCATCTCCGAACTGGGCGGGGAGCCGACGATCACGACTTCGCGTACGACGGGGGCCTACCACGGCTGGATGGGCGTCGCGCTCGTCGTGAGCTATCTCATTCTGATCTTCTTCCTGCTGAAGAAGGACCCGAAGAAGGCCTTTGTCAATGTGCTGTATCTCTGCCTCATCGGGGTCTTCGTGCAGTTCGGGTGGGAATTCGCCCTGCTCGTCAACGGCATTCGCCCGATGAATGCGGCGAGCATCAGGACGCTCATCGTTAATTCCTGTCTCGAGACCAATCTCGGCATGCCCGCGATCTATCTGATCTACCGACTGTGGAGCAAGCGGTTCAACGAGGACCTCTCCCGCGCAGGCAAAGAGGAGAGGGAGGCGAAGGGTGAGGGAGTCGGAGAAACGTAAGTCCGTGTCGTCGGCGTCATGTTGAGGCGAAGCCGAAACATCCCGAAGAACGAAGTCCGTACTTTCCTCCACGGGATTCTTCGCTACGCTCAGAATGACGCAAGACGAGGGGATCCTTCGACACGCCGCCTACGGCGGCGGCTCAGAATGACGCGATAAACCCTCGCTGCCCCCGCTCTTTACCCCCTCCATTGGAGGGGGGTAGGGGGGTGGGCAACGACCAATCATGCCCACCTCAGTCTCGCTTCGCTCGACAGCTCCTCCCAAGGAGGAGCCGAGAACAACCCCTCTGCCACTCACTGCGTTCGTGACATCTCCCCTATGAGGGGCGACAAGGGATTTTGCCCCCCGCAGGGGGAAGCCTTTTCCCCTGCGGGGGATCACTTCTTCAGAAATTCCTTGCCGCTTTTCCACGCGACGCCGACCTTCGCGCCGATCTCATAGTAGCCGTACTTGGCCTGATCGAAGACGAAGGAATGCAGTTTCTCAAAGTCCACGCTCCCGTCCTCGGTCATCGCCTTCTCGTCGACGAGGACGTTTTCGATCCTGCCGAGCACGCGCAAGCCGTACGGTTCATTCTGCATGGCGACGACCGTGCATTCGAGCGTGAGGGGGTATTCCTCGATGACAGGGGCATTGACGCGCTTGCTTTTGACGGCGTGCAGGCCCGTGCGGGCAAACTTGTCGCCCACCTTGTTCGCGCTCACGATGCCGAAGTAGTCGCTCTCCTTCAGCGTGTCCGTCCCGGGGACGGCGAGAGTGAAGGCGCCCGTGCGCTTGAGATTCTCGACCGTCCTGTGCTCCTCGTCGAGGTTGAGGGCGACCATGTCCTCCGCGCAGATGCCGCCCCAAGCCATCATCATCTCGTCGACGGTGCCGTCCTCGTTGTAAGTGCCGATCATGTAGGTCGGCATGGGGAAGAGATAGTGTTTGACCCCAAGGTCTTTTTTCATGTTTTTTACCTCTGAATTTGGATTTTCCATATGTTCCGTGATTGGAGGTATGGATATAGGTATTGTATCCGAAAACGCTCCCCGTGTCAAGAGGGAGTATGGATAACATATGTTATATAACATAAGTTATTTTTGCCCCTCTTCGGGCGGAGAAGAGTTGACAGAAGCGGAGAAGTGTAGTATAATCGAACCATTCCAGCGGGGAGGCACGTATGAAACTGGTCGTAGCGACGGGAAACAGGCACAAGCTCAAGGAGATACGGGAGATCCTGAAGGACTTCGAGGTCATCTCTGCGGCGGAGGCGGGATTTTTCGGCGAGGTCGAGGAGACGGGGGAGACCTTCCTCGACAACGCCCTTCTCAAGGCCCGCGCCGTCTCCCGCGCGACCCATCTTCCCGCCCTCGGCGACGACAGCGGCCTCTGCGTGGACGGGCTCGGCGGCGCCCCTGCCGTGTACAGCGCGAGGTTTTCCAGAATGTTCGCCCCCGCGGACTGGACGGCGGAGGGGGACGACGACGCGCGGAACAGGGCCTTTCTCCTCTATAAGATGCAGGGCATGGCGGACAGGTCTGCCCACTTCTGCTGTACGCTCGCGCTCTGCTTCCCCGACGGCAGGGAACTGACCGCCGAGGGCAGGACGTTCGGCCGCATTCTGACCGAGGAGAGGGGCGAGGGCGGCTTCGGGTACGACCCACTCTTCTTTTCCGACGATCTGCAGAAGACCTTCGGCGAGGCCGATGAGGAGGAGAAAAATTCCGTCTCGCACAGGGGCAGGGCACTGCGGAGGCTGAAGGAGCTGTTATGAAGACCTTTGTCATATTTTCCGATTCCCACATGCGGATGGGCGCGATCGAGAAGCTCTCCCCGCTGTTCGAGGAGAACGACTATATCATTTACCTCGGCGACGGGTCGAGCGAGATGCGAAGATTCGCGGGCATTTATCCCCAGAAGACCTATGTGATGAAGGGGAACTGCGACTTTTCGTACGGCGAAGCCGAGCGGGTGATCGAGGCCGAGGGCGTGAAAATTTTCTGCTGTCACGGGCACAGGTACGGCGTCAAGTACGGCCTTGAGGAGCTCGCCGCGCGGGCGAAGGAGCTTGGCTGCGCCGTTGCCCTCTACGGGCACACGCACATCGCCGACGTCACTACGGTGGACGGCGTCCTCTGCGTCAACCCGGGGGCGCTCGGCGACTACGCCTCGCCCTCCTACTGTTACATGGCCGTCCATCAGGGAAAAGCGACCCCGACAATCGTCCCCCTCTGAGGCGAAAGGGGCGAAAACTTCAATCAGAGATAAAATATTTACTCCAAACCTGTCGGAAAGTTTGACACTTTTCGGCTTTTTTGGTATAATAGAGGTATGATCTATCTGAAAGATTTTCGTCAAGGTAAACTTTTATATGAGGCGCTCGACTCCGATGTGCGGCTCGGCATTCTCGAGGAACTGCTGACGCACGGCGAACTCAACCTCGCCTACTTTGCGAAGCGCTTCGGCGTCTCTAACGGGGCGATCACGGCGCACATCAAGAAACTGCACGCGGCGGGGCTCATCGAGATCTCCACCTCCTCGGGCGTGAGGGGCACGCAGAAGATCTGCTGTCTCGCGACGGACAAGGTCATCGTGGACTTCCAGCCCCGTCCCCAGACGGAGGGGCGCGTGGAGGCCGCGCAGATCGACATCGGCCACTATGTCGGCTACGAAGTGCACAAGACCTGCGGCATCGCGACGGCCGAGCACATCATCGGCGGCTTCGACGACCCCGCCTGTTTCTCCTTCCCCGAGCGGGTGAAGGCGGGCATTCTCTGGCTCGGCTACGGGTACGTGGAGTACCTTGTCCCCAACTACCTCACCGAGGAAAATTCGCTTAAAGAGCTCACTTTCTCCCTCGAGATCGCCTCGGAGGCCCCGGGGTATGCCGCTTACTTTCCGAGCGACATTCATTTCCTCGTCAACGGCACCGACCTCGGCGTCTACACGAGCAAGGGGGAGTACAACGACCGCGCGGGCACCTGCAATCCCCCGTGGTGGTACGGGAATTTGGGGCAGTACGGCAAGAAGATCACCATCTCCGTCGGACAGGAGGGGACGCAGATCGGCGGGGTGAAGGTCTCCGACGTCACCCTATCTTCGCTCGGCCTCAAGGCGGGCACACAGATCAGATTCCGCATACAGGTCCCCGAAAACGCCGAGAACCGCGGGGGATTCACCCTCTTCGGGAAGGGTTTCGGCGACTACGACGAGGGCATCGTCTGCAAATTTATCTATCGTTGAACCATGAGAGACGTCACAGAACTTTCGCGCGCCTTCGGCGTCAATGCCGAATGGGGCGAAGGGGGGAAGTTTCCCCGCTTTTTTGAACATGTATGCGGAAAACGGATCCTCGTCCTCGCCGATCCGAACACCCGCCCGCTGGGGGAGGAGCTCATTTGCGCCCTTGCCGCGAACGGTTGCAGCGTCGGCGAGCTCGTCTATCCCGAATCCGAACCCGTTGCCGACGAGAGGACGGTGGAGAGGGCGGTCCGCCGCGCGGAGGGGAGCGACTACCTTCTCGCCGTCGGGGCGGGAACGCTCAACGACATCGCAAAATATGCGGGTTTCTTGCTGAAAAAGCCGAGCGGCGTCTTTGCGACAGCTCCGTCGATGGACGGCTATACTTCGGGCGTGACCCCTCTCATCGAGGGGGGAGCCAAGGTGACGCGGCCCGCGCAGGTCGCCTCCGACGTCCTGATGGACGCCGATGTCCTTGCCGCCGCCCCCTCCCTCATGCGCGGGGCGGGCGTGGGGGACGTCCTCGCCAAGCATTGCGCCCTCGCCGACTGGCGCATTTCCGTGTCGATCACAGGGGAGGGGTACAATGCAGAGGCCGCCGCCCTCATGCAGGAGGCGGTGACGCGGTGCGAGGTCGCCGTTCCCGCGCTCGCGGCGGGAAGAAGGGAGGGCGTCGGGCCGCTGATGGACGCCCTTCTCGTCTCGGGATATGCCATGGTCATGGCGGGCAATTCCCGTCCCGCGTCGGGCGCGGAGCACCACATGTCCCACTTCCTCGAGATGGATTACCTGCGGCGGGGGTTGCCCATTCCCCTGCACGGCGTGAAGGTGGGACTGGGGACCCTCGTCTCCCTCTATCTGTACCGCCGCGCCTGCACGCTTCCGCGGCTTGAGGGGTATGAATGCGTCCGCAGGGAGGCCGAGCGCCTTCCCACCGTCGAGCACGCGGAGGGGATCCTTCGGAGCCTCTCCTGTCCCGTCCGCTTTTCGGAAATCGGCATCTCCGAGGAGGCGATGCGGGAGATGTTGCGGAGGGCCTATCTCATCCGCGACAGATTCACGATCCTCGCCCTCTATTGCTCCGTCGGAGCCATAGAGGAGGTCATGGACGAAGTCGTCGAAAGGTTTTATTAAATTTTCCAAAATATGGTGGAAATAAATTGACAAGCCCGATTGCAGATGGTATAATACCATTCGGAAATAAGTGCTGCGGCGAAGGAGGGTAGAGAGGATATGTCCACGATCAAGGTCGGAGAAAACGAAAATCTTGAGAGCGCGCTTCGGCGTTTCAAGAGAAAGTGCTCGCGCGACGGCATCATCGGCGACCTTCGCAAGAAGGAATATTACGAGAAGCCCTCTGTCAAGAAGAGAAAGAAATCGGAAGCCGCGAGGAAGAGAAGCAGAAACTAATGACGAATCCGCAAGAAATTGCGGATTTTCTTTTTTGCGAAAATTGTCGAAAGAGAGGCGGATATGGAGAAAACGTTGAAAATGCTTGCCAAAGAGGCCAAAATGCGCATGAAGAAGGGGTTCTGGAAGAAGTGCGAGGAGGAACTTGACGTCAGCCGCAGTCTTGCGCGGGACATGGGCATGAGCGAGAGCAAGATGGAGCGGTACTTTCAGGAGAAGGTGGAAAAGTCCATCCGAGGGGACGCGCCCGACGAATTTTATCTGAAAGTCCGCGACATGCTCCTCTCGGAGGGGGAGGTCTCCGACGCGATCGGCAGGCTCACGGACATGGATTACTATAATTCGTTGAGCTATTCGGAGCGGCAAAGGTACACGCTCGAGCTCTCCGAACGGTATCTCCGCGCCCTCGAACGCTTCAAGCGGGAGTATGAGTTCGAATTGAAGGGAAAGAAGAGCAATTAAAGGGGGGAGAGTTTCGCGCGATTTCTTTTGCTTCGCAAAACAAATACGCGCGAGGGGTCAACGTAGTGCATTCCACGGCCGTATCACCCCACGAACTTTCGTGCCTTGAAAGACAATAAGGTTCCCGTAGGGTACCAAATGGGGTCGCCCACGGCGGAAGTGAATTCCGCCTAAGGCAAGGGAGTGGGAAGGATTTCGAACATTTCTTTACTCGCCCACCCCTTGCCCACCCCTTGAGGGGTGGGTGGCTCGCCGCCCTGCGGCGAGACGGAAGGGGTGTCCTTCGAAAAGAAATGTTCGAGCGAAAGTGCATTGTTCATCAATCGAGTTGGCCTCGGAAGGCACTCTGCAGGGACAACAAG
>CANQOX010000067.1 GCA_947625595.1 uncultured Clostridia bacterium
CATGGGATTCTTCGCTTCGCGCAGAATGAGCGTGCTCCTCGCGCATTTGCGTCCCGCCCCGCTCATCCTGAGGCCCCGAAGGGGCCGAAGGATCCCCTCAACGAAGTCCGCACTTTCTACCATGGGATTCTTCGCTTCGCGCAGAATGAGCGTGCTCCTCGCGCATTTGCGTCCCGCCCCGCTCATCCTGAGGCCCCAACGGGGCCGAAGGATCCCCGAATCGAAGCACCCCCTTCCCTACCCGTTACGGCGGCAGGGACCGCCGTAACCTCCGTCACGGAGGCCACCGCTCCTGTCGCGGCACGCTCACAGCCCACTGGGCTGTTGAGCAGGAATGTGCCGCTCCACCCTCAAGTATAAGGGGGGCGTAACTCTCGCTGCCCCGCTCTTTACCCCCTCCATGGGAGGGGGGTAGGGGGGTGGGTCACATTATTCTCGCTGCCCCTCGTAGGGGAAGTGGCGAACGTAGTGAGCCAAAGGGGTTTCAAAACCCCTCTGTCACTCACTTCGTTCGTGACATCTCCCCTGAAAGGGGCGACGAGGGGACCCCCCTGCGGCAATATAAAACCCGAGGCAGAAGCCTCGGGTTTTATAAATATTGGAGAGTGAGGCGGGACGGCTGGGACCGTCCCCGCCCTTGGGATACTTCGATTTTACTTCGGTCTTCGACAGAAATCAACCTACTTCTCCGAAATTTGTGTCTATTGCATGAAAAATTGCAGTAGAGTTTGAAAAATTCGCTCTACTGTCAGTAGAATCATTGACAAATGTTGCAAATTGAGCTATAATGAGGCCATGGAAGATCAGGATATTCTGGCAGTCACCATAGGAAAAAATATCACGCGCTTGAGAAAGCTGTCGGGTATGACGCAGTTGGAGCTCGCCGAAAAACTCAATTATTCCGACAAGTCCATTTCCAAATGGGAGCAGGGCAACGGCATTCCCGATATCCGCATTCTCGTACAGCTCTCGGAGCTCTTCGACGTCTCCGTCGACGACCTCGTGCACGAACACAGGGAGAAACCCGTCGTCCCGCGGCAGGAGAGGCGCATTCGCCGCCTCATTATTCTCTTGCTCTCGGTCGGCGTCGTCTGGCTCGTCGCCGTCGCTTGCTTTGTCTTCGTCGGCGTCGCGTGGAATGCGCAGGGCGAATGGAGGAAGGGGACTTGGCTCGCCTTCGTCTATGCCGTGCCCGTGAGCGCGATCGTCGTCACCGTCTTTTCAAGCATCTGGCACTGGAAATGGATAAGATTTTTCGCGATTTCCCTGCTTGTCTGGACCTTGCTTGCCTGTATCTACCTCACCCTCTTTATCTGCGGGGTGAGTAAGGGCATGTGGCTCATCTTCCTCGTGGGCGTGCCGTTGCAGGTGCTCGCGTTCATCTATTTCATCTGGCGCAAGCGCGAAAGGAGCAAGGAATGAGCCTGAAAATTATCCCCGTGCCCGATACGGCAGAGGCGCGGGAGAGGGTCTTTGCCGCGCAGAGGCGGAAATGCGCCCTCCTGAACGTCCTTTTCTACATCTTTCTCGCGCTGTCCATCGCGGGATTCCTCGGCGCCATTGTCACCATCATCGTCTTTGAATTCAAAAACGGCATGGCGTCACAGCTCTGCTATATCCTCCTTGGCTCCTTCCTCGGGGGCGGGGCCGTCTCGGGCGGGCTTGCCTACCTCTTCTCCCGCCTGCTCAAGGACGCCGACGAGGCGCGGCTCGACTATGCCGAGCGGTGCGACTCTGCGGAAAGTTTCTATGTCGGAGAGGGGACGCTTGCGACGTTTGAGAAGGACAGCCTCCTCCTGCATGGGGAGAACGGGAGCGGCAAGGCCATCCGCATTCCCTATGCCGAGGTCAGGCTCTTCTCGGTCTGCACGCGCACGGCCCCCAAGGAGAAGGGGGAGTGGAGCGTCGTTTTGGAGCTTCCCTCCCGCTACCTTGCCAAGGACGGCAAGGCGGGCGCGGGCGAGAAGATCCTCGTCCAGACGGATGCAAAACAGCGCCTCTTCGACACGATCTCGGCGCACGGGCTCACCCTTCTCGGCGAAAAGCAGGGGCAGGCTTCGGGCAAAAAATACACCCTGAAGGCAAAGTACTTCGTCCCCGTCGCCGACAAGCGCAGGCGCGCGCTCATCATGGCCATTCTCGGCTTTGCCGTGGTGGCGGGCGGGATCGGCGCGATCTTCTGGAATGCGACGATCGGGAGTTTCCTCGCCGTCATCGGCATGTTCCTCGGCCTGCGCGGCCTCATGGACTTCCGCGGGGCGAAGAGCCTCTTCTCGGTGTACGAGGAGGGGATCTTCTGGCGGGACGCAAACGGCACGGACCGCATCTTCCTCAAATGGGAGGAAGTCGTCTCGATCTCCCGCGAAACAGTCGGCGGGACGCCCGTGCTGAAGGTACAGTGCGGCTACGGGGCCTATCATCTGCCCGACATCGACGGGGTCTATGAATATCTGAAGGAGACCGCCCCCGACAAAATGCTCGGGTGAGGCCGAAGGCGGGCTGTCCGCCGCTTTGAGGGAATTGCTGAATATGCTTTGTACAGCATGCGGAAAAGATCAGGCGCAGAACTATCGTTGCAGGACGAAGGAGGGCGAGAAGACGTTGCTTCTCTGCCCCGCTTGCTATCGCCGTCTTTACGGGAGAAAGGACGCCCCCGCGGGAGCGCAGGAGTGCCCCTCGTGCGGTATGACGATCGCGGAGTTCCGCAAGACGGGCCTGCTCGGCTGTGCGGATTGCTACACGGCCTTCCGCGAGGAACTGCTCCCCACGGTGAAGAACGTGCAGGGCAAGCTCCGTCACACGGGCAAGGATCCCTTCCGCACCCTTGACGACGAGAAGAGGGAGCTGGAGGCCGAGCTCACGGACGCGCGGAGGACGGGCGACCGCCTTCTCGAACAGCGCATCCGCTACCGCCTCTCCGTCATACAGAGACTGCTGAACGGAGGGGGCGAATGAACATTTCCTATGAGAGCGTGGCGGTGTCCTCGCGCATCCGCCTCGCGAGAAATTTCAGAGATTATCCCTTCCCCGACAGGCTCCTTCAGAGCCCCCACGCGGTGGAGCAGGCGAGCGAGATCGTCCGCATCATCAATGCCGAACTCAACGCCCTCGAGGACTTCGAGCTGTACGGCGTCGGGACACTCACCGAGGAGCGAGCCGCATATCTTGTGGAGAGAAACCTCATCTCCCGCGACCTCGTGCGGCACAGCGCGATCTCCGCGGCCCTCATCTCCCCCGACGAGAGCATTTCCGTCATGATCAACGAGGAGGACCATATCCGCGAGCAATATTTCATGCGCGGGTATGATTTGAGCAAGGCCTACGAGCGCATCACGGGCATTGACGACGTCATCTCCGAGTCCATTCCCTTCGCCTTCGACAGGGAACTCGGGTATCTGACCGCCTGTCCGACCAATTTGGGGACGGGCATGCGGGCGTCCGTCATGATGTTCCTTCCCGCAGTCTCGCGGCGGGGCCTCATGAAGCGCATCGCGCCCGAGCTGAAAACGTTGGGCCTCACCGTCCGCGGAACGTCGGGCGAGGGGAGCGGCGCGGAGGGGGACCTCTATCAGATCTCCAACCAAGTGACGCTCGGCCTCACCGAGACGGAGATCCTCACCGCCGTCGACGAAGCCGTCAAACTCATCGTCGGCTTCGAGCTCCGCGAGCGGGAGAACATGAAGAAGGAGGAGGGGCTCTCCCTCCGCGACAAAGTCATGCGGGCGTACGGCATTCTGTCCAACTGCTGTCTGCTCGGCATGAAGGAATTCATGGCGCGCGTCGCCGACCTCAAGCTCGGCATCGCGCTCGGCTATTTCACCTCGGAGAAGGAACCCGAGGAGATGCTCTTTGAGCTGGACGGCCACATCACCGCCATGCGCCCCGCCAATATCGACAGGCTGTGCGGAAGGTCCCTCACCGAGGCGGAGAGAAGCGCCTACCGCGCCGAGCAGACGGGGAAATTTTTGAGAAAGACGAGCATCATCGTCTGATCGGGCGGCCCTTCAAGGAGCCGCCCTTCGGAACCTTTCACAGACAGACGGAGGTATTTTCTTGGACGACAGTCGCTTCTATTCAAACCATCTGAATTTGGTACTGGAGCAGGCAGATTCCATCGCAGAACTGTACCGAACGAACTACATCGGCAGTGAACATCTCGTCCTTGCCATGCTCGAAGTCCCCGAGAGCACGGCGGGGAGGCTCCTTGCCGCCTCGAGAGTGGACCATGACACCTACCGCGATCTCTTCCGCAGGGCGATCAACCATGAGGCGACGAAGAAATTCGACTACACCCCGAACACGAAGAACATGTTCGTGGAGGCGCGGAAATACGCACAGCAGGAGGGGGGATTTTCCGTCCTCATCGGGACGGAGCATTTGCTCCTCGCCGTCCTCAACGAGGAGACCTCGGTCGCATACTTCATTCTGACGAGCATGCACGTCGACCTTCCCCTCCTCATCGAGCGGACGGAGGCATTCATCAACGGCACCCTCGGGGAGGGAAGGAAGAACAGCGCCGCGCCCCCGCCGCGGGAGATCCGTCCCGTGCGCACGGTGGACAAAGTCCTCCTCCCGTACGGCGTCGATCTCACCGAGAAGGCGCGGGAGGGCAAGCTCGACCCCGTCATCGGCAGGCGCAAGGAGATCGAGAAGGTCGTCCAGATCCTCTCACGGCGGACGAAGAACAACCCCGTCCTCATCGGCGAACCGGGCGTCGGGAAGAGCGCGGTCGTCGAGGGGCTGGCCCTTGCGATCGCACAGGGCGAAGTGCCCGACCTTCTGAACGGGAAAATCGTCTTTTCGCTCAATCTCACGGGCCTGCTCGCGGGCACGCGCTACCGCGGCGACTTCGAGGAACGGCTCAAGAACGTCATGGACGCCGTGACGGCCGACCGCGACATCATTCTCTTCATCGACGAGATCCACACGATCGTCGGGGCGGGCGGGGCGGACGGCGCAATGGACGCCTCCAACATTCTCAAACCCATGCTCGCGCGGGGGGAATTGCAGACCATCGGCGCGACGACGGTCGAGGAGTACCGCTACATCGAGAAGGACCCCGCCCTCGAGCGCCGCTTCACGCCCGTGACCGTCGACCAACCCTCCGTGGACGACACGATCATCATTCTCCGCGGTATCAGGGATAAGTACGAGGCCCATCACAACGTCGTCATCACCGAGGAGGCCATCGAGGCGGCGGCCAAACTTTCCGATCGCTACATTACGGACAGATTTCTCCCCGACAAGGCCATCGACCTCATCGACGAGGCGGCCTCCCGCGCGCGGCTCAACGCCTGCAACGGCCCTGCAGAGCTCCACGAGGCCGAGGATCGGCTCATTCGCCTGCAATCGGACAGGGAGAAGGCCAGAAAGTGGGGGGACGAGAACGAGGCGGAGCTTGCCGCCGAAGTGGACGCCCTTACCGAGCGGATCGCCGCCATGCGCCGCGAATGGCAGATGAAGCGCAGCCGCGCCCACATCAGCATCGGCGCGGAGGACATCGCCGAGATCGTCTCGAGCTGGTCGGGCGTGCCCGTCGCGCGGCTCACCGAGCAGGAGAGCGAGCGGCTTTTGCACCTCGAGGAGGATCTTCACCGCCGCATCGTCGGGCAGGACGAGGCCGTCACCGCCGTGGCAAGGGCCATCCGTCGGGCAAGGGCGGGCATGAAGGATCCCAGCCGTCCCATCGGCTCCTTCATCTTCGTCGGCCCAACGGGCGTCGGCAAGACCGACCTTTGCAAGGCCCTCGCGGAGATCATGTTCGGCGACGAATCCCTCATGATCCGCGTGGATATGTCCGAATACATGGACAAAAGCTCGGTCTCCAAACTCATCGGCGCGGCCCCCGGGTTTGTCGGCTATGACGAGGGGGAGGGGTATCTCACGGGGAAGGTACGGAAAAAGCCCTATTCCGTCGTCCTCTTCGACGAAGTGGAGAAGGCCCACCCCGACATTTTCAACCTGCTTCTGCAGATCCTCGACGACGGACGCCTCACCGACAGCAAGGGCAGGACGGTCAGTTTCAAGAACACCGTCATCATTCTGACGTCAAACGTCGGCGCCCACGCCGTCAAGGAGACCTCCCTCGGCTTCGGCGCGGCCGACGAGCAGTCGGAGTACGAGACCATGCGCGAGAACATCGAGGCGGCGCTCAAAAAGCAGTTCCGTCCCGAATTTCTCAACCGTCTCGATGACGTCATCATCTTCCACAAGCTCACCAAGGAGAACGCCGCCCTCATCTGCGATAAGATGCTCGAGGGACTGAGCAAGCGGCTCTCCGAGTCCAAAAATATCCGTCTGCGCGTCACGGCGGCGGCCAAAAAGCTCATTCTCGACAGGGGTTACAGCGACGAATACGGCGCGCGCCCCCTCAAGCGCATGGTGCAGAAGCTCGTGGAGGACGGCCTCTCGGAGGAACTTCTGCGCGGCACGATCAAGAGCGGCGTCGTCGAAGTGGACGAGAGAGAGGGGCGGCTCGTTTTCAGAAATCTGTGACATGGATTCGATAATTTGAAAAATATGTCAGATTTTCTTGACATTCTGCCCTGCTTGCGCTATAATTACGTTCAAAGAAAATCAGAGAATATGAGGAGGAACGGCAATGAAGAAATTTTTGAGTATACTGCTCGCCGCCTGCATGGTATTCGGCATGATGTTTGCCTTCGCGGGCTGTGACTTTTTGGGCTTCGGAAGCAAGGACAGCGCGGACGAGACGCCTTCGAGCGGCAGTACGCCTTCGCAGGGAAGCGACAAGGAAGACGGGAAGGATAAGGAGGACAAAGAGGACAAAGAGGACAAGGGGGACGACGAACAGCATGTCCCCGCAAATACTCCTTCCGCACGGGAACTTCTCGACGTCGTCCTCGCGTCCCGCCCCTCGGAAGGGACCGTGAAGGTCGCCCTCACAGATCTTACATATATAGACGGAGGGGAGGAAGTGCAGACGGACGGGACCGTCACCCTCACCGCCGCCTACACCGTCTCGGAGACGGAGCAGACCGCCGACGTGTACTTTGACGAGGACATCGGCGGCAACTACGGGCTCCTCTTCCTGCGCGACGGCTATCTCTACCGCGCTACGGGCCTTTGGACGGACATCGGCAAGGAGGCGGGGAAGTTCGGCGACCTGCTTGCGGCGTACAGAGAGAACGGCGGGCCTTCGCTCGGCCGCAGTGAAGTCGGCACGGCGGACCCCGTGGCGTCGTCCTCTCTTGCGCTCAAACTTGTGACAAATCTTTCGAAATCGGCCGAATATAAAGTGAAGGCCGTCGGGAACGGGTACGCCCTCCTGTGCGATCCCATGACCGCGCTCCAGAGCTTTCTCGGGAAGGCGTCTGCCGTCGTCGGCAAGCTCAATGCTCGCACCACGATCGACACCGTTCTTTCGGAGGATACCGTCGCTTCCGCGCTCGAGACTCTCTTTGAAGGCATCACGGCGGACGAAGTCGCCTCGCTCCCCGCGCTTGCGGAGTACAGCGACTTTCTTCCCGCCTATGAGGAGGACACGGCCATGTACGATTACCTCCTGACCCTCGTCGCCTCCGAGGAGTTCTATGCAAAGACGGGTCTTGCGGAGACGTTTGCGGACGCCGACGCGGCCTGCCTCGGCGAACTGACTGTTCTCGACCTCGTCAAAGCGCTCGGCCTCGCCACAGATTCGAACGGCGAGCCCCTCACGGGAATGAAGTTGGAGACCTATGTCGCGGGGAGGATCGTTGCGGTCGCAATGGGCCTTTTCGGCGCCGCGAGGGATCCCGTCGGGACGGTTTTGACCGCCGTCTTCACGGCAATGGAGGATCCGCGCGTGTTCAGCGGCGAGGGGGACCTCGGCCTCGCGTTCCTCTTTGACGGGGACAAAAATTTCACGGGCGTCGAGTTCCAGACCGATTCCCTGTGCGGAAAGGCCACGGACGGCACGACCCTGTCGGGCGAAGCGAAGATCTCGGTCGCTTTCAGCGCAGAAGGGTACACCTTCGCCGACCTCACGGGCGTCAACTATACGGAGGAAGAATTGCTTCCCGCGGATCCCTCGCTTGAGGGCTTGCTCGCAGGGCGGCCCCTCCTCGCCGATCTGCTCTGATT
>CANQOX010000068.1 GCA_947625595.1 uncultured Clostridia bacterium
AAAATTCTCTTTGCATTTGCCCATATGTTTCGGGCAAATGCTGACCGAGGGCGGGGTGCTACCCGCCCGAGACAGTGCCCCGCAGGGGCAAAGGGGTTTTGAAACCCTTCAGTCTCGCTTCGCTCGACAGCTCCCCTACAGGGGAGCCAAGAGAAACCCCCTCCCGAGGAGGGGGGTAGGGGGGGTGGGCAACGATTCTGAATCATGCCCACCTCAGTCACCTGCGGTGACAGCTCCTCCTTGGGAGGAGCCGAGAGAAACCCCTCTGTCACTCACTTCGTTCGTGACTTCTCCCCTAAAAGAAGCGACAAGAGACACCACCTTCCCCCCGCGCGAAATCATTCTACGGAGGAAGTTTTGATCCGCCGCAGAGCCGATGCCGCCCCGTGGGGCGATATTTTTATACCAAAAACGGGCATGAAGAACGCGATAAAATCAAAAAACATACTCAAAATATTGAAAAAATCGAAAAAAATACTGTATAAATTCCCAACATTACTTTCCCCCAATATGCCTTCATTTAGTTGACATTCTCCCCCCCCCATGTTATAATACTTACAACTTTTTGCATCAGGTGGTGTATATATGATGAAAAAATTAGCACTTTATCTCACTGTCTTGTTCAGCTTGCTGACGGCCGCCGTTCTCTTTACGGCTTGTGACATATTCGCCGAGAAGACGACGGATGGAGGAGGGACGGAGGACACCCTCTATACCATCACATTTGAGACAAACGGCGGGTCTGACGTTTCCTCCGTAAAGGTGAAGGAGGGAGGATCCGCTGAACTGCCTTCTCCCACGAAGGAGAACAACCGATTTGACGGGTGGTATCAGGACACCGACATGACCCTTCCCTTCCTCTCCTCCGACCCCGTCGAGAAGGACATGACGCTCTATGCCAAATGGACCGTCACGGCCTACAACCTGACGCTTGAGCTCCCCGAGAACGAGAGCAAGACGGTCGCCGTGAAAGTCGGCGAATCTTTCGATCTGTCCACAGTAGACGGATATGATGAATACATATATTTATGTACTGGCTGGTCGGACGGTACGAAGGATTATTTGCCGAATGCCAAGATTACTTTGGAAAAAGATACGACTTTGACGGGCGTATTTGACATTATTCCTTTCTATTATACCCTGAATGAGGACGGAGACCACTATATCATCATAGGAAATAACGGCATCGAGGGAGATGTCGTCATTCCGAGCGAGTGGAACGGCCACCCCGTCAAGGAGATCTGGAGCATGGGATCTTCCGACACGATCACCTCGCTCACCGTTCCCGATTCCATCGAGCACATCGAGGCGGGAGCTTTCGCCGATCTCGTCACCCTGACGACGTTGAGTGTCCCGTGGCTTGGAAGCGATCTCACCGACTTTGAGCACGCTGACGGACGGTATTCCTTCGGCTATTGGTTTTCGGATACCGACGAAAGCCCTTTCGGCAAGGGCGATGGGTACTACGGTGCGTTGAGGAACTATTGGATGCCCAATGGGCACTACGTTCCCGATGCGTCGGTCAATACGACGCATTATAAGGACGTCTTCATTCCCGTGACCCTGAAAAATGTCGAGGTGCGCGGCGGCGTGATCCTCGACTATGCTTTCTCCAACATGGCCATGCTGGAGAGTGTCGTCATAGGCGACGATGTGACGCATATCGGCGCAAATGCGTTTTGGTGCGATTTGAGTGCGGATCCCGTCACGACGCTCCCCACTTATACCCCTTCCCTCACCGTGACCTTTGGAGAAGAGAGCAAGCTGTCCTATTTGGGCTACGGCGCATTTGACGGATGTATCAGTTTGGTTTCAATTGAAATACCGAAGGGCGTCAAAAAGATCTTGGGAAAGACCTTCGAGGACTGCTCCAATCTTACGCATTTTTCGTTTGCACAGGGAACGGAACTGGAGGCATTGGAGGAAAGGGCGTTCTATTTCGGCAATGAGGAAGAACCCAAGCTGGCGCACATCTCCCTGCCTGAAACCCTGCAGTCGATCGGAGATTTCTGTTTTACAAACCTGAAGTCGCTGCAGGAAATTACCATTCCTGCAAATGTCTCCTCGATCGGAACTTCTGCATTCTATGGGTGTGAAAGTTTGACTTCGGCGGCTTTCGCGCAGGGCAACACAATTGAGGAGATCCCCAGCAGACTCTTTGAAAAGTGCCTTGTTTTGTCCGAGCTGTCTGTCCCCCAAACCGTGAGCGTTTTGGGCGACTACGCTTTCAGTAACTGTCTCTTGTTGGACGAATTTGATTTCTCCCACATCACGAAGATCGGCGAGGGAACATTTAACGGCTGTGGCTTTACGGAGCTGACGATCCCGCAGAATGTTACAAAGTTGGGAAAGGGCGCATTCGCCAATAATGACAACGTGACCTCCGTCACGTTCGAAAACAGCCTGACAGAGCTCATCGATACATTCGATGACTGCGATTCTTTGGCAACGATCGTATTCCCCGAGGGGATCGAAAAGATCGGCGAGGCGACCTTCAGAAACTGCGGAAGCCTCACCTCGATCGAGATCCCCGCTACGGTAACGGAGATCGGCGATGTTGCCTTCGGCGGTACGCAGCAAGCCCTCGAGAGCATCACCTTTGCGGCGGGATCAGTCTTGGAGAAGATCGGCGTACAGACATTCCGTGCGCAGAGTAACTTGACCGAGATCACACTCCCCGCCACTCTGCAGACCATCGGCAAAGAGGCCTTTGCCTTCTGTTCGGGCATCACGACTGTCACATTTGAAGGGACCGCATTGAAGACGATCGGGGAAGGCGCTTTCCGCCGCATGGATCTCTTGAGCACGTTTACGCTCCCCGACGGCGTAGAGGAAATCGGAGCGAGCGCATTTGAGGACGATCCCTCCTTGACGGAGATGACTATCCCGACTTCGGTCACAAAGATCGGCGCAAACGCCTTCAAAAACTGCGGCGAACTTACGATCTCTCTCGATTGCAATGCCGCAGAATATGGCGAGAGGAGCAAGCTGTGGGCACAGGATTGGTACGGCGGCACCCCGTACATCTTTTCCGACGGCGGTGCCGAGGAAGTCATAAACGACGTCTACAAGGGACTGTACTTTGACGATTATAAGATTGTTTATCTCATGGAATACATCGGTGGAGAAGACACCGTAACTCTTCCCGAAACATTGGATCATGGTGACGTGACGGGAATGGAAGTACGCTACCACAGGGGAATGTTTAAGGATAATAAAACCGTGGTAACGGTCACATTGCCTGATTCGATGACGCAGATCCCCGATGAATTTTTCTCTGGTTGCACGCAATTGGTGACGGTAAAAGGGAAAAAATTGACCCATATCGGCGACCACGCATTTAATGGCTGCACCGCCCTGACAGCGCTCCCTCCCGATCTGTCCGAATTGGCCTCGGTGGAAAGCTACGGCTTTGCTGGTTGTACCAGTTTGAGTATAACCATCACGCTTACCGAGAAGTTGACAGTTTTGGCGGACAACGCCTTCTACAACTGTAAAAAACTCAAAATCAATGTCGGAGAACATGGCTTTGACGGGATTGCATCGATCGGGAAAAATGCTTTTTATTCGGTGGTAGTAAATGGCGTGGAGAGCGTCCTCACGATCCCGAAGAACGTGAAATCGATCGGAGAAAAGGCATTTTATATGAGCCGAGGCGGGTTCAATACGGTCATCTTTGAAGACGGCGTGGACTCGATCGGAAGCCAGTCCTTTGCTTCTTTGACCTTTGTAAATAAAGCTCAAAAAGCAAATTATCTAATGAACTACTTCCTCTTTAAGGGGACCCCGTCCTTCATAGGAAACGGATTTGCCGAAGAGAATTATTCAGTTTCAGATCGAGATGATCAGCATTCCTTCAAGTCCCGCATCTATTTCGAAAAGATCGAGTTTACGCAGGAATTATTGATCGACAGATATGTGGGTGAATTTATCGGTGTGCTTCCGTGGGGGAAGGTCACCTCGACGGATAAAATCGTAGAGGGTTGGAGCAGAAATTGGTATTATTTTGATACCGATGAAGAATCAGATGCGGAGGATCTGTATATGCCCGTTTTCGGAAAGGGGCAGTGGACGTACGGCGAGGACAACGTACCCGTGCATTCGACGAAGTCCGAACACTTCGGGGTCTATGCGGGCAGCGATAGCTTATATGGTTATGGCGACTTTATTTTCACGATCTCGAAAGAAGGCATTGCAATTGCTTATACCAATGCAAAAGGAGAAGTGAGCCAGCTGACGGTCACGATCCGTTTTGCCTTCCACGATGGGTATGTCCTTGATGTAGATGGCAATATCCTCTATGTTTTCTTCCAATTTGATGAGAGCGGAAAAGTCACAGCAGGCATATTTGCCTCCCACTATCACTTCACCGATGAGAGCTTTGAAAATTGGGAAGTCGAAGATGGCGTCCATGTTGCGTTCCACCCGACTACTGACGCCTGATCCGACATCGTATTGTCCGAATCATATTGTCTGAAACCGCGCCGATAGGTCACCCCTATCGGCGCATTTTTGTAAAATGAAAACACAGGCGGGCTTTTTATGAAGCTCGCCTGTGTTGATTGATTCAGGAATGAATAGGGGAAAAACTTACACCGCGGGGGCGAGCTTTTTCTTCTTCTTGAGCTGGGTCTCGATCTCGGTGCAGGTCTCCTGCAATTCTTCGCTCGTCTCGCTGACGTCGATGCCGTCGAGGATATTTTGCAAATTGTACTCCGTATTCAGATAGCGGAGGGTCTGGAAGCCGATCAGGGCGGTCAAGGTCCCGTTTGCAAGCCCCTGCACGGAGGAATCCACGATCGTGGAGATGAGATTGCCCAAAATTGGAATGCCCTTGACGGCGTCGCCCATCGTCTTGACGACGGCGTTGCCCACGTTCAGCCCGCCGAGGCCGAGAGCGATCATGGAATTCCTGATGACGCCGACGAAGATCTTCGCGAGACGAATGTCCGAAGGGCGGAAGCCGTACAAAAAGACGAGATCTCTGATGAGCTGGGTATTGACAGCGATGACGAGGGCGGCGTCGATCTTTTCGGACTGCGAAAGGGCCGAATACATCGCCGAGCGCAGAGAACTCTTCATGATAAGGGCTTTGGCCGTCTTTTTCACGGAACCCTTGTAGAGGGTGGTGAGCGTCTCCTTGACGGCCTCGTCGTTCCCCGTGTTCCGCGCGATGGCGAGCTTGCCAATGAGCTCGGAGTCATACCAACCCGCGCCGTCGACCGTGGAAGAGAAGTTGATCATCTTGTCGGCGATGTCCCGACGCACCTTTTTGTTGTGCCGCTGGGCCTTGGAAGCCGTCTGCGCGTTGACGTTTGTCATGAAATAGGGCGCGCGCATGATCTTGACGAGCGGAACGATAAAGATAAAGATGTACACGATGAGGCAAACGGCGCCCGTCGCGTAGCCCGCATATTCGTTGATCTCATAGACCCGAAGGGCGGCGAGCAGGAGGAGTACGAAGAGAAACACGCCGATGATGGCCGCGAAGACGCGCAAAAAGACCTTTGCGCCGCGGGCGTTCTGCTGTTTGACATACTTCTGTTCGTATTCGTAAATGGTCATTTTGCCGCTCTTGTCGGCGGGCGTGTGGGTCGCGGCGGGTTTTTTCTCCTCGGCGTTCTTCTTTTCGGCCATGATCTTCTCCTGAACGTTCTTTTCTTCTATGATACAATAAAATTGCGGTTTTGTAAAGGGGAGGACGAAAAAAATCCCCATTCCATTGTCTGGAAAAGAGGAAAGAAGAACAAAGTCCTTACTTTCCTCCCAAAAATCCTCGCTTTGCTATTTGTAAAGTTTATTGTTGTTTTTAATGTGTATTTGTGTTATAATCATGAAAAGCAGTTGCGGATGGGAAGAGGCGAATAGACATAGGAGGCATGGCTGGCGATATGAAAATTGCCGATGTTGCCGTTACAGGACAGGCAGAAGAAATCATTGATATCATCTACCATCGTCTGAAAGAGAGCTTCCCGCTTGTAGAATATGTTGAGCGGAAAAACATTCTCGGGATCGGGGAACCGGGAAAGCATTTGATGTGCTATTTTTCCCTCGATGACGGTGGCTTGCGGATCAAGTTCAAGGGGAAGGACGCCGTTCATCTCACAGACGGTTTCGATCTCATCGCGCTCGCCGACGGGACCGTTCAATTATTCCAAGAAAACGATTTCACATCAAAGCATAAAGAGGGGACGTCTTTCCGTACGTCCAATGAAGCTACGTGTGCCTCCGATGCTTCTCCAAAACTATATTCCCAAAACGAGGAAGAACGTCTAATTGTAGAGAAGATTTGGGCGGAGCTTGGCGACATGTCCGAGGAGGAAAAGCGCCGCACCTTCGATGGATGTTCTGCGAGGGTATACAATGCGCTCCGCCAATTAAGGATCGTGACGATCGGCGATCTCTGCGCTTACACGCCGCAAGAGCTCCTTTCAATAAGAAATTTTGGATATAAGTGCATTCTGGAGCTGTATCGTTTCATTCTGCTCGCCGTCGGGAAGGACGCAGGGGCTTATGTTCTCCCGCAGTTTTCTCCGCGGGAGATCATTTATGAGACGGCCTGCGCGGATCATTTCGCACATAGGGAGGAATATGAGGGACAATACGGCCTCATGATCCAATGTATTTTACACATTGCAGACTTAAAGCTCACAGGGCGCGAAAAGGCCGTGGTTTTTGCTCGGTTCGGCATCTTTGAAAAACAAAAGACATTGCAGGAGATAGGCTCTGATATGGGGCTGACACGGGAGCGCATCAGGCAGATCTATGCAAAGTCAAAGCGTAAGATGCTGGGCACAAAGTTGCCCGTAAATGTTCTTCGGGAGATCTCGGATCTCGCGCAACAAATGACTGCGGCCCCTGCGGGCGGGTTTCTTGTATTTTTATGTATTGAGGGCGGCGGTCTGGAACTCGCGGACTTTGTATGCGCACGCTTCTTCAAACAAAATTTACAAAGGGACAGATTTTCGGCAGATATCAAAAAAGGTATCGCGGAGGAGGCAAGGGCTGCTGCCATTGCCCAAAAGAAGGAGAAATTCAACTCGGAGATAGAGGGACTGATCCTCTATCCTGCGAAAAAAACACCGTCAGAAGGATTTTTTGAAAAACTGCATACAGAGCGAGAGGTCAAAACAGAGGATGAGGAGCTTGCCGCCTTTGAATATGAAGGCCGCCCGTATGCTTGCGAGTCGTTTCTTGAACGGCATGTCTTGCAACAATTTTTGAAAAACAGGACCTTTCGGGAGATTAAAACGCAATCTCTCAAGATCCCATTTAAGAATTGGTTTTACTACCCCGATTTTCAATGTCTGACGCACGATGGAAGACTGGTGATCGTTGAGGTAAAGCCGCTTTTCAGGATGTTGGAGTATGATAATATTCAAAAATTCCATGCTTTGAAGGCCTATTGCGAGGAGAATGGCTTCGGTTATCTTATCGTGGACGACAGAAACAATTCTTTTGAGGCGATAGATATCCATAACTTCGAATTTGAAAAGCAAATCATGCGGGAACTTGATGCCGATGGAGAAATGCCTTTCTGTCGCTTCCATGAAATTTATCAGAATACGCAGGCAAATATCAAAAATTTTTTGACACTCATCAAGTCGCAGGGCCTTGCGTTGAGAACGCCATTCTTATTGAAGAAGGAGTGCGATACAACTTTTTAGTCCACATATCAAATTTTGCAATTATTTTTAAGATGGGTCTGTTTCATGAAAAAAGCAGACCCGTTTTTTTGCGCCCCAAAGCACAAAAAAAGACCCCAGCAGAACCGTTTTTACGGGTTCTACAGGGGTTCTGATCAGTAAGCGGGAAGGTCGGAAAGACCGATCACATCGTCAAATGAACAGGTCTCCCAAAAAAGATTGCGGAACAAGATTTTTCGGGAAAAGGAGCGGCAAGCGGCGTGGTGAACAAAAAAAATCCCAACAGAACCATTTTACGGGTTCTGTTGAGACCGCGCTTGGTGAGGTGGACGTTAATTATCCGAACACCGTTTTTCCCGTAAAAGACGGCTTTGGCTTCGTGATTCGGCTGAA
>CANQOX010000069.1 GCA_947625595.1 uncultured Clostridia bacterium
GATAAAGTTGACTTTTTTTATCGTTCGTGATAGGATAGGAATGTTACATAACATAAAAGCGTAAATTCTCCGTGAATTTGCGCCTTTTTAACCGTATTTCACTCTTTTGGAGGTGATCGTTTGCTCAAAACACTTGCAAAATGTATTCGAGAGTACAAGACGGTCGCGATCCTCTCGCCCATCTTTGTGACCCTCGAGGTCATTCTCGAATGCCTCATTCCCTTCGTCATCACCCTGCTCGGCGAGGCGATCGAGGGGGGCGCGGGGCTGTGGGCGAGCGGCCCTGACGTCACTTGGCAGACGCTCGGCGTCGGGCAGTACGCGCTCATCCTCGTCGGAATGGCCATTCTCTCCCTCGTCTGCGGTGCGGCCGCAGGCGCCGTCTGCGCAAAGGCCTCGGCGGGCTTTGCCAAAAACGTCCGTCAGGACCTCTACTACAAGGTGCAGGAGTTCTCCTTTGAGAACATCGACAAATTTTCCACGCCCTCCCTTGTCACCCGCATGACGACGGACATCATGAACGTGCAGATGGCCTTCATGATGATCATCCGCGTGGCGGTCAGAAGCCCCATGATGATGATCTTCTCCGTCGTGATGGCCTTTGTGATGGGGGGAAGCCTCGCATGGATCTTTATCGGGGTCATCTTCCCGCTGGCCGCCATTCTCTTCTTTATCATGTGGAAGACGATGCCCCTCTTCCGCCGCGTCTTTAAGAAGTACGACAACCTGAACGAATCCATTCAGGAGAACATCAAGGGCATTCGCGTCGTCAAATCGTATGTGCGGGAGGACTACGAGAAGGAGAAGTTCGACCATGCCGCGAGCGACGTGCAGAAGGACTTCACGCAGGCCGAGAGGATCCTCGCGTGGAACAACCCCGTCATGCAGCTCTTCTTCTACGGCGTCCTTTCCACCGTGCTCTTCCTCGGCTCCTATCTCATTCTGAAGGGGACGGGGCTGTCGGTCTGGTCGGTCTCCCAGCTCGTTGTCTATGGCATGCAGATCCTGTCTTCGCTCATGATGTTCTCCATGGTCTTTGCGATGATCACGATGTCCATCGAGAGCGCAAGGCGTATCTGCGAGATCCTCAACGAGGAATCCACCCTGCATTCTCCCGAGAACGCCCTGACCGAGGTCGCGGACGGGTCCGTGGACTTCGACGGGGTGAGTTTCAAATATTCGGCGACGGCCGAGAAAAACGTGCTCGAGGGCATCGATCTCCACATCAAGTCGGGGGAGACGATCGGCATCATCGGCGGCACGGGTTCGTCCAAGACCTCCCTTGTCAACCTCATCTCCCGCCTCTATGATGTGACGGAGGGGAGCGTGAAGGTCGGCGGGCACGATGTGAGGGAGTACGATCTCGAAGTCCTGCGCAATCAGGTCGCCGTCGTCCTTCAAAAGAACGTCCTCTTCTCGGGCACTATCAAAGACAACCTCCGCTGGGGCAATCCCGACGCGACGGACGAGGAGATGGAGGAGGCCTGCCGTCTTGCGCAGGCGGACGAGTTCATTCAGACCTTCCCGCAGAAGTACGATACATACATCGAGCAGGGCGGCACGAACGTCTCGGGCGGCCAAAAGCAGAGGCTCTGCATCGCCCGCGCGCTCCTCAAAAAGCCCAAGATCTTGATTTTGGACGACTCCACGTCCGCCGTCGATACGCACACCGACGCGCTCATTCGCAAGGCGTTCAAGGAATTCATTCCCACGACGACGAAGATCATCATCGCCCAGCGCACTTCCTCCGTCGAGGACGCCGACCGCATCATCATTATGGACAACGGCCGCATCGACGCCGTCGGCACGCACGAGGAACTCCTCGGCACGAATGCGATCTACACCGAGGTCTACAACACGCAGAACAAGGGCGGAAAGGCCGTCTCCTCCTTCGGAGAAATGGGGGACGGAGAAGGAGGTGAAGACCATGCCTGACACGAAAAGGCCCAATGCGGCCATGAAGGGTGGGAGAGCTTCCGCGCCCAAGGGGACATTCAAGCGTATCCTGAAGTCCGTCTTCCACTTCTATCCGAGAATGCTCATCGTTGCGCTCGTCCTCATCGTCTGCAACGCCGTCATTTCCTCCATTCCGTCCATCTTCATGCAGAAGATCTTCACCATCGTCGAGGACGCCATGGAGGCCAATGCGGGCGCCGCCGCGATTGACCTTTGGGCCGTCTACGGCAAAGAGATCACGCTCTACATGCTCACCCTCATCGGGCTGTATGTCGTCTCGCTCGTCGCGGGCGCGGTGGATAAACAGCTCATGGCGATCATGACGCAGGGATACCTCAAGAACATGCGCGAGCAGATGTTCAACGGCATGCAGGAGTTTCCGCTCAAGTACTTCGACACGCACAGCCACGGCGACATCATGAGCTATTATACGAACGACATCGACACGCTCCGCCAGCTCATTTCGCAGTCGCTGCCCCAGCTTCTGACCTCGGGGATCATGGTGCTGACGCTGTTCTTCATCATGATCTGGTACAGCGTCTATCTCACGCTCATCGTGCTCGGCATGGTCATTCTCATTCTTCTCGTGACGAAGATCGTCGGCGGCGGCGCGGGGAGGTTCTTCCTCGGCCAGCAGAGAGCCGTGGCGCAGACCGAGGGCTTCATCGAGGAGATGATGAACGGGCAGAAGGTCGTCAAGGTGTTCTGCCATGAGGAGGCCGCGAAGAGGGACTTTGACAGGGTCAATGGGAACCTTTGCGACCAGTCCACCAAGGCCAATACCTACGCCAACATGCTCATGCCCATTCTCGGGAACATCGGCCATGTGCTGTATGTCCTCATCGCCGTCGTCGGGGCCGTCTTTATCCTCAACGAGACGACGAACTGGAGCATCGGCATCTATGCGGACGCCGAACTCAAGGTGTTCAACGTCGCCCTCATCGTCTCCTTCCTGCAGATGGCGCGGCAGTTTTCCAACAACATCAACCAAGTCTCCAACCAAGTCAACGCCGTCGTCATGGGACTTGCGGGCGCGGCTCGTATCTTTGCCCTCATCGACGAAAAGCCCGAACCCGACGAAGGGTATGTGACCCTCGTCAATGTCCGCGAGGAGGCCGACGGGACCCTCACCGAATGCGAGGAACGCACGGGAGTATGGGCTTGGAAGCACCCTCACAAGGAGGACGGGACAGTCACTTACACCCGCCTCATGGGGGATATCCGCATGTTCGACGTCGACTTCGGGTACGACCCCGACAAGCTCGTTTTGCACGACATTTCCCTGTATGCAAAGCCCGGCCAGAAGGTGGCCTTCGTCGGTGCGACGGGCGCGGGGAAGACGACCATTACAAACCTTCTCACCCGCTTCTACGACATTGCCGACGGCAAGATCCGCTACGACGGCATCAACGTCAACAAGATCAAGAAAGGGGAACTGCGCCGCGCGATCGGCATGGTCTTGCAGGACACCAACCTCTTCACGGGCACGGTCATGGACAATATCCGCTATGGCAGGCTTGACGCCACCGATGAGGAGTGCATCGCAGCGGCAAAACTTGCGGGCGCGGACGACTTCATCACCCGCCTTCCCGAAGGGTACAATACGATGCTTCGCCAAAACGGCGCGAATCTGTCGCAGGGACAGAGACAGCTCCTGTCCATTGCCCGCGCGGCCGTCGCCGACCCGCCCGTCATGATCCTCGACGAGGCGACGAGCTCCATCGATACCCGCACGGAGGCCATCGTGCAGAGGGGCATGGATAAGCTCATGGAGGGCAGGACGGTCTTCGTCATCGCCCACAGGCTCTCGACGGTCAAGAATTCCAACGCCATCATGGTCCTCGAGCACGGGCGCATCATCGAGCGCGGCACGCATGAACAGCTCATCGAGCAGAAGGGCAAGTACTATCAGCTCTACACGGGCGCATTCGAGCTCGAATGAAAGATTGAAATATGAAAAAATCGGCACAGAGGTGCCGATTTTTTTGTGTGGGAATGGGGTGGGTTCTCTCTTGCTGCCCCTTTCAGGGGAGATGTCACGAACGAAGTGAGTGACAGAGGGGTTTTGAAACCCCTCTGTCGCCTTCGGCGACATCTCCCCTATGAGGGGCGACAAGGGGACTTCGTTCAGGGGATCCTTCGGCTTCGCCTCAGGATGAGCGGGACGCTCATGCTGAACGAAGTGAAGCATCTCATAAACCTACGGACTTCGTTCAGGGGATCCTTCGGTCGCTTCGCTCCCTCAGGATGAGCGGGACGCTCATGCTGAACGAAGTGAAGCATCTCATAAACCTACGGACTTCGTTCAGGGGATCCTTCGGTCGTTTCGCTCCCTCAGGATGAGCGCGACGCTCATGCTGAACGAAGTGAAGCATCTCATAAACCTACGAACTTCGTTCAGGGGATCCTTCGGTCGCTTCGCTCCCTCAGGATGAGCGGGAGGGGGAGCGGGAGACTTATGAGGAGCGGAGGACTTCCTTGATGACGGCGATGATCGCGTCGGTGCCGCTGGAGATCGAACTCTGCCGCAGGGCGGTGCGCAGGGCTTCGTCGCCGAGGGCGGAGAGGACGGCCGAGGGGAGGGCGTCAAGTTCGCTTTCGCGGAGCACGCGGACGAGGCCTTGCGCTTCGAAATAGAGGGCGTTTTCGACCTGATCCCCCCGCGAGGCATGGGCGAGGGGGACGAGCACAGCGGGCTTTTTGAGCGCCAAAATTTCAAATACCGTGTTGCTTCCCGCCCGCGAGAGGACGACGTCGGCGGCGGCATAGGCCGCGCCCATGTCCCGTTCATACTCCCGCTGAATGTACCCTTTCGGACTTTCGTCTATCAGATTTCCCCTGCCGCAGAGGTGGAGGATCTGCAAACTTTGAAGGAGGGCGGAAAGGTTCGCCCGCACGGCTTCGTTGATCGCCCTGCTCCCGCTCCCGCCGCCGAGGACGAGGAGGACGGGCCCGTCGCCGAGGCCGAATTTTCGCCTTGCGCGTCCCTGTTCGCCCGTCAAAACTTCCCTGCGAATGGGGGAGCCGACGCATCTGCCGTTTCTGAACTTCTGCGCCGTCTCGGGGAAGGAAGTGAGCACATATGTGCATTTTTTGGCGATCATCTTCGTGCAGAGGCCCGCGGAGAGGTCGCTCTCGTGGGTCAGAATGGGGATCTTCAGCCTGTGCGCCGCCCAGACGGCGGGATAGCTCACATAGCCGCCCTTGGAGAAGACGAGGTCGGGCTTCTCGCGCTTTAAGATCGCGAGGGCGTCCCTTTCGGCGCGGCGGAGGGCGAAGGGAATGCGGAGATTTTCGAGGGAAAAGGAGCGGCGCAGTTTGGGGCACTCGATCTCGAAGAAGGGGAACCCTGCGTCGGAGACAAGCCCCTTCTCGATGCCGCCCGTGCCCATGTATGTGATGCGGAAGGAGTATTTGAGCGCGTTCATCACGGCGAGATTGGGGACGACGTGGCCCGCACTGCCCCCGCCCGTGAAGAGAATATGTTTCATACCGTCAGTATATGAAGGTATGAAAGTTTTTTTTCATTCGGACAAAAAAAGAGGGACGCACGCTCTGCGTCCCGCGATATTTGGATCAACTATTGATATGTTTCTGTTTCTCATTGACGACGGGGGCGGTGTAGAGGTCGCCGTCGGCAAAGCCGAACACGGGCGCGCCGCTCTCGTCAAAGGTCACGGGCATGAGGTGCGCGTGGCGGTTGTGGTCGTTGAGGGGGTCGCCGACGATCTTCTCATAGTTCCTGAAGTGGAGCATGGTGAGCAGTTCGCCGTCGTCGCCCTCGACAAAGCAGTTGTGCCCCGGGCCGAAGATCTTCTTCTCGGGGTCCGTCTTGAAGACGGGCCAGCGGTCCTTCTCCCACGAGCGGGGGTCCATGAGGTCGGCGTCCTCGTCGGCGCGGAGCATGCCCATGCAGTAGCACGCGCCCGTCGCGCTCGCCGAAAAGGTGACGAAGATCTTGCCCGCGTGCTTGAGGACGGCGGGGCCTTCGTTGACCCAAAAGCCTCCCTGCCGCTCCCAATCATAGTCGGGCGTCGTCAATAAAACGTGATACGTTTTGAGTTTTGTGGGCGTTTCAAGCTCGGCGATGTAGAGATTGGAGATGGCGGGCTTGGCCTCGGCGGGGCCCGTTTTCTGCGCCCAGATCGCGAACCACTTGCCCCTGTGTTCAAAGACCGTCGTGTCGAGCGAGAAGTCGGTGAAAGGGTACCTGTCGCCGTCTGCGGCCTGAAGCATGCCGCCCTCCACCCATTCATCTGTCATGGGGTCGCTGCCCTTGCAGATGAGGGCGTAGGGGCGAATGCGCCATTTGCCGGGCTTGTGCCCCGCGGCGAAGTAGATGACCCACTTTCCCATGATGAAATGGATCTCGGGCGCCCAGATATGGCAGGCCATCGCGCCGAAAGGGTGCTTCCTCCAGACGACGCGGGCGGGGGAAGCGGGAATGTCCGCGATCTTCTCCGCACAGCGGATCTCGATGCGGTCGTAATCGGGACATGTGGCGGTAAAATAGTACTTTCCGTTCTGTTTCAGAAGATAGGGGTCTGCCCTCTGCATGATGAGAGGGGAGGGGTATTTGGACATAGCTTCATTCTCCCTTATGAAAAATGCCGAAGTGTATTGTAACAGCAATGCAGTCAAATGTCAAGAATTTTTCAGTCCTTTTTTTTGCGGGGCAGAAGGGCGAAATACACGCCGATGATGACGAGGGCGAGAACGCTCAAAGTCACGATGAGGGCGATGCGGAGGGCATCCGATTCGCCGCGGTAGAGCATGCCCTCGGTGACGGTGCAGAAGTACTCTTTGCCCGCCTCGTCGGTGTAGCGGGCGGTGTAGGAACCCTCCCCGTCCGCACAGATCCTGACGTCTGTGCCCGCGGCGAGAGTGACTTCCTCCCCGTCTGCGGAGGTAAAGACGGTGTCGGCTTTGAGACTTGCGA
The DNA here is from genome assembly GCA_947625595.1 of uncultured Clostridia bacterium. Lineage (GTDB taxonomy): Bacteria > Bacillota > Clostridia > Christensenellales > Borkfalkiaceae > Gallimonas. Next base: position 6,896 of record CANQOX010000069.1, read on the forward strand.
TCTCAAAGGCGGCGGGGTCGCCCGCATGGGGGTCGGCGTCGGTGAGGAAGGAGAGGGGAACGTACCCCCGCACGGTCTCGCGGGCAGGGCTCTCGGCCTCGACGTAGGCAAAATCGTACCCAAGGCTCCCGTCCTCGCTCGCTTTGACAGTGCGAAGGACCTTCACGCGCGCGCCGCGCTCCAAAGAGGCCTCGGCGGCGTCGGCAATGCAGGGATAGTGGTAGAGCCTGCAACCGCTCGAGAGGAATTTCTCCCCCGCGCTCTCCTCGAGCACGGGCTCCGTCTCCTCGCATTGCTCCCTGCGGAAGAGGCGGATATCGTACCCTCTGTCATGATAGAGGGCGACGAGGAGGAAATTGCCCTCTTCGGCGAGGACGACGCCCCTGTCCCTCTCCTCCGTCCTCGAATAGGCGGCAAAGGGGAAATAGGCCGTGTCCTCCGTGAGCGTCGAGAGGTCAACTTTGATGCCGACGGCGCCCTTCTCGACGTCGACATACCTGACGTTTTCGGGCGCATGCACGAGGGAAAGTTCGCCGTGCACATCGGCCGCGCTGATGGTCTTGAGGGAGGGGAAGTCGAGGGAGCCTTCCTTGGAAGCGACGATGAAATTGCCGAAATTGAAGTAGACGCAGTCGTCCTCAAAGCCGAGCGCAAAGGAGACGGG
>CANQOX010000070.1 GCA_947625595.1 uncultured Clostridia bacterium
TATGTCCCCGGGATAAAGGCGCAGATCCACTGCACCCAGCTCGGCAGCATTCCGAGGGGCATATATGCGCCGATGAGGAATCCGATCGCCGTCGAGAAGATCGCGACGATGCTCATCATCGTTCCCTCCGTCTTGACGAAGGAACAGATGAACACGGTCAAGAGCGTCGAGGCGACCGTCGCAAAGAACATGACGATGAGTGACAGCATCACGCTCCCGAAGGAGAGCACAAATTCGCCCGCGCAGGCCAGATAGATGAGGCAGATCACCCAAAACACGAGACAGATGAGCGCGGAAACGATAAAGTTATAGAAGAAATAGCTCGTGATGAGGATATTTTTGTGAATGGGCGAGGAGACAAAGTCGCGGTTGACGCCGTTCTGCTTGTCCTCGACGATGACCGTGTTGGTCTGCAGTGCGACCGTGACGGTGGAGATCCCGATGATGCCCGAGAGCATCCACGAATCGACAAGCGTGCCGATGAGGCGGTTGAGTTCGCCGAAATTTTCCGCCCCGACCGTCGCCGCCGTGATGTTGATGGACTCGTCGGAGAGAATATTTGCCACCATGCTCAACTCGAGGTCGCGCAAAAAGAGCAGATAGACCACGAAGATGATGACGGGCACAAGAAGGGTGTACATGAGCCGAACCTTGTTCTTGAAGAACACCATGAGGTGCCGCTTCGTGAGTTGGAAAAAGATATCGATGTAGCGCGTCTTATGTTCAGCCATTTTCCCCTCCCATGGTCACGATATTCTGACCCGTGACGTTCAGGAAAACGTCGTCCATGTTTCCCTTCAGGATCTCAAAATCTTCGATATACGCGCCGAATTTCACGAGGAGGGCCTTCGCGTCCTCTCCCCCCGTGATGTCGATGCGGTAACAGCCGTGCTCGTCGTCGAAGGAGAAGCGTCTCCCCTCCTTCCCCAGCGCGAGGTCGAAGGCCTCGTCCCGCTCGCGGTAGCACACGATCCTGTCGCTCGAATAGAGATTTTTCAGCTCGTTGGGCGTGCCGTGGGCGATGATGTTGCCCTTGTCCATGATGACGACGTCCTGCGCCTTTTCGGCCTCCTCGAGATAGTGCGTCGTGAGAAAGACCGTCATGCCCGTTTGAAGGCGGATATGGTCGATGAGCGACCAGACCGCAAGCCTTGTCTTGGGGTCGAGACCCGTCGTCGGCTCGTCGAGAATGAGAAGGCGGGGCTTATGCACCATGGCGCGGGCGATGTCCACCCGCCGCATCTGCCCGCCCGAAAGTTTCCCCACGGGACGGTTGAGAATAGGTCCCAACTCGAGAAGGGCGATGATGTTGTCGATCGTCTCCTGCTTTTCCTGCTTCGGAAGGGAATAGAAGGAAGTGCGGATCTCGAGATTTTGCTTTACGGTGAGTTCCTTGTCGAGAACGCTCGTCTGAAAGACGACACCGATGTCCCGCTTGACCGCGAAGGGCTCCTCGTCGAGGTCATGCCCGCAGACGACGATCTTCCCCTCGTCCTTTTTGAGAATGGAGCAGATCATGTTAATGGTCGTGCTCTTCCCCGCGCCGTTCACGCCGAGGTAGGCAAAGAGCGAGCCCTGCTTGACGGAGAAAGAGATGTCCTTCACCGCCTTCACATCGCCGTACGATTTGGAAAGATGTTCGATCAAAAGTGCAAATTTTTCTTCCATATTATTCATTGATATTTCGCTGAATCGTTCCCCAATCTCTCGATTTGGAAGTTGCCCCCACAAAGAAAGTTATCGCATACAGGATTATGAAGAGCGGGAACATAAATACCGCGGGAAGAAGTTCTCTCCTGTTCTTCGCACCCAGCTTTTTGTAGTCCGTAAGCACGAGAATGAGTGCTTGCAGATATCCGAAAATGATAAATAGTGCCAAGAGAATACATGCGGCAACAATGAGATAAGTAAAAATCATGTTGCAGTAGTAATCGGGGGAGAACATCGTAAGCGGCAGATAGCCATATGCCGCAAATCCGCAGAAGAGGAAGTGGTAAACGTAATAAAGCGGGAGCCAAATGCCGATAACTACATTGAGCAAATTGAGCATGTAGAGACAAAACACTTCAAGAAAAGAAAAGTTCCCCGTTCGAAAGAAAGCGCCAATCATAGGGAAAGCATTCTTCTTGAACAGATCCATAACGCCGCCTCCCATACGGCGATTCCGAGTGAGGGTATCCTTGAAGGAGGAGGGCATATCCTCGTAGACGACGGCGTCCTCCACAAAGTGCCCTTTATAGCCGTCATACATGCGCTTCAGATTGAATTCCGCATCCTCCGAAATTGTTTCACAGTCGTACCCGCCGCTCGCTTTGAGCATCTTCACGCTCATCATCGCGCCCGGTCCATTGACGTGCGCCGCAAGCCCGAGCCGTTCGCGCACGCGACTGGCGAAACGCGAATCAAAGCTATAAAAAAGTGCACCCGCCTTTGTATAAAAGTTCTGCGTCGCATTGATAGCTCCCTCATAGGGACGGGCAAAATCCACGCCCGATTGATAGGCGTCATTCATGAGTGAAGAAAAGTCTTCATTGATATGGTTGTCCGCATCAAGACGAACAATAAAATCGTAGGGATCCTCCTTGCGATCCAAAATATGTGCGATCCCGTATTTTAAGGGGAAAACCTCCATTTGGCGCGCAGGGTCGGGGTCGTTGAGTTCCAAAACGGTGGCTCCCGCTTCGCGCGCAAGACGGGCGGTGTCGTCAGTGCAGTTGTGTGCAACGACAAAGACATCAAACTTCTCCCGCGGGTACTTCTGCCCTTCAAAGATGCTCTTCACCGTGTTAGAAATGACGCCCGCCTCGTTATGGGCGGGGATCAGATAGGCGATCTTTCCCTTCTTCTCGCTCACAGGAAACGTTTTCTTCTTCACAAAAAAAGCGCAAACGTAAAAAAGCTGTAAAAAAATCGGGATTGCGATAATGATGAGCACAATATAATTGATGATGCTCAAAACACGAAATAAAATCTCATACCACATATCGTTCCTCAAATTAGAATTTTAGAATTGTTTTTTAACTAATTATAACATGGGGATAGGGTGATGTCAAGAATTGAAAACGCCCATTCCAAATCTTTTCCACCCCACAAGAAGCAACCCATGCGTTTTAAGTTCAAGAATCAATAACGAGCTACCGCCCTGAAGATCGGCATACCCTTGGCAGCGAAGGCCGCTTCATACTCCGTGACGATGTTGCTCTCCGCATAGGGACTGTTGTGCAGGTCGTGCGTGACCTCGCCCACCGCAAACCCCGCCTCCTCATATCTTGCGAGGGAATATTCGAAAAAATCCGCGCTGTCCGTCTTCTGCTCGATCGTGCCGCCCGCCATGAGCAGTTTTCGATAGATCGCAAGAAAACGCATGGAGGTCAGCCTCTGCTTTTCGCGGCTTTTTTCGGGGAGTGGGGTCGAAAAATTGAGATAGATCGTCCGAATGCTGTGCTCGGGAATGTAGCACTCGAGGATCTCGGCGGGGATATTCAGAAAGCGGACATTCCTGAGCCCGACCGCACGCGTGCGCTCCATTGCCGTCAGAATGACGTTTGTGCACAGCTCCACGGCGAGAAAATTCACATTCGGCTCGCGCGCCGCCTTTTCGAGGAGAAAACCACCGTTTCCGCACCCCACCTCGAGTTCCACGGGGGCATCGTTGCCGAAAATTTTGCGATAATCGAGGAGCGCGCGGAAGGTCTCGGCCGCTTCCTTGAGATTTTTGCAGGGCTTGCCGCGGCAAAGAAGGACGTCCGCGCATGCCTCCATTCTCGGCTCTAAATTTCGTTTTCTCCGCATGCGCATTGCGATGTACTCCTTATTGGGGCTTTTTTTGTCTCCCCTCATCAGTCGCCTTCGGCGACAGCTTCCCCCCAAGGGGTGAAGCCTCTCGCCTCCCCCGAGGCGCCCCGCTCTCCGCGTCATCCTGAGGGCGAAGCCCGAAGGATCCCCTTTAGCGTTGTCCGTACTTTCTTCCTCGGGATTCTTCGCTTCGCTCTGAATGACGCGGTACCCCTCGCTGCCCCTTTTAGGGGAAGTCCCCGAGCTTGCGAGGGGAAAGGGGTTTCAAAACCCCTCTGTCACTCACTGCGTTCGTGACATCTCCCCTATAAGGGGCGACAAGAGGAATGCAGTGACAATTTAAGGACGACACCCCTTCCGTCTCGCCGCAAGGCGGCGAGCCACCCACCCCTCAAGGGGTGGGCAAGGGTCTCGGCTCCCCCTTGAGGGTCGCAAAACGCAATTCTTGCGCATCAGCACAGTGTGCTGTGCGCCGCGTTTTGCGGTGAGTGAGCGCATTATCCGCGCGAACGGTGACCGAATGCGGGTCTCTACCCGCATGAGACGCTGTCACGAAGTGACTGAAGGGGTGTCATTCCCAATCCCTTGCCTTAGGCGGAATTCACTTCCGCCGTGGGCGACCCTATTTGGTACCCTACGGGAACCACAATGTCTTTCAAGGTACGAAAGTGCGTGGGGTGATAGAGCCGTGGAATGCACAGCGTTGACCCCTCGAACGATTTGTTTTCGCAGAAAACAAATCGTTCGAAATCTTTACTTCCCCGTCGAACCGAACCCGCCCCCGCCGCGCACGGTGTCGGAGAGCGCATCGGCCTCTTCGAACGCCGCTACATAGTAGGGCGCGATGACGAGCTGGGCGATGCGGTCGCCCGCATTCACCGTCCGCTCCTCCCTGCCGTGATTGTGCAGGGCGACGACGATCTCGCCGCGGTAGTCGCTGTCGATGACCCCGACCTTGTTTGCGGGGGCGAGGTCCTGCTTTGCGGCCAGCCCGCTCCGCGCATAGATGAGCCCGACGGTACCGTTCGGCAATTCAACGGCGACGCCCGTGTGCACGGCACGCGTCTCCCCCGCGGGGATCGTGACGCCTTCCAAAGCGTACAGGTCGGCCCCCGCCGCCGCTTCCGAGGAATAGGAGGGCAGTTTTGCCGCCCCGTTGAGTTTTTTTACCCTGACTTTCATTTCCATATCCGTCCACGGTCAACTATACAATATATGGAAGATTTTGTCAAGTGAAAAGTCAACTTTTTCTCCTCCGAGCGAAGCTCAAAACGAGGCAGACGCCGAGCAAAATGACCCCCGCCGCGGCGAGGACGAGATAGCTTGTCCACACGGGGATGGCCGAGCCGAAAAATTCGAGCGTGCAGTCAAATCCCCGCTTCATCGCGTCGGCCATGACGAGAGGGATGCCCTCCCCTTTCATCGCGTCGATGGCCCCTCCCATGAGGTGCAGGTGCATGAGCCCCGTGCCGTACGTCCCGGGGAGGAACATCAGGGCGTCCTGAAGCCAGCCCGCAAGGCTCGACAGCGGCATATACGCCCCGCACAGGAATCCGTAGGCCGCGGAGACGGTCGCCTCGATGGCGGCCACTCCCCCCTGCGACTTCACAAAACTGCACACAAGGGAGGAAAACGCCGTGCCGAAGAGGACGAGCAGGAGCGTATCGGCGACTGTGAGGAAGAAGTCAGCGGCCGACAGGTGCCACCCCGCGGCGGCCATGTAGATGAAGCCCGCGCCGAGCGCGACAAAGCACATGACGGCGGTGACGATGTAGGTCGCGATGAAATAGGAGAGAGACAAGATCCGTTCGGAGACGGGCGAGACGAGAAAATCGTTTCTCGCACCTGTCACCTTGTCCTGTACCATGACCGTATTTGCGGTGAAGGCGATCGTCACGGCGCAGACGGAGATGAGCGAGGAGACGAGCCAGCCGCTCGCGATGCTTTCGACGAGGCCGTCCGAAATTTCGAACCCCATCACCACATCGCGGATGCTGTCGCGGTAGATGTTCCCGAGGAAGGCGATGAAGAGAAAGAGCAGAATGAGCGGGGAGATGAGAGAGGGCAGAAAAACCCCCTTGTCCTTGAAATAAACCTTGCAATTCCTCCCGACGAGGGCAAAGAGCTGTTTCATCGGTCCCCTCCTCTCTTTCCCGTAACGGTGAGAAAGACTTCATCCATGCCCCCTTTGGTCACTTCGTAGTCCGTAAAGAGTTGCGGATGCTTCAGAATGAGCTCCGTCGCCTCGGCCGTGCTCTTTACGCGGATGCGAAAGCCCTCCCCCGCCCTCTCATAGGGCATGGAGAGACTTTGCAGGGCCTCCTCCCCGACATGGTATAGGGTAATTGCGTCAAAGGCGTAACGATTTTTCAATCCGAGCGGGGTGTCGTCGGCCATGACTTTCCCCCCGTCGAGAATGACAACGTGGTCGGCATCAGCCGCTTCCTCCATGTAATGGGTGGTCAGAAAGACGGTGATGCGCTGGGTCTTGCGGAGCAGGTGGACGACTTCCCAAACCTGCTGGCGGGTCTGCGGGTCAAGGCCCGTCGTCGGCTCGTCGAGAATGAGAATGCGGGGAGAATGGACGAGCGCGCGGGCAATGTCCGCCCTCCGCCTCTGCCCGCCCGAGAGTTTTCCGACGGGGCGGCGCAAGAGTTCGCCGAGGGAGAGGAGCCGCGAAAGTTCCCCCAACCGCCGTTTGAAAGTTTCGCCGTCGATGCCGTAGAGCGCGGCGCGGCAGACGAGGTTTTCTTCGACGGTGAGGGAGCGGTCGAGGACGCTGTCCTGAAAGACGACGCCGATGACCCGCTTTGTCCCCGCGTCAACGGGCCTGCCCTCGATTCTGACGGCGCCGTCCGTCTTCTCCTCCTTGCCGCAGAGGACGGAGATGGTCGTGCTCTTCCCCGCGCCGTTCACGCCGAGAAAGGCGAAAAACTCCCCCTCCTCCACCGAAAAGGTGATGTCATCCACGGCCTTGACCGTGCCGAAGTATTTCTTTAAGTGTTCTACCTCGATCGCTTTCATGCTTGCCTCCAAAAATGATGTTGAGATGAAAATTTTTAGTACCATCGACCAAAGACCTTCGCTACGCTCAGAATGAGCGGGAAGAGAAAAGGATCCTGTTGTCCTGCGCTCATGCTGAGCGTTAGCGAAGCATCTCATAGACCTACGGACTTCGTTCTTCGGGATTCTTCGCTTCGCTCTGAATGACGCAGGAATGAGGTGACCCACCCCCCTACCCCCCTCCCATGGAGGGGGTGAGAAGGAGGTGGCTCTCGGCGCCCCCTTGAGGGGGAGCTGTCGAGCGTAGCGAGACTGAAGGGGTGTCATTCCCACTCACTTGCCTTAGGCGGAATTCACTTCCGCCGTGGGCGACACAATTTGCCGAAACCTTTCGGCTTGT
>CANQOX010000071.1 GCA_947625595.1 uncultured Clostridia bacterium
CGCCTGATCCAACGTGTAGTTCTTGCGATAATCGTAAGTGGCGCTCTGGTTCTCGATCTCCACCGTGACGGGCTTGGAAGTGACGGTCCACTTCGCGTCAGTGAAGTGGAAGGTATAGTTCTCATTGTCGCCCTTGTCGCCGTCCTTTGCGCCCTTGATGTCGTACACGTCGGCATTTTTGATCGTGCCTGCGGTGAGGACAATGTGAATGGTGTCCCCGTCCACGAGTTCATCTTCGTCGTCAAAGGTCCACCCGCTCTGGTCGAGATCGGTCGCCTCGCCGTAAACCGTCGTGACGGGCGTCACGGTGATGTGCAGATCGCGCGCCTCGATGGTGTAGAGTTTCTGATTGTTGTTGGAGAATTCCACAGTGTAGTTCTCGTTCGGCTCTGCCGAGGCGAAGAGGACATAATCGCCCGCATTCTTCGTCGGCGAAGTCACCTCGATGCTCACGCCGAGGACGCCGAAATCGTCTCCCTCGCCGAGTTTGCTCCCCTCCGCGAGTTTCCAATCCTTCCCCTGCTCGGACGAAGCCGCAGCTACGGCCCCGTCATAGGTCTTCACTTGGGGAAGAAGTTCCACCGTCACCGTCAATTTCTCGATGATGAGCTGTGCAGTGAGCTCCTGCGAATAGGTCTGCCCGTTTGCATCCTTCGCGGTGATGACCGCCTTCACGGAATAAGTGCCGACATTCTTCACATTCGCGGGCTCGACGGGCTGCCCTTCCTTCTCATAGGTGATGACGACGTTGACCTCCGTCAAGCCCTCATGTCCCGTCACTTCGAGCACATGCGCCTTCCCGTCGTAAGTCACAGGGGACGTATCTTTGAAGCGCACGCCCGTGAAGAGCGGATCCGTCACCGTGTAGTGGCCCTTCGCCGTGCAATCCACATCGTAGTTTTCGAGCGTGCCCGTGTACTCCACGGTGATATCGTAGGACCCCTTCGTGCTGTCCTTCGTCACTTCGCAGGTGAAGGTAAGTTTCTCAAGAATGCCCTTCTCGAGCTGGCTCCGCTCGGTCTCGTTGACGAAGCCGCTGACCGCCGCCGTAAATTCAGTCGTCGGGATCGGTTCCTCGCCCTCGGGCGAAGAGACGGGATTCGGCGTCACCGTGAGCTTGGCCTTCTTGATCTCAAAGACCGAATGCTCCCCGTTCGTGTATTGGAAGGTGATGGTGTAGTTTTTATTGGCATACTGGGCGCCCTCGAGCGCCTTCGCCGTGAGGTCGTACTTGTCCGCCTTCACGCCCGATGTTTTCTCGATGGAAATGCCCAGCGTGTCACCCTCAAAGAGCCCGTCTGCAGTCCATTTTGACTGCGAAACGGTCGGTTCGCCGCCCGAATAGACGGCCTCCTGATCCTCCACGGTCACAGCGAGCGCCTTCGGAGTGATCTTGAGGGCAAAGCTCGCACTCGCCTCGAAGGTGTCTCCTTCGCCGAGGAACCAAGCCCCCTCGAGCGTCACCGTCACGGTGTAATCTTTCGCGGCCTTCACCGTTTCGGAAGGGTTACAAGTCACTTTAACGCCGTCAAGTCCTGCGCCGTCAGAGGAAGCGTAGAGTGTCTTAAAGAGGGCCGCAAGCTCGTCGGCGGTGAATTCCTTGCCCTTGTACTCCTGCGAAGTGAGCGTGCCGAAGTTGTAGAGAAGGGTCCTGTGATCCTCATGCGTGCAACCGACGACGGTGCAACCGCGGGTAAGCGTCTTCACGGGCTCCTCCGCCGTGGGCTTGTCGTCCTCCGAAAGGGTCCAATCGAAATTGTGAGAACTGTGGTCGAGCGACCATGCGCCCTTCATATCGGCAAGGCCCAATTCCTTGGTGTCATAGACGTGTCCCCCGCGGCCGCCCTTGAGCATGTCGCCCGCAAGCGCGGGGAAGTCGGGATCGGCAGGCTCATTTGCGCCGCAGTTCCGCGCGTAAGTCAACGTAAATTGAGGAAGTTGCCACGTCCCGTCCATTGCAACGGAAGTATAGGTACTGCCCGCCGTAAGTTCGGCGACCGTATCATGCGCATCATCATAGACGCGTGCGGAGGAATCAAAACTTGCATAGTTGCAGTCATATCCCGTCAGTCCGCCGTCGACGATCTTGCCCTTGAGTACAGCCGTTTCGCCGATCTCGATCGTCGCTCCCGCCGTGGTCGACTGGATGACGCCGAGGAAAGTCACATTCTCGTCCCCCTCTACGTCCTCCTGAATGTCGACAACACGCTTTGCGATGATGAGTTTGCCGTCGACAATGAAGTTCGCGGCTTTCGAATAATTTGCCAAATCGAGCGCTTCGGCCGTCGGATAGCTCTTTCCGCTCATGTCAGAGCTGAAAAATCCGTCATAGACGAGAAGATCGGCGTTCAGAATGAGCGTTGCGCCACTCTTGACCCAAAGCGTTGCACCAGGCATAAGCTTATAGTCATAGAGAAGTTCATATTCGCCGTTTTCCCCGTTCTCGTCCGCCTCAAGGATCAATTCATAGTTGTACGGGATCGAGAAGTGAACGTCCTTCGTGGTGATGCCGAACGGGAAGGTCATGAATCCCGCCGTCGCGCCACCCGTGACGGTGACCGTCGTCTTGCCGATGTCCACTGTGTTGTTGAGAGATACGGCGTCGGCGATCTTCGCATGCGCGTCATCATAGAAGACATGCGCCTTCGCGTCCTTTTTCAAGTTGATGAGCGACATGGTGCCCTCCACGCCCGAGACATTCGTCCCGATGTAGGAAATGAAGGGTTGGTCGATCGTCGTGTATGTGCTCATTGCATAGAGGGAAGCGTGACCGTAGAGGACGCCGCCATATTCTATCGTATATCCCCCCTTGCACTGTATATTGACCATTGCATAGCGGCTGAAGGGCGTTTGATCGATCATGAAAAGCCCCGAAGTGTTGGTCCCGCCCGCAAAGTCAAGAATGAGGAAGGGCTGATAGATACTGCCGCCGTTTCTGACAGTGATGCCGCCCTCGCCCGTCACACGGCCGTTTGTATCGAACCTTCCGCCCTTTTCAACGACGATCGAACCATTGAGGACAAGTTCAGCGTAGTCGCCCGAAGTATGCGCCTGTGCGCTATGGGTCGGCCTGTGCAATGTGCCGCCGACATAGATCGCGCCTTTGACGTTGAGTGTGACGCCATCGCCTACGGTAAAGACCCTCTTGCGGTATTGGAAGGTGGGATCGGCCGCCCAAACGACGCGGTCGACCTTGCCACCCTCGACATAATAGGTACCATAGTCGTCAATCGGGACGATGAGAGCAACGTCCTGCGGGATCGTAAGACCCTCCCCCGCCTCAAGGGCATTGACTTCATAATCGCAAATGATGACGATCTGATCGCCCGCCTTCGAAGCGTCGATCGCGTCCTTGAGAGAACCGTAGAAATTGCCGTTGATACGCAATCTGTAGGCATTCTCGTGCGCGATAACGGCATAGACCGCGGCGTCGCCGTCCACAAAGTGAGTATATTCTTCGTTAAAGGAGATGAGGTTGCCCTCACCGTCGACCCAGGCATAGAACTCATAGCCGTTTTCTACCGTCGCGGTAAAGGTGAGACGGGAACCGTCGCCGATCTCCGCACCGCTTGAGTAACTATCGGAGCCGAAAACCGCCTTGACCGAACCACCCGCTTCTTCGCCCTTCACACCGTATGTGATATGCGACGTTCCTTGGCTGTACCCGATATTGCGGATCACAAAATCGCCCTGCAGGCCGTAGCTGTTTACTGCGCCATAGCCGAGATAGAACACCGTCGGGGCATCTTCGGACACCGCTGCCCCCATAAGGGCCTGAAGAGAAATGCTGACCGAATACCAGTTGTCATCAAGGGGCGACAGAATTACGCCTTCCAAACCGCTCACGTCCGTCACCTGATTAAAGCCTGTATTTGCGGTCTTGAGCAGGGCTTTCCCGCCGTTTGATGTAGTGCTTGCCCCTGAGGCAGTGGGTTTTTTATTGATTTCTCCGTCAAAACTATACAGCAGCCATGTGTTATTCGTTCCATAGCCGCTCATCTTGATCTCAAAGGAAAGCGTGCCGCCGCCTGTGACGGTGAGTTTGAGATTGCTGACGTAGTTTGAACTCTCTGCCCCCGTATTGTCAAGCATCACCGCGCGGTAGGCGTAGCGGCTATCGCCTTGATAGGAATCGGTGGCAAATTCCCAAGCGACCGTCCCAACGGAAGTGCCATTGTGCGAACCGCCGTCCTCGATCTGGACATCGCCGAAATAATGGAGATTCTCCCCCATTGTCCCCTCGGGTCTGATGCGGATATGCACGACGAAGGGTTCACTGTCGGCATACCCCTCACACCCATAGCTGATGACAAGATCTTTATTTTCCTGAATGTTTGCGGGGAGCGAAAAGTAGAGCTTATCAACGTCGCTCCGCAACTCGATTTTGAGTTCCTGCAAGGTCTGCCCGCCAAATGTCGTCTTGGTGACATAATCCTCTTCAACGGGGAAATCGTTCAGTACAACATTGACGCTATTGTTTTCCCCAAAGGGAAGGTAGAGCGTCTCGCCGTTTTCGAGCGTTCGTTCGGCTTCCGTCGTGCCGCCCGCCGTCACCATGACGGAGACCTCGGGGGTAAGCGCTTGTTCTATAAATTCAGCCAACAGACTATTTCCCTTCAGTTCATAAAAATCACCATTAGAGGTAACTCTGAAGAGAAATTTTTCGCCATCGAAAAACATTAGGAAACCATATCCTTCACGGTCCTCATATTTGCTCATACTGGCGCCCGAAATCGAAGAAGGATCTGCGCCGTTAAGCATCTGTCCGTCTACAAAAAAACCATTGAAAGCGGTTTCTGTTCTTTTTGATGGATCTATTGTCGATGCAATATCAGGCGTTTTCTCCACTGCATATCCTACATACCACTGTTTTTTTAACTTGTTTTCGCCTTTGTTTAGTTTTTGGCCTTTCTCAATGATTGTACTGCTTAATGTACTATACGCCCAATTATTTCTTGATACATCGTTTTTGGGACAAACGTAGAAATCTGCAAGTTTATCATCAAAATCGAGCATCAACGAGGCGTCTTCCTCAAAATTCTCTTCCCTTAAATTATGAATGACGCCCCTCGTCTGCGCATTTCTGATTGTAAATTGAAATTCAAGCGTGTGACGTCCATCGCCTGTGGCATTGACAGTAAACGGAAGATAATGTTCCAAAGGATCGCTCGTAAAGTAGTCTTTCCAATCAATATTATCGATTTGTGTGTTGTCTAAAAGTAGCGTAAATGCGGGACTTGACCCGCTGACTTTGCTCATGCCATAATCGAAGGAAAGTTGCTTTTCCCCTAAAAACAAATAAGTAAGAGAAACCTTACCTGATGTCAATCCTTCTTTCGTAATATAATAGTTCCCCTCTTCGTTGAACTCCCACTCTGAATCACTATATGATGCCCCTTCTTTTGCAAAAACGGCAGTGTATGTCTCGTCCCAAGTGGATAATGTCAATGCTTCATTCTGCGAAATTTCATTCCCGAAAGAATCCGTCCAACGGATAAACACATACCCGGGATCAGCTACTGCCCGAACAGTTTTTTCTTCTTTTGTGGAATTATAGGAAAAGGTTTTTGTCAAAGACGTGTCAATTGAATCACCAAGTGAAATTTTCCCGTTTCCTTCTGTTTTGACAGTCACAGTGAAGTTTTCCGATGTCGGCAGTCTTAAACCCCGCAACGAAAAAAGATGTCCGTCGCCTGTATTATGAAAAACGTACCAATCGCCCTCATTCACTTCAACTGCTTTCCAGGATAAATAAACTCCGTCTCCATACTCCTCAATATACAAAGGTTCATAAAACCAAGAAAATTCAAATTCGGGATCGTAAAACGAATGAGTTTCTCCTACAGGAGTTTTAAGATCGACGCTAAGCAAACCGCCTTCAACATACCCGCTTGTATAAACAAACTGGTCAAAGAACAGATTGAAACTCAATGTTCCGCTCTTTGTAACTTTAAGTATAAGATAATCATGGACAGAAGAATCATCTACATAATTGTTGCCATAACTTCCATTACGCCATGTGTTTGTTTCGAAGTCGTAATCCCAACCAAAAAATTGATCTTTTTCGTACTTCTCAATACTCCCATCCTGCGCTCTCCTGCCATTCTCAAACGTATACTCTGCCGTGTTTTCAGGTAAAACTTCTCCCCCCCCATTTTCAGCTTTGACGGGGATCGCATTGGCGATCGCAAAGGAAAGCGTCAGAGAAAGCAGCGACGCCGACACAGCGACAAGCCCCTTCCACAAAAGACCTGAATGTTTCATAGTCTCCTCCTGTCAGAAAAAAAATGGCTTTCGAGGCGAAATTTGCCCTTTTTTGAAAACCTATACCGTGATTTTATCATAATATGAGAAGAATTGCAACTAAATAAACGCACTTTTTCGACCCAAATGAAAAAATTTTTTCATGTTTCCCGAAAAATGTTCATTATATTATTCTGTTTTTCGGGCAAAATGCCTTCTGACTGAAAAATACTAACTTTATTGAAATTGTTGACATTTTTTGACAATTTGTCATATTTTTCTATGACATTGTCGATTTTTTGGGGCTTTCAAAGGGATTAAAATGCGTCATTCAGAGCCGAAGGCGAAGAATCCCTTTGGGCGTTGACTTCGTTCTTCGGGATCCTTCGCTTCGCTCAGGATGACGCAGGAATGCGGTGACCCACCCCCCTACCCCCCTCCACAGGAGGGGGTAAGAAGAAAAAATCCCCTCCGCAGGAGGGGGTGAGAGAGAAAAATCCCTCCGCGAGGGGGTATCACTTGGCGCCCCCTTGAGGGGGAGCTCCGCCGTAGGCGGTGAGGGGGTGTCGTTCTGATTCCGTATGACACCCCTTCTGTCTCGCGTCGCTCGACACCCACCCCTCAAGGGGTGGGCAAGGAGACTTCGTTCTTCGGGATCCTTCGCTTCGCTCAGGATGACGCAGGAATGTGGTGACCCAGGCGAATTGTCAAATGAAGTGCAACATATTTTCAAACAGAAGTTGTGGGGAGAGGAAGTTGAGGATTT
>CANQOX010000072.1 GCA_947625595.1 uncultured Clostridia bacterium
TTCCCCCCAAAACTCCACACATTCCGACAAAATCCCCCCGTCTTCGCGGGGAGATTTTCTCTATAATCGGGGGAAGAGGAGACGATCATGGCCTACGAAAAACGTATCTGTATTCTGAAACAACTCAAAAAAGGCTTTTCCGCCGACGGCAGCGCGCTTTCGGGCGTCGTCTATGCGGAGCGCATGGGCGGAGACCTCGCCGCGACCCTCCGCATTCCTGGACTTTCCGCCCTCAAGGAGGGCCGCTACGTCCTCGTTCTGCAGATCGCGGGAAAAAAGTTTTGCCTGCCCGCCGACGGCCCCATGCGCATCGAGGACGCCCCCTCCGTGAAGAGCGGGTTTGCCGCGCTCCTCTGCTTTGTCCGTTCAGAGCCCGAACCCGTCGCCTTCGGCTGTTGCGGGACCGAACAGACGGACGCCAAAGCCCTCCTTGCCGCCCTCTCCGACACGGGCAGGAAGAAGCCCCTTCCCACGCCCATGCCGCCCAACCAGATCCCTTCCCCGCCCGCGCCCAACGTCCCCTACGCCCCCGGGGTGCCCCTTCCCGAGGTCGATCCCCCCAAGGAGGCGTCCCCCTTTCGCGAACGGGCGGCCGCCTATGACGACGAGGCGATCGCCGACAGCGACTACTATGCGGCTTCTCATGCGCATGAAGGCGGGAATGGCACGGTGCAGGGCCAAGCGGAAGAAGTGGCGGGCGATGGCGATCCTTCAGAGAATGAGGATGCTCTCCTGTTTCCCCGAGGCTCGCTTACATATTATAAAGAAGTCAGAGACGAAATAGAGACCGTGCTCAAAAGTTATCCCGCCGACACGCGGCTGAAGTGGGCCTTTCCGCAGTCCGAATGGGCGCGGAACGGCGATTCGCTCATCGGGATCGTCTATGAAGAGGGGATCCCGCGGTATCTGTGCGTGGCCTCCGAAAAGCCCGATGATGACTTAAAGGAACACAGCGTGTTCGTGCCCGCCTCGCCCTTCTCGGACGAAACGGGGTTTTACGTCGTCTTTCAGGACGCCGACACAGGCGCGTATGTGAAGGTGGAAAATAGTTGAAATGAAAAAAGAGCGCGGCGGGGGA
The DNA here is from genome assembly GCA_947625595.1 of uncultured Clostridia bacterium. GTDB lineage: Bacteria > Bacillota > Clostridia > Christensenellales > Borkfalkiaceae > Gallimonas. The sequence continues at coordinate 1,079 of CANQOX010000072.1, forward strand.
GAGTTAAGAGCCTCTCGCTGCCCCTATTAGGGGAAGTCCCCCGTAGGGGGAAAGGGGTTTCAAAACCCCTCTGTCACTCACTGCGTTCGTGACATCTCCCCTATGAGGGGCGACGAGGAAAGGACGCTCATCCTGAGGCCCCAACGGGGCCGAAGGATCTCATAAATCTACGGACTTCGTACGGGGGATTCTTCACTTCGTTCAGAATGAGCGGTTTACCCCCTCCCGAGGAGGGGTGGAGCGGTGCAATTCTGCTCAACAGCCCAGTGGGCTGTGAGCTGCGCCGCGACAGGAGCGCTGGCAAGCGCAACGGGCTTTGCGGCGGTCCCTGCCGCCGCAAAGTAGGGGTGGGCAACGATTCAAATATGCCCACCTCAGTCACCTTCGGTGACAGCTCCTCCTTGGGAGGAGCCAAGAGAAACCCTTCAGTCTCGGCTACGCCTCAGCATGAGCGCGCATACCCCCCACTCACCGCATTTGGCGGAGGACACACGCGGAGGATTTCTCCATGTCTCGCCCAAAATGACAAAGAAGTTTGCCGCAATGACAAACTTCTTTTCTTGCAATACCGACCATGATGCGTTAAAATGGAGCAAAGGGAGGCGCATCATGAAAAAACTTCACCTCGGCTTTGCGCTCGCCGCCCTCGCCGTCCTCGCGGCGGGGCTCATTCATGGCGGGATCGCGTGGCTCGCCGCATCGCTCACTTGGGACCCCGTGGAGACCAGCTTCCCCGCATGGTCAATGTTCGTCATTGTCCTGATGTTCTATCTCTTGGCCGTCGCCGTCGTTCTTTTCGTCTGGCTCGTCACATGGCTCATCGTCCGCGCCGTCAAAAAAAGACGCTTGCAAAGCGGTTGACCGCATGCTATAATGGGTGCATGGAAATGCTCGGTGAAAAATTATGGCGTTTGAGGGAGGCGCGGGGTCTTTCGCAGGAAGGACTTGCGGAAAAACTCGGCGTGTCCCGCCAAACGGTGTCCAACTGGGAAAACGACAGGGCGACGCCCGACGCCTATAAACTCAAACAGCTCTGTGAAGCGCTCGGGACGAGTGCGGACGAACTCTTGGGGACGGGGAAGGGGGGAGAGACCCCGCGGGAGCAAGAGAAAGAGGGGGAGAGGCGGCCGAAGAAGTGGCTGGCGGTCTTTTTTGTTGTTTTAGCGGCCGTGTTTGCGGTCCTTGCGATCGTTCTTTTTGTGATGCCCTATGAGAGCGGGGAAGTCGTCTCCTCGGCGATCACGCTGACGCCGAAGCTCGGCGGGGTGCTCCTCTGTGTTCTTTCCGCGATTCTCCTCATTCCTGCCGCCATGCTGTTCTTGCGCAATAAGTAGGGGCACCTTATTCTCGCTGCCCCTGTAGGGGAGGGGAAAGGGGGTTGAAACCCCTCTGTCTCGGCTACGCCTCGACAAGAAAAGCTGCTCATCCTGAGGCGTAGCCGAAGGATCTCATAAACCTACGGACTTCGTACGGGGGATTCTTCACTTCGTTCAGAATGAGCGGTTTACCCCCGAGGGAGGAGTGTCTTCTCTTACCCCCTCCCGAGGAGGGGGGTAGGGGGGTGGGCAACGAATCATGCCCACCTCAGTCACCTTCGGTGACAGCTCCTCCTTGGGAGGAGCCGAGAAAAACCCCTCTGTCACTCACTGCGTTCGTGACATCTCCAGAGGGGCGACGATGGAAGAACGCTCATCCTGAGGCCCCAACGGGGCCGAAGGATCTCATAGACCCACGGACTTCGTACGGGGGATTCTTCACTTCGTTCAGAATGAGCGCGGTGGAGCGCGTGGAACTCAACTTTCAATTAAAAAAACGGCTTCCGTTTTGCAAAACGGAAGCCGTACTTTTCACTTACATGACGACGATGTTTCTCTGGCGGAAGAGTTCCTTCATGTCGGCGGGGAAGTTGTCGTCGGTGATGAGCACGTCGATGTCCTCGAGCCGCGCGAAGGTGTGCGGCATGATCTTGCCGATCTTCGAGCTGTCGAGCATCATGTACAGCGTCTTCGCCTTCTGACGGGCCATCTTGAGAAGGTCCGCCTCCACCATCGAGCCGCAGGAGAACCCGATCTCGGGCGTGAACGCCGAGGCCGAGATGATGGCGAGCTCAAAGTTCGTGTTCTCAAAGTAATCCTTCGCGACGGGGGAGGCCGTCGAAAGATTGTCCTTGATGACCTGTCCGCCGAGAACGGTCACGTTGAGATTTTTCTTCTGTGCGAGCTCGATCGCGACAGCGAGGCCGTTCGTAAAGACGTGAATGTTGATATCGGGGAGCTCTTTGGCAAGGCACATGGCCGTCGTGCCGCCGTCCATGAAGAGGGAACAGTTCTCATCGATGAGATTGGAGGCCTTCTGCGCAATGCGGATCTTCGCGTCGGCATTGGCGGCCGTCTTTTTGGCATAAGGTTCCCCAGAGACCTTTTGTACCTCCTTGACGGACATGGCCCCCCCGCGGACGCGGATGATACGGCCCTGCTGTTCAAGCTGCAGAAGATCGCGACGAAGCGTCATTTGCGACACGGTCGGGAAAAAATCGTCGAGTTGCTCAAGGGTGAGCCTTCCGCGCTTATCCAATAATTCGGCAATTTCCTCAATACGTTCCCGTTTCATTGCGGGTACCTCCTGATCCTTATATACTACTCCTGTTGCATAATAACACATATTCTGTCAATTTGCAAGCAAATTCACAAAATTATTATGGAAATTTTTGATTTTTTTTGCCAAATATGTTGAAAATTGAAAAAATCACAATAAATTATGATAAATTTTTTGCAAAATTATATCATAAATTGAAAAATGATAAAACGTAACAACTTTTCTATCGTTTTGTTCAATTTATTTCCCTCCAAAAGAAAGCAAAACGGCCTGCGGAAATCGGTTGCGTTTTTTCATGCAGAATGGTAAAATAACCCATGTATGAATTACACGATCTCTGCCCTCGATGAATACTTTGTGACGCACTACAGCGACTATGTGCGCCTTGCCGCGCTGCAAGGATATGAGAAGCCCGAAATGGTCGTCCCCGCGCGGGACGGCGGCGTGGAGAAGAAGGACCCCGCGCTCATGCGCCTCGTCTATCAGGAGAAGTGCAAAGATCTCCTCGCCCAGCTCAAGGAGGAGCAGGCGGACACAGACTATACTTTTTCGTTCCGCTTTCTGACATTCTCCGAGAAACTTCGCCGCCCCTTCGAGAAGTACTCCTTTGCCAAAGTGCTCCCGCCCATTCTCGCCGCCCACCAACTGACGCCCGAGGAGGCGGGGGAGAGATTGACGATCGAGCCGAAATTTTGGAAAAAGATCGTAAAGGGCACCCTGTATCCCGAAAAAAACACCGTCCTCGCCCTCGCTCTCGTGTGCGGGCTGACGGCGATGGACACGGAGAACCTCTTCAACGCCTGCGGGTATGAGTTTGACGAAAAGAGCGTGCGCGACATCGTCGTGCGCTTCCTCCTCGAGCAGAAAGTTTTCTCACGCGAGCTCATCACGCAGTGCCTTGCCGAATACAAGATCGACTGTTTGCCCATCAAATAAGCAACCGCGGGGCCTCTCTTCATAGAATGAAGGGTGTTTGGGAAGCTGAAAGCGGACGTCGACGCCGCGATGAAACACGATCCCGCCGCGCGGAGCCGCCTCGAAGTGCTCCTGACCTATGCGGGCGTCAAGGCCCTCTTCTGGCACAGGCGGGCGGCCTTTCTCTACCGCATCGGGCTGAAACTTTTCGCGCGCATGCTCGCCGAATGGACGAGACGGAGGACGGGGATCGAGATCCACCCCGCGGCAAAGATCGCGGCGGGCGTCTTCATCGACCACGGCGCGGGCGTCGTCATCGGCGAGACGGCCGAAGTGGAGACTGGCGTCGTCATCTATCAGGGCGTGACGCTCGGCGGCACGGGCAAGGAACGGGGCAAACGCCACCCCACGGTGCGAAAAAACGCGGTGATCTCCTGCGGGGCGAAGGTGCTCGGCGGGTTTGAAGTGGGCGAAGGGGCGAAGATCGGCGCGGGCGCGGTGGTCCTCGAGGCCGTCCCTCCCTATGCGACGGTCGTCGGCATTCCCGCACGGGTCGTGAAGATCGCACCTCCCGCGGAGAAAATTGAAAATTAAAAATTGTGGCGGGATAGAAAATGCCTCGTCGCCCCTTATAGGGGAGATGTCGAGCGTAACGCCCTTCCCTTGGCTCCCCTGTAGGGGAGCTGTCGAGCGAAGCGAGACTGAAGGGTTTCAAAAACCCCTTTGGCTCACTGCGTTCGCCACTTCCCCTGAAAGGGGCAGCGAGGGGGCGTCAAAAACCCGCGAAGTCCGCGTCAACATCAAGGAAATATCATGAAAATCTATAATTCATTGACAAGAAGAAAGGAAGAATTTGTTCCCCTCGAGGCGGGAAAGGTCAAAATGTACGCCTGCGGGATCACCGTTTCGGGCGAGGCCCATATCGGTCACGCCTTTCAGGCCATCGTCTATGACGTCTTCCGCAACTTCCTCGAGAAGTTGGGCTATGAAGTCATCTACGCCCGCAACTACACCGACGTGGACGACAAGATCATCGCCAAGAGCCGCGAGACGGGCATTCCCGCCGACAAGTACGCCGCGATGATGATCGAGAAGATCGACGCCGTCATGGCCCGCGCCCGCATCGGCGAGCCCACCCTTTGGCTCAAGGCGACCGAGAACATCGGCAACATCATCGATTTTATCCAGAAACTCATCGACAAGGGACATGCCTATGCCGCGGAGAACGGCGACGTGTACTTCGATGTGGACAGTTCCCCCGCCTACGGGCATCTCTCGGGGCGCGACAAGGAGGACATGCTCGACGGCGTCAGGGTGGAGAACGACGAATGCAAGAAGAACGCCTACGACTTTGCCCTGTGGAAGGCGGCGAAGGAGGGGGAGATCTCTTGGGATTCCCCTTGGGGAAAGGGCAGGCCCGGCTGGCACATCGAGTGCTCGGCGATGAACATGGCCGCCTTCGGCGAGAGCATCGACATTCACGGCGGCGGCAGGGACCTCATTTTCCCCCACCATGAGAACGAGATCGCGCAGACCGAGGCCCTTACGGGCAAGCCCTTTGCCAAATATTGGACGCACAACGGCCTCATCAAGATCAACGGGCAGAAGATGTCCAAATCGCTCGGCAATGTCCTGCTTCTCTCGGATATCCTCGACAAATTTTCCGACGAGGCCCTGAAATTTGCCCTCCTCTCGATGAATTACCGCGCCGACGTCAACATCACCGACGACTATTTCCCCAACGCAGAGGAGCACCTTGCGCGCTTCTATACTTTGATCGACCGCGCCGAACGGGCCTTTCCCGACGAAGAGGGGCTCTTCCCCGAGATCGACAGAAAGTTCGACGAGGCCATGAGCGACGATTTCAACACCGCCCTCGCCCTCGCCGACCTCTATGGGTACTTCAAGGAAGTTTCCCGCCTGTTGCAGAAGGGCGACCCCGCCGCGCGGCGCATGACCAATCAGATCCGAAAGACGTATTCGCTCTTGGGGCTGTTTTGGCGGAATGCGGGGGAATATCTTGCGCAGTACGGGGCGCAGAAGGACGACGTGCCCGCCGAGATCAGGGCGATCGCCGAGGAACGCCTTGCCGCCCGCAAGAACAGGGACTGGCCGAAGAGCGACGAACTCCGCGAGAAGTTGCGCTCCCTCGGCTACTCCGTCAAGGACACCAAGGAAGGGTACGAACTGACGAAAGAGTGACCGCTCGCTGCCCCTCATAGGGGAAGTCCCCCGCAGGGGGAAAGGGGTTTCAAAACCCCTCTGTCACTCACTTTGTTCGTGACATCTCCCCTGGAAGGGGCGACAAGGGAGGGG
>CANQOX010000073.1 GCA_947625595.1 uncultured Clostridia bacterium
AAGCGAGACTGAAGGGTTTTGAAACCCCTTTGCCCCTACGGGGCACTTCCCCTGAAAGGGGCAGCGAGGGGTGGCTTTTTAATTAAAATACGGCGGGACGCAAGGTTGCGTCCCGCCGTATTTGCGATTTTCAATTATTCTTCGTTCTTGGGATCGTCTTCGTCGGCGGCATTGCCGAGGAAGGTGCCGAAAAATCCCGAGAAGCCGCCTTTCTTATAGCCGGGTGTACTTCCGCGGTTGAAGCTCGTCCCCGACGATTCGGGCGTCGATTCGGTAGGAAGTTCCCTGTGCTCGTAGGTGCGCTTTCTCTCGCCGCCGTACCTGCTGTCCCTGCCGTCTTTGCCGCCCCTGCGGGAACGGTCCTTGCCGCCTCTCTTGCCCTTCCTGTCGTCCTGACGGAGGTTTTTGGGGGTAATGACGACATAGCGGTTGGGCTCTTTTCCCTCGCTCTTTGTCGTCACTTCCGCAGAATCGGCGAGCGCGGAGTGAATGATCCTGCGCTCGTAGGGGTTCATGGGCTCGAGGCGGACACGCTTTCCGAGGCGCACGGCCTTGGCGGCGAGTTTCTCGGCGACGTGCCGCAACGTCTCCTCCCGCTCCTCGCGATAGTTGCCGCAATCCACGACGACGCGCCTGTACTCGTGCCGTCCCGTGTTTGCAACGGCCCCTGCAAGGGCCTGAATGGCGTCGATGGTCTCGCCCCTTCTCCCGATGATGCCCTTTGCGCCGTCTGAATGGAGCTCGATGACGATCTTGTCATCTTCGCTCGCAAGAACGGGGACGGCGTCCGAGCCGATGAGGGGGAGAAGTCCCTCGAGGAACTTCACCGCTCTCTGCCCGTCTGTGAGTTTTTCCTTTACCGTCAGTTTGACCTGCGCGGGGATCGATCTGAAGAGGCCTCTCTTGCCCTCCTCGAGGACCTCGATCTCCACGTCGTCGCGGGTGAGTCCGAGCTCTTTGAGCCCCGCCTCTACGGCTTCGTCGGCTGTCTTGCCGCTGAATGTCTTTTCCATAATTCTGTTTCCTCGTCTCCTATGCGGGGCAGACCCCGTGAATTTGTTATTTCATCCAAGGCAATTTGCGGGTGTGCTCCTCGACAAATGCCTTCTCTTCCTTCTTCTTGAAGATCCTACCCAAGATGAGATTGGTGAGCAAAGTCACGATGATGGCGACCACACTGCTCATCGTCATGTAGATGGAGAATGCCGCGCTGTACGAGAAGGAGAAGAAAGCGTAGATGAGCGGCATGACGACGAGCATGACCTTCTGTGTGGAGGCCCCCTGCCCGTCAACGGTCTGATACTGGTTTGCGGTCTTGTTGCTCTTCATCGCGACGATCTGCGAGAGGAGCATGAAGCCGATGGAGAGCACGATGAGAATGAAGTAGCCGTTGGGGGCGTCCTTCTCCGCACCGAGCGAATAGGTCAGGGCGTCGTACTTCTCCGAAGTGAGGAGGGAAGTGACGTTCTCCTCCTTTCCCTCCGCCGTGACGACCTTTTCATTGCGGAACTGCGACTGGAAGGTGTCATAGGGGGGAATGGGGTGATTGTAGGAGACGTCGGGATACCAGACGTTCTTGATCCATAGAAAGCTCGGGTCCTCCTCGCGGAAGCGCACCGCGGCGGCCTCCGATCCGATCGTCTTGAGATAGAGCGAAGCGGCCTCGGAGAGGGCCTGTTCCGAAGCGGCGTCCCCCTCGGTAAAGGCGGCTGCGGCGTCTTTGGCCTGCTGAAGGGCGGTCTTGTGCGCCTCGCTGTCCTCCTCCGCGGCGGTCTCCTTCCCGATCCGCGCGGCAAAGCGGGCCAGATCGATCTTATACTCCCGCGCGACGGCGTTGGTCGTCAGATTATAATAGTAGAAGATATAATTGTCGGCGTTCTTGCTCATGACGGTGAGATATTTTGCCGTCTCCCCGCCGACCTGCATGTCCGTCAAAATGTAGGAGACATCTCCCTCGAAGTCCACTTCCTTGCCGTCCTCCCATGTGATGGGAAGGCGTTTCTCCTCGCCGTTTTCGTCGGGATAGACGAGAAATTCTCCCTCCTCCGAGAGATAGCGGAAATCGATCCCGTCGACGCCGCTCTCGAGGACGGCGGCATTGTAGCTCTCGGACATGTGGACGAAGTTATTGAGATTGGCGTACTGCGAATAGGCGCGGAAGCCCTGCCATGCGACGATGAGAATGACGAAGGAGACGATCATGGGAAGGCATGCGCCGAGCATGCTGTACCCGTTCTTCTTCTGCAGTTCGAGCATCTTCTCGCTGTACGCCTTCGAATCGTTCGCGTACTGCTTCTGCAACTTCTCGAGCTCGGGCTGCATCTGCTTCATGATGAGGTTCTGCTTCCGCGACATCACCCTCTGATAGATATCGAAGGGGAGCGTGATGGCCTTCAGGACGAGGTTGAAAACGACGATCCCGAGGCCCGTGATGCCGACGCCTTCGATGATGATACGGGCAAAGTGACCGAGCCAGTCCAGCCCGATCTGATACCCCGTAGGCAGGACAATCACGTCCGCCATCGCGCCCAGCAATGATAAAAACTGCATATCTTCTCCGTTATAGGAGCCATTTGCGCTTCCAGAACACCTCGGGGGCGGGGTCGACGCCTCCCTTGGAGAGGGGATTACAGCGCAAGATCCTCCATATTCCAAGCAAAATTCCCACAACGACACCCCAGTTGTTGATACACCGTTTGGTGTACTCCGAACAAGTGGGCGTGTAGAGGCAGGTGTGTCTTGAGAAATACTTCTGATAGAAGCATATGAGGCGGATGCAGAGCCCGCGCAGAATGGGCCTGTACATCTTCCTCCGCAGATATCTCAAATTCTCTGCGGCAATTTGTTTAAGCGATAGTTTCAATGAGCTTCTCTTTCGCGAGGATCTTCCCGATGTCCCCGCAGAATGCGCTGAAAGAGTAAGTATCGCTCACGCGCGGAATGAGGAGAATGGAGCAGGGAGACATGAGCGGCGCATACCGCGAAAAGGCCGCCCGAAGCAGCCGCTTGATGCGGTTCCGCTCAACGCTCTTGCCGTACTTCTTCCCGACGCAGACCGCCATTTCCAGACGGTCGGAGGGGAGATAGATGACGGTGAGCGTGGCCGCATAGACCCTTTTCCCGCTTCTGTGCAGGGCAGAGATCTCCTTCTGCTTCTTCAGCCTCTGACAGCGCATGGACGTTTAAGCAGAGATGTGCTTTCTGCCCTTGTCTCTTCTTCTCTTGAGCGTCTTCCTTCCGCCCTGCGTCTTCATTCTCTGGCGGAAGCCGTGCACCTTCTTTCTCGCCCTCTTTTTGGGCTGAAACGTTCTTTTCATAGTCGTTGCTCCTTATTGTATTGTATCGGTTTCTTTTAGATTATAAAGATTTTCCTCGGTCCCGTCAAGCGATTATTGCGCGTTTCTGACGGGCAATATGAGGTACAGACCCTCTTTTTTCTCCGCATTCTGCAAAATGAAGGGGGAGATCGGCCCGTTGAAGGAGAGGGTGACCTTCTCCTCTTCGAGCGCCTTGAGGGCGTCGAGGAGATATTTTGCGTTCATGGAGATGTTGAGATCGACGCCTTCGATGGACGCCGTCACGCTCTCGGCCATGTTCCCGAGGTCGGAGAGGGAAGAGATCTTCACACGGTCTCCGCCGATGTCGAAGGTGATGAGGTTGTTCTTGTCCCCGCGGATGAGAATGGCCGCGCGCTCCACAGCGGAGGCGAGCTCGTCCCGCGAAAGGGTCGCAACGGTCGAAAACCGCGTGGGAATGACGTTCTCGCGCTTGATGAATTCGCCGTTGTAGAGGCGGGAAAGGATGGTCATGCCGTCGCTTCTGACGAGCAGCATCCCGCCCTCGGTGAAGATCGTGATCTCGCCGTCGTCCTCGGTGAGCATGCGGGAGATCTCGGTGAGCGTCCGCGCGGGGCAGATGACCGTCGTCTCGCCGCTCTTGGATACGATGTCGGCGTCGGCGAGCGCGAGGCGGTAGCCGTCGAGGGCAAAGGCCGTGAGCCTGTCCCTGAACTCCAAGAGACAGCCCTTCAAAATGGGGCGGGAATCGTCCTGCGCACAGCAGAAGACCGTGCGGGCAATGATGCGGCGGAGCTCGGACTGCTTCATGACCGCACTGTTCTCCCCGATCTCAAGGTTGAGACGGGGGAATTCCTCGGCGGGAATGGTCTGAAGGCAGGAGGCCGCGTCCTTGTAGCGGATCTCCAGTCCCTTCTCGGCCGTGGAGACGGAGATCTGCTCCTCGGTGAGCTTGCCGATGTAGTCGGCAAAGAGTTTCCCGGGGACGCACACCGCGCCCTCCTCGAAGATCTCGGCCTTGACCGACTTGGAAATGGCGAGTTCCCCGTCCGTCGCGAGGAGAACGACTTCCTCCCCGAACGCCTCGAGCTTGATGCACTCCATGACGGGCGCCGTCGTCCTCACGGCGCATGCCTTGCTGACCTTGAGAACGGCTTCCGCAAGCGTCAGGCCGTCGCAGACAAATTTCATTGTTTTCCCTCCATGATAAGATATTTTGAAAAAATAAATTAGTATCAGTAATAATAAGGGCTGTGGAAATGTGGACAAGTTCGGACTTGTCTCATTCGCTGTCTCTATTATAGCGAAAATCGCGGAAAAAGGCAAGTAAAACGGGCGGAATTTCAAAAATGACCGCAAAGAAAACGGTGGATATCCTGTGGAGAGCGGTGTGGACAGGCTGTGGACAAGCAAGGGCGGTGTGGAAGGAATTTTCGCCCCGCGGGAGGAAGGGGGAGGAGAGGGGAGGAAGGAGGGGAAGTTATCGACAGAGTGTTCCACAATGTGGAAAAATCAGGAAAAGATAGTCCACAAACGGTTGATAAACGGAAAAAAGTATGTTATAATCCCGCTATGCAGATCTACGAACCGAACTTTGACTTTTTGGCCGAACGGATCGAGGCAAACAGGGCCCTTTTCGACGCCTACTATCGGTTGCTCCTTGAATATAATGCAAGGTTCAATCTCACGGCCGTGACCGAATGGGAGGACGTTTTCCACAAACATTTTCTCGATTCGGTCGCGGGAGAGGTCTTTTTCAAGGAAAACGCCGTCTGTGCCGAGGTCGGGTCGGGCGCGGGCTTCCCGTCCATTCCCCTGAAGATCATCCGTCGGGACCTCTCCATGACCCTGATCGAGAGCACGGGCAAGAAGTGTGAATTTCTCCGCACCGTCGTGCGGGAGCTGGGACTTCGGGACGTCACCGTCATGAACGTCCGCGCCGAGGATCTCGCCCGTGATGAGTACTTCCGCGAACAGTTCGACGTCTGCTTCGCGCGGGCCGTCGCGCAGATGAATATCCTCGCCGAGTACTGTATGCCCTTCGTGAAGATGGGGGGGACCTTCCTCGCCTACAAATCGGACAGGGAGGAGGAGAGAAGGTTGGCTCTGCCCGCCATGACCGTCCTCGGGGGAGCGAACAGCGGCCTCGTGAAGTACGAATTGCCCGACGGCTACGGTGCAAGGACGCTGATGTACTGCCAAAAGATCAGGCACACGCCCGCCAAATATCCGCGCGGGCAGGGCTTGGAGCGGAGGTATCCCATCGTATGAAGTGCGCATTGACGGGACACAGGGATCTGCCTGAAAATTTTGACGTCAACAAGCTCTACGACGCCCTCGAGACGGCCATCAACGAGGGGTATGACACCTTCTACTGCGGCATGGCGCGGGGATTTGACCTGCTCTCCCTCGATTGCCTTGTCGCTCTCTCGAGAAGGTACAAGATCAAACTCGTCGCCTGCATTCCCTATGAGGGACATGAGAACAGTCTCTCCTTTGAGACGCAGAAAAAGTACAGGAGCCTGCTCGAATGGTGCGATGAAAAGGTCGTGCTCTACCCCGCCTACTGCTACGGTTGCTACCATGCAAGGGACCGCTACATGGTGGACCGCGCCGACCTCGTCATCGCCTACTGCACGCGCGGAAGCGGCGGCACGGCCTACACCCTCCGCTACGCCGAAAAGACGGGCAAGGAAATCAGGTATATTACATTGGAATAAGAGATGAGATGAAAAAATGAGCGCGGCGGGACAGGTTCCCCTGTCCCGCCGCGCTCATCGTGCCCCGCGCTCCCCGCGCTCATCCTGAGGGCGAAGCCCGAAGGATCCCCTTGGTCGATGCCCATGGGCAAAAGCGTCATCCTGAGGGCGAAGCCCGAAGGATCCCCTCGGTCGATGCCCATGGGCAAAAGTGTCATCCCGAACCGAAGCCCGAAGGATCCCCTCGGTCGATGCCCATGGGCAAAAGCGTCATTCTGAGCCGAAGGCGAAGGATCCCCTCGGTCGATGCCCATGGGCAAAAGCGTCATCCCGAGCTTGTCGAGGGATCCCGTGAACGAAGTCCGCAGGTCTATGAGATTCTTCACTTCGTTCAGAATGAGCGGTGGTCCCCCCCCGAGGGAGGGTCCCTTCCTTACCCCCTCCATGGGAGGGGGGTAGGGGGGTGGGTCACCGTATCCTTGCTGCCCCTTATAGGGGAAGTGCCCCGTAGGGGCAAAGGGGTTTTGAAACCCCTCTGTCTCGGCTACGCCTCGACATCTCCCCTAAAAGGGGCGACAAGGGAAAGGCGTTACGCTCGACAGTTGCCCCAATAAGGTCCAGCGAGGAAATTCCCCCCAAAACTCCACACATTCCGACAAAATCCCCCCGTCTTCGCGGGGAGATTTTCTCTATAATCGGGGGAAGA
>CANQOX010000074.1 GCA_947625595.1 uncultured Clostridia bacterium
GAGGGGTGGGTGGCTCGCCGCTTTGCGGCGAGACGGAAGGGGTGTCCTTCGAAAAGAAATGTTCGAGCGAAAGTGCTTTGTGCATCAATCAATTTGACCTCGGAAGCGTTATATGCAAGGACATTGTGGTTCCCGTAGGGTACCAAATAGGGTCGCCCACGGCGGAAATGAATTCCGCCTAAGACAAGAAAGTGGGGATGAACCCCCACCCCTACCCCGCCCCCTTGGAAAGGGGGCAGGCGGGAAAAAGGAAGACCGTCGCCTCCCCCCTTATACTTGAGGGGGGAGGGTGGGGTAGGGGGTGTCTCGCTGCCCCTTATAGGGGAAGTCCCCGAGCTTGCGAGGGGAAAGGGGTTTCAAAACCCCTCTGTCACTTCGTGACATCTCCCCTAAGAGGGGCGACAAGAGTAAACTGCGTCATGTTGAGGCGTAGCCGAAACATCCCGAAGAACGAAGTCCGTGCTTTTTCCTCGGGATCCATCGCTTCGCTCTGAATGACGCGACCGTTCCCCCGCCGCAATTTTTCATTTTCAATTTTTAATTTTTAATTCCATATGGAGTAGATCATGAAAATTTTAGTCATCAACGCAGGGAGTTCCTCCCTCAAGTATCAGCTCATCAACATGGAGACCGAGGAGGTCGTCGCCAAGGGCGGGTGCGAGCGCATCGGCATCGACGGCGGCAAGCTCACCCACAAGGCACACGGCGAGACCTTCGTCATCGAGCAGGACCTTCCCGACCACACCGCCGCCATTTCCCTCGTTCTCAAGGAACTCGTCGACGAAAAGGCGGGCGTCATCAAGTCGATGGACGAGATCGACGCCGTCGGCCACCGCGTCGTCGCTTCGGGCGAGACCTTTACGAAGACCACTCTCGTCACCGACGAGACCATGAAGGCGCTCCTGCCGCTTTCGGAGCTTGCGCCCCTCCACAATCCCGCGGCCATTCTCGGCATCAACGCCTGCCGCGCCATCATGCCCGACAAGAAGATGGCAATGGTATTCGACACGTCCTTCCATGCGACCATGCCGCCCTACGCCTACCTCTATGGCATCGACTATGAGGACTACAAAAAGTACAAGGTGCGCAAGTACGGCTTTCACGGCACGTCCCACAAGTACGTCTCGCAGGCGGCGGCCGAATACCTCGGGCTCGCTCCCGAGAAGCTCAAGATCGTCACCTGCCACCTCGGCAACGGCTCCTCCATTTCGGCCGTGAAGGGGGGCAAGTGCATCGACACGTCCATGGGCTTCACCCCGCTCGCGGGCGTTCCCATGGGGACGAGGAGCGGTGACATCGACGTCGCGGCCGTCGAATTCCTCTGCGCCAAGAAGGGCATGACCTTCTCCGAGGGCATGAATTATCTCAACAAGAAGTGCGGCATGCTCGGCGTCTCGGGCGTCTCCTCCGACTTCCGCGACCTCTGCGCGGCGGCCGAGAGCGGCAACGAGAGGGCACAGCTCGCCCTCGATATGTTCTCTTACACTTGTAAGAAATACGTCGGTGCGTACATGGCGGCCCTCGGCGGACTGGACGTCCTCGTCTTTACCGCGGGTGTCGGCGAAAACACGCCCTCCGTCAGGGAGGGGATCTGCAGTGGGCTGGAGGCCTTCGGCGTCAAGCTCGACAGGGCGAAGAACGTCTACAAGAACGACGGCTCGATCCACGACCTCTCCGCAGAGGGCTCTGCGGTGAAGATCCTCGTGATCCCGACGAATGAAGAGCTCGTCATCGCCCGTGAGACGGCCGCGCTTCTCTGATTTTTGGCGAAATCTCGAAAAAGAGTTTCAAATCCCGCCAAAATCGATTGACAGACAGCGGCAAATAAAATATAATGATTCAGTCAATGATTCCGAGGATCGACGTCAAGACCGCAATCGCGAAGAAAAATTTTGTCGGGGAGACGGACATTTCGTTCGACGCCGACGGCGCACTCATCGATATTCCCTATGTGGAGTTCGCGTCGCCCGTCAGGGCGGCCCTGCGCTACGAGATCTTTGCGGATGACAAAGTGGAAGTGACGGGGGAGATCTCCTTCCTCCTCAAGGGCCTCTGTTCGAGGTGCCTTGCCGAGGCGGAGCGGGAGATCGTCTACAGCGCAGAGGGGCTCTTCGCCCCCCAACCGAAGGATGAGGAGTACGGGTATTCCAACGGCTTCATCGACTTGAGGGAGTTTCTGCGCGACAGCGTCCTGTTTGCGCTCCCCGCGCGGCTCCTGTGCGCATCCTGTGCGGAAGATGGATCAGAATAAACGACATTGAGAGGTGTAAGATGGCAGTTCCCAAGAGTAAACAATCCAAAAGCAGAACGAAGAAGCGCTTTGCAAATTATAAGGCGACTGCGGCGACGCTCGTAGAGTGCCCCCATTGCCATGAGCTGAAAGTCGCCCACAGGGTCTGCAAAAACTGCGGCTGGTATGATGGGAAGGAAGTTATCCCCGAGCCTGTCGAGAAGAAGTAAACGAAAGACGGACGGAAGTCCGTTTTTTTCTTTCGATGTTTCGTTCATTTTGTTTTCTGCGAAAACAAAATGAACGAGGGGTCAACGTTGTGCATTCCCTCGCTGCCCCTATTAGGGGAAGTCCCCGAGCTTGCGAGGGGAAAGGGGTTTCAGAAACCCCTCTGTCGCTCACTTCGTTCGCGACATCTCCCCTATGAGGGGCGACAAGAGTAAACCGCGTCATGTTGAGGCGAAGCCGAAACATCCCGAAGAACGAAGTTCGTACTTTTCCTCAGGATCCATCGCTTCGTTCAGAATGAGTGCCCCCGCCGCAATTTTCAATTTTTAATTTTCCATTTTCAATTCCGACATGGAGGTCATCATGAATCAAACCGCATTTTATAATCTTTCCTACGGCGTGTACATCTGTACCTCATGGGACGAGGGACGGCCCGTCGGGTGCGTCGCCAACAGTGCGATGCAGATAACTTCCGACCCCGCGACGATCGCCGTTTCCATCAACAAGGTCAATTACACCCACAAGTGCATCATGGAGACGGGGCATTTCTCGATCTGCGTCCTCGGCGAGAAGGCCGACCCCAAGCTCATCGGCGCTTTCGGCTTCCGCTCCTCCAAGGAGGTGGACAAATTCGCCGACACGCCCTATCAGGTCCGCGGCAAACTTCCCGTCGTCGACGACTGCCTGTGCTATTTTGCATGCAAAGTCGTCGATAAGATGGAGACGGCGACCCACACCGTCTTCCTCGGCGAAGTGTACGATGCGGAGGTCCTGCACGGCGGCACGCCCATGACATATGCGTATTACCACAAGGTTTTGAAGGGCAAGACGAGCGTGAACGCGCCCACATATGTCAAGGAGGAAAAGAAGGGGGAGACGGGCGCAAAATGGGTCTGCACGGTCTGCGGCTATGAGTACGACGGCGACGTCCCCTTCGAGGACCTCCCCGATGATTGGGTGTGCCCCCTGTGCGGCGTCGGCAAGGACATGTTCAAAAAAGTCGGCGGCGAGGCGGGGAAGAAGTACCGCTGCACCGTCTGCGGCTATGAGTACGACGGAAAGATCCCCTTCGAGGAGCTTCCCGACGACTGGGTCTGCCCCCTCTGCGGCGAGCCGAAGAGCGCGTTTACCGAAGTCAAATGATCCAAAAAATCGCCCCGCGGGGCGTTTTTTGATGCGCACTTCATTTTTGTGCAATCTGTACAAAAAATTTGCGCAACTTTGTCAACTTTTCATCTTGCAAAGGGGACCCGCTTCCTGTAAAATAATATCATAATAAACTGTACAAACAGGGAGGGAATTATGTCCGGTCTTTTACTCAAAGGCATCAACAAGATCTATCCCGGCGGAAATCAGGCAGTGTTCAACTTCTGCCTCGAGATCAGGGATAAGGAATTCATGGTCTTCGTCGGCCCCTCGGGCTGCGGCAAGTCCACGACGCTCCGCATGATCGCGGGTCTCGAAGAGATCTCTTCGGGCGAACTTTACATCGACGGCAAACTCGTCAACGACGTCGTCCCCAAGGACAGGGATATCGCGATGGTCTTCCAGAACTACGCTCTGTATCCCCACATGTCCGTGTACGACAACATGGCGTTCGGCCTCAAGCTCCGCAAGGTCCCCAAGGCGGAGATCGACGACCGCGTGCAGAAGGCCGCGGAGATCCTCGGCATCAAGGACTATCTGTCCCGTAAGCCGAAGGCTCTTTCGGGCGGTCAGAGACAGCGTGTCGCCCTCGGCCGTACCATCGTCCGCGAGCCCAAGGTCTTCCTTCTCGACGAGCCCCTTTCCAACCTCGATGCAAAGCTCCGTGCGCAGATGCGTACCGAGATCAGCAAGCTGCATGTCCGCCTTGCCACGACCTTCATCTACGTCACCCACGACCAGATCGAGGCCATGACGATGGGTACCCGTATCGTTGTCATGAAGGACGGCTTCATGCAGCAGGTCGATACCCCTCAAAATCTCTATGACTATCCCATCAACCTCTTTGTCGCGGGCTTCATCGGCACGCCGCAGATGAACTTCTTCAAGAACTCCGTCATCACCTCCGAGGGCGACAAGATCTACGTCAACTTCATCGGCGGGAACAGGATCCTCCTTCCCAAGACGATGGTTTCGCGCATCAAGAACCTCGACGAGTACAAGGACACGGGCAAGGAAGTGACGCTCGGCGTCCGTCCCGAGGACATTCACGAGGACGAGCGCTTCATCGAGACCTCTCCCGAGACCGTCGTTCTCGCGAAGATCGAAGTTATCGAGAAGCTCGGCGCCGAGATGCAGATCTACTGCAACCTCGACCTCGAGAGCAAGGCGGCGTCCGTTGTCGACAATGCCGCACAGATGGTCGCGAAGATCTCGTCCCGTGCGACAGTCGAGCTCGGCCAGACCGTCAAGCTCGCCTTCGACGCCCGCCATATCCACCTCTTCGACGGCTACACCGAGGCGACCCTTCTCGAGCGCGACGAGCACTACGAAGTCATTCCCGAGAATGCTGAGGGCGCTTCCTTCGTTCCTCCTACGCCGCAGGAGATGCAGGCGCAGATCGACGCCGCACGCGTTGAGACCAAGGAAATGAAGAAGCAGAGAAGGCGCGAGGAGAAACTTGCCGCCAAGAGAGCGGCCGAGGAAAAGGCCGCCGCGGAAGCTCCCGCCGCTCCCGATGACAAGAAAGAGTGAGCATGAAAGTACGAAAGAGCGATCGCTTTGCGGTCGCTCTTTTTTCGGAGGCGGGAAACGTTTGACATTTTCCCGAAAACTCTGTATCATATACAACTGTTGAATCTTATAAGGAGGCGCCTATGTGGTGGGAAGTTATCGTCGATGCGTTGCTTGACACGCTCAAGCTCTTTCCCTTCCTGCTTGTGCTCTATATCCTCATCGAGCTCATGGAACACAAGACAAGGATGGGCCATCCCTCGCGCCTTCTTTCGGGGAAGTGGGCGCCCCTTCTCGGCACGGCGACGGGCCTTGTTCCCATGTGCGGCTTCTCCGTCATGGCGGCCAAACTCTACCGCCACCGCCATCTGACCCTCGGGGCGCTCCTCGCCGTCTTTGTCGCAACGAGCGACGAGGGCCTGCTCGTCCTGCTCCTCTCGGACGCGGCGTGGGACTATAAACTCTGGTCCCTCCTTGCGCTCGTTTTGAGCAAGCTCGTCCTCGGCGTCGCCGTCGGGTATCTCGTCGATATGCTCTCCCCGAAGCGTCCGCCTCTGCCCATTCCCGAACGCCATGACCATGAACACGAGCATGAACACGATCATGAGCATGAACACGATCATGAGCACGACCATGCGCATCACGACGGGGAAGAGGACGAACATGCGCACGAGGACGGGAGCTGTGAATGCGCGGAACTCTCCGTCTGCGAACACAAGCATGAGAGCAACCTCTCGCTCTTCTTCCTCTCGCCCCTGTTGCACGCGCTGGAAGTGGCGGGATTCGTCCTCCTCGTCAACCTGCTGTTCGGCTTTCTCATCTATGGGATCGGCGGAGGGGACACCGAGGCGGGCAACGCCCTCGTCGGCGCATTCATGAGCGGGTCGGGATATTGGGCACAGCCCGTGCTCTGCGCCCTCGTCGGGCTCATTCCCAACTGCGCCTCGTCCGTCGTGCTGGCCGAGGTGTACGCGCTCGGCGGCATCGGCTTCGGCGGACTGCTCGGCGGGCTCGTCAGCAATGCGGGGCTGGGGTATCTCGCCCTCTTCAAGGGCAAAGAGAGCATCAAGAGCGGCCTCCTCATCGTGCTCGCCATGTTCCTTCTCGGCGTGGCGGCGGGATATGTCGGCTGTGCGATAAATTTATTGATTGTGTGAGGAAAAACCATGGAGCTTGCCGAAAGTTCCGTACCGAAGACAAATCTCCCCTCGGGAGAGTGCGGCGCGGAGGTCGGCAGGCTCTGTTCTCTGAAGGAAGCCGTCCCGTCCTT
>CANQOX010000075.1 GCA_947625595.1 uncultured Clostridia bacterium
GCATAAATCGGATAAAACCTCCCATACTGACGGCATGGAGGTGAAAGAGTATGAGATTGAACTGCGGCGACATCTGCCCCAAGACGGGCGCATATAAGGTCGTTGACGGCGACGGCAAGACCGTCGGCAAAGTCTATGTCGGCGAGGGCGAAACCATGCCCCCCACACAGAGAAGCGACTGCCACTATGAGTTTGAATCTTGATCTGACAGCTTTCAGAGGAGACAGCGGGCTTCGGCTTGCTGTCTTTTTTCATGCAAAAAGAGAGACGGCCCGTCACACCTTGCCGCGCCCTCTGCATACCTTGATAAAAAGGGGGAAGGGGAAATGGTTCTTGAGAGCGTCGGGGAGGACATGAAAACGCTCCGCATCGTCACCAAGGCGTATGCGGGGCGGGAGGGGGAGCTGACTTCTGTGCTCCAATATGTGTATCAGTCCATCGTGCTCGGGCAGAGGGGGGAGCGGGAGCTTTCGATGCTCTTACAACGCATCGCGTCGGAGGAGATGCGGCACCTGCAGATCGTCGGGTCGCTCATCACCCGCCTCGGTGCGCCGCCCCTCTTCACCGCCTGCCCGCCCTATCCCGTGGGGTACTATTCGGCCTCCTGCGTCAACTATGCGAAGGAGACCGAGGAGATGCTTGCCGCGGACGTTGCCTCCGAGGAAAATTCCGTCAAGGCCTACGCGGGCATGCTCAAGGAGATCGAAAATCCCGCCGCCGCGGAGATCATTCTCGCCGTCATGAAGGAGGAAGAGGAGCACCTCCGTCTCCTTCGTCGTCATTGAGCGGCTGCGTCTTCTCGGGCATGAATTTCCAGTACCGCACGGGCATGTAGCCGCGCATCTGTTTGAGCCGTTCGCGGGAGGGAATGTTCACGCTATCGTAATATTTCCGCCACAGCTTCTGCCACGCTGTCTCGTCGGCGGAGAGGACCACTTCGGCCTCCGAAAGGGGCGCAAGGAAGGTATTTTCGCCGTCATGGACGGCGGCTTTTTTTCGGTTGACGTCATGAATGACGAAGGGGATCTGCGGCATGCGCGCCCGAAAATGGGGGACAAGCAGGTCGCAGATGTCGTTGTCGGGCGTGATGGGGGCATAGAGTGCGCCGCTCGCCGTCGCGAGGAAGCGGACAAAGCCATGAAAGCGGTGGATCTCAAACCCCACCCTGCGGAGACATTCGTTGGCGGCAAGGACGGCGTCCTCTCCGAGCATTCCGCGCACAGGGCGCTTTTTTTCTGCGATCAGGCGGAAATAGGAGAGCGCGATGTTGTCCCTGTTGGGATCGCCGCTCCGAAGGAGGGTGTCGAGGTCGCGCATGCAGTCCTTGTCAAAGGAGACCAGCCGCTCCTCGATGCGTTTGGCCCGCGCGGCGTCCGTCCGCACGAACACCGTCTGCTGGCCGAGGACAAGCTGTTTGTTCCCCGAAGTGAGATATGGCTCGCTGTCGCGGAAGGAGAGGGCGAGCGCCGTCAGAAAGGCTTCCTTCGAGCCGTCATAGAAATAGATCATAGTTCCCCCGTAAGCGCCGAAAGCGCCGTTTCATTCATGGAAAAGAGGCTCAACTGTTCGGCGGTCTCGCTTGCCTCCGCGGCCGCGAGGAGCCCCCGCACGGCCTGTTCTCCCGCGCCGTAAAATTTTCCGTTCGCCGTGATAAAGTGCCGCGCCCGCTTCAGGACCACCCGCATCTTCTTGAGGTGCTCAAAAGTGAGCTTGGTGTACCGCCGTGCGCTGAGGATCCTCTGCGCCCCCCTCGCGCCGATGCCGGGGACGCGGAGGAGCATTTCGAGGGGAGCTCTGTTGACTTCCACGGGGAAGAGGTCCATATGCGCAAGCGCCCAAGCGCACTTGGGGTCGAATTCGAGGGAGAGATCCTGATCCGCGGGCAGGAGTTCCTCCGCGTCGAAGCCATAGAAGCGCAACAGCCAATCGGCCTGATACAGCCTGTGCTCCCTGACGGCCCCGCCCGCCGTCTCGGGCAGAAGGGGGTCGTGCACGACGGGCACATAGGAGGAGTAATACACCCGCTTCAAGCCCCGCTTGCGGTACAGCCCCTCGGAGAGGCGCAGGATCGCGCCGTCCTTTTCGGGACTTGCCCCGACGATGAGTTGGGTCGTCTGTCCCGCGGGGAGAAAGTGTCCCTTCCGCTTCTCGGCCCTGAAAATTTCCCTCTCCTGCTGTAATTTCGACATGGGGACGAGCAAACTCTCCCTGTCCTTCTGCGGCGCGAGGAGCTTCAGACTGCCCTCGGAGGGGAGTTCGATGTTGAAGCTCATTCTGTCCGCAAGGAGGGCGGTTTTGTTCACGATCTCCATATCGGCGCGCGGAATGCCCTTCACATGGATATAGCCGTGAAAGCGATACTCCTCGCGCAGTTTCTTCACGACGAGATAGAGCTGTTCCATCGTGTGATTGGGCGAGATGTGCACCGCCGAGGAGAGAAAGAGACCCTCGATGTAGTTGCGCTTGTAGAAATCCATCACGAGGCCGCAGATGTCGTCGGCCGTCGCGGTGGCGCGGGGAAGGTCGTTGTCCCGTCGGTTGAGACAGTATTTGCAGTTGTAGATGCAATCGTTGGAGAGCAGGATCTTGAGGAGGGAGATACACCGCCCGTCGGGGGTGAAGGAATGGCAACAGCCCGAGGCGTAGCCGTTCCCGATGCCGCCCTCGTTGCGCCTGCCGCTCCCTGAAGAGGAGCAGGAGACGTCGTATTTCGCGCTCTCGGTGAGGATCGCAAGCGTCCGTTCGTCTATCATATTCCCATTATAGCACGTCTCTATACGTTTGTCAAACATTTGTTTGAATATTTGTTCGGCTATACTACGATCGGTCCTCTTGGCTCCCCTGTAGAGGAGCTGTCGAGCGAAGCGACAGAGGGGTTTCTCTCGGCTCCTCCCAAGGAGGAGCTGTCACCGAAGGTGACTGAGGTGGGCATGATTCAGAACCGTTGCCCACCCCCCTACCCCCCTCCTCGGGAGGGGGTACCGCTCATTCTGAGGGAGCGAAGCGACCGAAGAATCCCCTTGGTCGATGCCCTCTTGTCGCCCCTGTAGGGGCCACTGCGTCATTCAGAGCGTAGCGATGAATCCCATGGAGCGACATGTTCCGCCCAACTTTCAAAAAATTCTTGCAATTTTTCTTGCCCTGTGGTATACTGAAACTGCGTCACAATTTCATATACTATTACTAACAAGATACAACGGCATCGGTGTATCCTTTTTCCGTTAGTAATAGGAAATTGTGACGCAGACAATACGGGATACTCTGTGCGGGCGCCCGATATTGTCAGGCGTCCTTATTTTTGCCCGCAAAGAGGAGGAGAAACCAATGAAACGCAAATTTTGGACGATTCTTTTGACCCTTGTCGCCGCCCTCTGTCTCTGCTTCGCCTTCACGGCGTGCGATGAAACGAAAAACGGCGGCACTGCGGACAACAATTCGCAGACCGAGCAGCCCGACCCCCAAAAGCCCGACGGCGGATCGCAGAATGATCAGGGCGGTACACAGGGAGCTACGCACACCCATCAGTTTTCCTCTTCGTGGTCGTCCGATGATGCGACGCATTGGCACGCGGCGACCTGCGGGCATTCCGTGAAGCAAGGCGAGTCGGCGCATACCTATGTGAACGGCGTCTGTACGACCTGTAACCATGCACATGAAAATCATGTCTATGGGAATTGGGTCGATGATGTCCCCGCGAGCGAGACCTCCATGGGCTCCCGCCACAAGGAATGCGTCTGCGGGAAACGGGTCACAGAGCAAACGCCCATGATCAGCGCATTTGAGTTCCAGTTGAGCGGAAACGGCTATGCGGTCATCGCATACACGGGAAATTTAACGGAGATCACTGTCCCCGCCGAGCATGAGGGCAAACCTGTCACGGCGATCGCGAGCAGGGCCTTTTACGACGGCGCTTTCACCTTGATCTCTCTCCCCACGTCTTTGAAGGAGATCGGCGAGAGCGCGTTTGGCTACTGTACAAAATTGCAGACGGTCACGATTCCCAACTGCACGCGTGTCGGCAATGCCGCATTCATCGGCTGCACCGCCTTAAAGGAGATCACGCTCCCGCAGGACGTTATCTCGCTCGGGGATCAACTTTTCCAATATTGCAGTGCACTCAAAAAGATCACGCTCCTCGGCGGCGCGGTCAACGCTTCTACGTTCCTGGGCGCGGAGTCGGCAGAGGAGATCGTACTCGGGCAAAACGTCACGTCGATTGCCAAGGGCGTGTTTGCAGACTGTAAAAATTTGCAGAAGCTCACCATGCCGCGCGTGGAGACGGACAGCGATTTCCTCGAATACTACTTCAATTTACTGCCCGAAGTCTACACGATGAGCAAAACGGAGACGATTGTTTCGGAACTTCCCGATGACATCGTTCCCGATGAGACGACCGTTTACCGTGTCGGCAGTCAAGTTTTCGCTCTTCCCAAAGACGGCACAACATGGTCTTATTTGGGAAAACCCGTCACGGTGGACGGCAAAACCTATGAGTACAGCGGGAAACCGATCAAGGTCTTGAAGTGGAAGAGCTGTTATGATGTGTCGGTCAGGGTCTCTTACTCCGTTCCCGAGCAATGGACGGGAGAATTTTACTATTATCCCACAACTCCCATTCAGTCGCTCACGGTCACAGATCAGCTCATCTCCGTCTATGATGCCGTATTCGATAAATGCACATGCGACATCAACATCGTAAAGAAATACCCCATTACAAGTCTCACTATCCTTGGGTCGGAAGAATGCTATCTCGACGAGTTTTCGCAGGAGAATTATAAACTGCATGTGGAATATTCGGACGGGTTCAAAGAGGATTTCCCGCTCTTCGATTACATCTCGGCGGCAGATCAAGCGGCACTCCGCACCGTGGGCGAGCATAATATTACGGCGACCTATCAAGGCAAGAATTGTACCAAGACGGTCAAGATCAAGCTACATACCTTTGACGACGCCGTGCTCGAAGGCGCAGAGCATATTTATGACGGTTCGACATACTCCCTCGAAGTCACGGGCGTGCCCGACGGAACGACGATCACCTATCAGAACAACGGCAAGAGCGAAGTTGGCGAATACACGGTTACGGCGACGCTGACCAAGCCATATTACGAGACCAAGACGCTCACGGCAACGTTGAACATCCTCAAACAAAAATATGACATCCATTACGAGCTCGGGTTGGAGAACGTCACGAACGACAATCCCTCCGACTATGTGACGGACGGCGAAAATGTAACGCTCAAAGATCCCGTGCGCCCCGGCTGGGAGTTTGTGGGTTGGTACAGCGAAGCGGACTATCAAACAAAGCTGACCGAGATTAAGGGGAACGCGCATCGGGATTATACCCTCTACGCCAAGTGGCAGACAGTTTTCACTTTGTTGTATGGTGGCACAATTACGGGCTTGACCGACTACGGCAAACAGCAGACCGAGCTCGTCATCGACGAAACGATCAACGGCACGAAGATCACATCGATTGGGAAAAAAGCATTTTATCAAAACACAAAACTGAAAAAAATCACGATTCCCGACAGTGTGACATCGATCGGAAGTTCTGCGTTTGAGGATTGTAGCGGATTGACAGGAGTCTATATCACAGACCTTTTGGCATGGTGTAAAATTGATTTTGGGGATTATGATGCCAACCCGCTTTCTTATGCACATCATCTCTATGTGGATAATGTGGAATTAAAAATACTTACCATTCCCAATGAAATCACAGAAATCAAGCCTTATGTGTTCCGTGGTTGCAGCGGGTTGACGAGCATTACAATCCCCAACGGCGTGACCTCGATTGGACAGAGTGCGTTCTCTGGTTGCAGTTTGCTTGAAAGCATTACCATTCCAGACAGCGTGACCTCGATTGGAGCGAGTGCGTTCTCTGGTTGCAACGGACTGACGGGAGACTTGAAGATTCCCGACGGCGTGACCTCGATAGGAGATGATGCGTTCTATGGTTGCAGAGGGCTGACGGGAAACTTGAAGATTCCCGACGGCGTGACCTCGATCGGAGATTATGCGTTCAATGGGATTAGGGATACAATAAAAAATCAAAAAAATCTATTAAAATGGTCATTAAGCAGAGCATAAAGGGCTTCGTGGTATAACGCGAAGCCTTTTTCTTATAAAATTTCGCCTGTTATATTTGAAATGATTATCGAGG
>CANQOX010000076.1 GCA_947625595.1 uncultured Clostridia bacterium
CAGTAGAGGTCGCCCTCCTCGATGAAGCCGAGCTTCCCGCCGTCGATCATGCAGGTCATTTTGATGTTGTTCTGCTCGCAGAAGAGGCTCTTCTCGGTGAGAAGGACGTTCAGGAGGGGACTGCCCGTCTCGATGCGCGAATCATAGATGGAGATGTCCTTGCTGATGTCCTCGAGCACGGGGACTTCGGAGGCGAGCATGCCGAGCTTATAACGGATATCGTGACACTTGATGTTGATGATGTCGATGGTGTCCTTGGAGATGCGGTACTGCCGCTCGCTCTGGCGGATGGCGTGCTTGAGGTACTCGACTTCGCGGGAGAGTTCGCGCTCCTCGACCGTCTTGAAGGCGAGGAGGAACACGATGACACAGCAGACGACGGAGAAGGCATTTCCCGTCTCCCGCAGGCAGAAATAGACGGGGTTATCAAAGCGGTTCTCCCGTATGACGCTGATGCGGGCAAAGTAGACGTCCTCGAAGGAGCAGAGCAGAATGGTGACGCCGAGGACGAAGACGGTGACCGCGAGCATGCGGTAATCGAGCTCGCAGGAGGCGATCTTTTCGGTGATGCTCCGCGCGAGGAGGAAGTACACCGCCGCCGTGCAGATGAGGAAGCAGGAGTAGTAGACGAGGCGATAGAAGAGGTTGAAATTCCCGCCCCAAGTGTCGAAAAGACCGCAGTTGTCCCCCGCAGTCCAGAGAATGAGGAAGACTTTATAGACGAGGTTCTGCGCCGCATAGGCGAGGGTACAGCAGAAGAGCACGGTGAAGAAATTTTCGTCAAAGCACCACAGCCCGATGAGAATGACGAGGGCGAAGAGGAAGAGGTACACGGCGATGCGGCCGAAGACGTTTTCGCCGAAGGCGGAGTAGAACCACGCGACGGGAATGCCGACGCCGAAGAGGGCGACAAGGCAGAGGGTGAGCTTCCACCAAAAGCCGTTCGACCGCTTGAGCCCGCGGCAGAAGAGGAAGCAGAAGACGAGAAGTTCGCACAGGAACTCCACGATGATCATGCCATAGAGGCGGAAGACTTCAATCATTTCCGCCCTCCGAACCCGCATAGCGCGCGGCAAGCTCGGCGAGGAAGGCGTTTCGGCGCGGCCTGCTGATGGAGAGAACGTCGTTTCCCACCTGCACGGTGAGCCCCTTGACGCTGACGATGAACTTCGGGTTGACGAGATAACACTGGTTGCAGCGGAGGAAGCCGAACTTCTTGAGTTCGTCCTCGACTTTATAGAGCACGCCCGTGATCTCGATGACGTCGTCGACGAGGTGATAGTAGAGGCGGTGGCGCACGGTCTCGACATACATCAGTTTGTCGGTGGAGATGCGGCAGAGCCCGCCCGCCGTATTGACGGTGACCGCCTGTTCGGCGTTCATGACGTACAGATCGAGGGCCTTCCTGAATTTGAGCGCAAAGTCAAAGTAAGTGACGGGCTTGAGGAGATAGGCGACGGCGTCCACTTCGTAGCCCTTCTGCGCGTACTGCATGAGATTGGTGATGAAGATGATGGAGACCGTCTTGTCAAGCGTGCGAAGCTCCACGGCCGCGCTCATGCCGTCGCGGCGGGGCATCTGAATGTCCATGAATACGACGGAATACAGAGGTTTGTAGTCGGTCAGAAACTCCACGGCGTCATGAAAGCGGCAGATGTTGAACTCCTGCCCGTTGGCTTTCGCATACTGCGCAATGTGCCCGCTCAAAACTTCGGCCGCAATGTCCTCATCCTCGACGATGGCTATGTTCCTCATAAAAATCCCTCATCTGTATTGTAACAGATGAGGGCGAGGTTGTCAAGAGGGGGCTGAAGGGGGCCTATTTCGGTCAATCCTGATGCGTTTCGTCGGGAGCCGTATCGTCGGCAGGCGCCCCGTCGGCGGCCTTTTTGTTTCTCACGATCGCGCGGACAAGGAAGTAAGCCATCACGGCGACGCCTGCGGCGAGGGCGACTTCGACGAGGACGATGTACCAGATCCACGTCATGTTGTAGGACGCGCCGTTGATGTCGATCTTGGCGTTCGGATCGTGAGCCTGTTCGGCGTTGAAGGTGTCCACGAGCGTCCACAGGACGTCATGTGCGACGTTCTCGGCGATCTTTGCCGCCGTCGGATCGCTCTTCATGGAATCGAAGGCGGGCGCGGTGAGGCCGTTGGTCAGCCAAATGTCGTTGCCCGCCCAGATGCCGCGGTAGGGGGCCATGTAGCTCTCGTTGGAGTTCATCCAGTCGGTGACGATCGTGCCCTCAAAGCCCCACTCGCCGCGGGCGATCTCGGTGACGAGGCCGTAGTTCGCGCCTGTCCAAACCCTGCCGAGGCGGTTCATGGCCGTCATGAGCGCGTTTCCGCCGCCCACTTTTATCATGATCTCGAAGGGGCGAAGGTAGTTCTCGCGGAGGGCCTGCTCGGTGAGGAAGGTGAAGAGACCTTCGCGGTTGTACTCGCTGTCGTTGACGGCGAAATGTTTGACATAGGAGTAGACGCCCATGTCCTTCGCGCCGCGCACCGTCCCCGCGCAGATGTAGCCCGAGAGGAGCGCGTCCTCGCTGTAATATTCGCCGTTTCTGCCGCCGAAGGGGTTGCGGTGAAGGTTTGCCCCGGGGGCGTACCAGCCGCGCAGGCCGTCCATGGACGTGCGCTCCATGCCGACGGAGAGGCCGTAGGCATAGGCAAGTTCTTCACTCCACGTCTGCGCGAGCATCGTGCCGCTCGGATAGGCCATGAACATGCAGGTCGTGCCGTTGCCGCCCGTCACGCGGGTGTTGAAGCCGAGGGGCCCGTCAAGGTCCACAAACTGCACTTTGCCGATGCTCTCGATCGCGGCCGTCTTGAAGTAGCCGTCCTGCACGAGGTTAAAGAGTTCCGCGTCCGTGATGTTTGCGATGAGCGTCGCCCAAATGGGGTCGTCGTAGTTGTCCGTCCCGAGGACGTCCTCGAACTTGAGGCCGTTCTTTGCGGTCGTGCGCGCGTCATTTCCCTTGCCGTAGCCCGCGTATTCGAGCTGGGCCTGCGTGGGATTGACCTGCTTGGAGACCCGCTCTGCGTCCTGCGTCCTGTTCCTCGGAGAGGCGATCTTCTGCGGATAGGTCGCCTTGAAATCGGCGCGGGAGAGGTACTTCACGGGGGTCTCCTCATGGGAGCCGTCGAGGTCCGATCCGTCGATGGTCTTGTCGTTTCCGTTGCCGTCTGGATTGGTGAAACGGTTCTCGACGGCGTTGCCCGTCTTAAGGTCTTTGTCGTAGCAGGTCTCGGACATGGTATAGGCAAAAACCGTCTCGGCGCTCTTGATCTCATGCGAATTTTTCATGAGCGCGACCGTGTACTCGCCCGCGTCGAGCTCGTAGCCCGTGTGTCCGTTTTTGTTCAGATCGTAGCAGTCGTAGGAGGCCATCTGCTGGACGGGAAGTTCAAGGGTCACGGTGACGGACTCCTGCGGCTGAAGGACCTTGGTCTTCGCAAATGCGCCGAGGACGACGGAGGATTTCTCGATCCCGCCCTCGATGTAGGGGGCGGTGTAGTAGAGTTCGACGACGTCCGCCGCGGGGAAGCCGCCCTCGGGGGCAAGGTTCTTGACCTCGACGGTAAAGACGAGGGTGTCATCCTTCTGAAGTTCGCCCGATTTCTTGGACGTGCCGCCGACTTTGACGTCCTTCACCGTCCACGAAAAGTCGGTGTAGGAGAGGCCGTAGCCGAATGGCCACTGCACGACGCCCTCGTAGCCGTCGCCGTATTCGTTATGCACGTCGCTCCAAAAGCCCTCGGCGTTTGCGGTCTCAAACCACTTGTAGCCGACGTAGATGCCTTCGGAGTAGTCCACATAGGCGCGGTAGCGGCTGTCCTCGGACTTGCAGTTCGCGTAGATCGTGCCCGCGCCCGCTTCGCCTGCGCCCTTGTCGCCCTGATTGATCGCGGAAGGGGTCGTGCCGAGAATGTCATAGGCGTAGGTGTCCACCGTCCTGCCCGAGGGGGAGACCTTCACGCGCTCGGTTTTGACGGTGCCGTCGGCGTTCTTCTCATAGATCGCCGCGCCGTTCTCGTCATAGGTGGGGGCGCCGTCTGGGTCAAGGACGGGAACGGGCGCGTCCTTGTAACCGCGGAGGACGTTGACAAGTCCTCTCACGCCCGTAAGGCCCGTGATGCCGACGAGAAGGGCCCCGTCGATCTTGTCGTTGTCGAGAAAGCCCGTCTCCATCGTGTTTGCGGTGTTGAGAATGACGATGACCTTATCGCAGAGCTCGGTCGCGACGGAGATCATGTCCTCCTCCTCGGTCGAGAGCTCGAGATAGTGACGACTGTTGTCCGTCGTCTTGTTGTTCGTGCCCGCGGTGGTCTGCTTGACCTGTTTGAGTTCGAGGTCCTTGCTCTCACTGCCCGTTCTCCCGATGACGACGATGCCGACCTTGGAGAAATTCCTGATGCTGTCCGAAAGGGCCAGATAGTCCTGTTTGCTCGGCTCGCGGAGGACGAAGATCTCTTCACTGCCGAAGGAGACGCCGCCGCGGTACTCGAGGAGATCCTGCTCCCCATAGGTCATGCTGTGGGCCGTATAGAAATTCTGATACAGACGGTAGAGGTCCTCGTTGTATTCGATGCCCGCCTCCTCGAGCGCGGGGAAAAATTTGATCTTCTGCAGGTCGGTATTGGCATAGCCCGAACCGAATGCCATTGTCATCCAGTCATAGGCCGCCCAGCCGAAGACGTTGACCTTCTTGAGCTCCTCCGCCGAGAGGGGAAGGGCGGGGCCGTTCTCGTCCTCCTCGTTCTTGAGAAGGACCGTGCCCTCCTCGACGATGTCCTCGCAGAGCATTTCGCCGTTCGCAAGGACTGCGGCGTCCGCAGTTTGGCTGCGACCGTAGAGGAAGAGGCTGATGTCCTCCCAAAACATCGTCGCCGCAATGATGAGCGCGATCATGATCGCGAGGACGGCCGTGATGCACGGCGTGAAGATCGCGATCGCCTTTTTTTGTGACATAGGTTTCTTCATGGTTCCTCTCCTTATCAGTTCCTGTTTCAAAATTATAGAGAGCAAGTTCGGAATTTTCAAGCGGGCTTGCTCAAACTGCGCTTTTTTTACACGGATTGTCAAAAAACGCACAACAAAAAAGCGGCCCCGAAGGACCGCAGTCAGACAAAGTTATTCCGTTGCCGTCTTGTCGCCGAAGAGGACAAGGGGGACCTCCATCTCGGCCGTGAGGGAGGTGTGGTGACCCTTGAAGTCGTGGGAGAGGGGGGAGAGCTTGAAGATCTTGTCCGTCTTGCCGATGGCGATGAAGTCGCCGAGCCGCGCGGCGTTGGGCCCGTCTCCGCCGAAATAGTTTTCCCGCACGAGCTGTTCCACGGGGAAGAGCTCGAAATCCTCGCCGTACTTCCGTTCAAAGAGCTCGATGAACTGTTCGCGGCAGCCCTCCTTTACTTTGAACGCCGCCGCCCGCGCCTCGAGGGACTGCGGCCAAGCGAGGAGGGCGAGGAGTTCCCTGTCCTCATAGAGGGGAATGTTCTCGCCGACGTCGATCTGCCCGTGGTCGGCGGTGATCACGAAGAGGGTGTCGGGAAGGGTGGGGACAAACGCCCCCAATCTGCGGTCGATGTCGCCTATGACCCTGTCGGCCTCCTCCGAGGAGACGCCGTAGCGGTGCATCGTCGAGTCGGGGTCGGGATAATAGGTGTAGAGGAACTGCCTTCCGTCTCTTCGGCAGAGCCCATCAATGAGGGAGAGCATGCCCTCAAAGTCGTTGAAGATGTGCCTGTTTTCCTCGTCGCCGTGCCAGAATTCGGGCGTCACAGTGGAGACCTCCACGCCCTTTGCGCCCCTGTAGAAGGGGACGGCGGGAAGTTTTTCCTTGACAAAGCCCTCCCGAATGGGCTCGCGCGTGAAGGTGTCCGTCTCGGGGAAGAGATTGACGACGCGGCCGATCTCCTCAAAGTACAGACACCAGCCGAACCAGCCGTGCTCCATGGGGTAACGGTTTGTGAGGAGGGTGGTCGTCGCATTGGTCGTCGTGGAGGGGAAGACGGACGTCAGGACCTGC
>CANQOX010000077.1 GCA_947625595.1 uncultured Clostridia bacterium
TTTCATCGAGGAAGGCGACCTCTACTGCCTCTTCGGCAACCTCATCGACAACGCCCTCGACGCCGTGAAGAAGATCGCCGAACCCGAGAAACGCATCGTCAACCTCGTCGTCAAGGCCAAGGACGGGCTTCTCCTGGTGCAGGAGGAAAATTATTACGAGGGCGAGCTCCTCTTTGAGGACGGCCTCCCTGTCACGACGAAGGGCGACAAGGACCATCACGGCTTCGGAATGCGGTCGCTTCGGCTCATCGCGCGCAAGTACGGCGGAGAGCTGTCCGCCTTCGTCAGGGGCGACGTCTTCCACCTCAATATCATCTTCGGAAGCCAGCAATCGGTGTGAAGACGCGACAATCTGTGTAAAAAAATGACAATTTGGGAAACGCTTCTTGACGGAGGCGTTTTTCTCTCTTAAAATGTGGAAAGAACGGTCTCCAAAATTCGGCCGTTTCGGAGGACCGCCCCATGAGGATCCGACGCATTTTGTCTATCGCCGCGCTCGCGATGTTTCTCTTCGTCTGCGCCTGCGGGACATCGGGCGCAGAGCAGGAGGACATCGCTCCCCCGCGCCTCACCCGCGAGGAGGAGAAGATCGCCGTGCTTTCGGAGGAGTCCCCCCTCTTCGAGAGGCGGACGGGCAGGAACGGAGACCCCTTCGACTGCGTCTTTCTTCCCGAAAATATCGTCTTCGGGGAGGGAAAGGCGGACCTTCGCCTCACGAAGACGGCAAACGGCTACGGCGGCGCGGAGTACCGCACGAGGCAAAAATTTTCCTACGGCTTCTTTTCTGTCTCGATGAAGGCGGCAAAGTGCTCGGGCGTCATCTCCTCTTTCTTCACCTACACGGGTTGGCCGTGGGACGAGATCGACATCGAATTTTTGGGCAAGGACACGACCGAGATCCAGTTCAATTACTACACGAGGGGTCAGGGCGGGCATGAATTTCTGTACTCCCTCGGCTTTGACGGGTCGGAAGCCTTCCATGAATACGCCTTCCTGTGGCTCCCCGACTCCATCACTTGGTATGTGGACGGGCGGGCAGTGCATCGGGCGACAGAGGACATCCCCTCTGCCGATGCGCAGATCATGATGAACGTCTGGAATTGCAAGGGAAACGACGGCTGGAGCGGAAAATTTGATGAGAGTTTTCTGCCCGTCGGCGCATCCTATGAATGGGTCGGCTATTCGCCCTATGCGGCGAAGTCATAAAACAGAACGATATAAGGAGGAAATTTGTTATGAAAGCAAAAGCAGCGGTTGCATTGATCCTGACGGCTGCGCTCGGTTTGGGCGTGCTTGCGGGTTGCAACAGCATCGGCACGGAGAAGGGGCTCACCGACAAGGCCCTCACGGGCGACTACGTTGCGGATTTCGCAAACGGCGACCCCGGGGAGAAGGTCCTCTTCGCCTCTGACGGTTGGTCGAACGGGAGCGTGTTCAACACAGTCTGGACCGCCGACGATCTCACCTTCTCGAATGGCGAGATGCACCTCGGCATCACCGAAGCCGAGAGGAAAGCATTTGTCGACGGAGCCGAGAAGACCTTCCAGTACACCTCGGGCGAAGCCCGCACGACGTACTACTACGGCTACGGCGACTATGAAGTCCGCATGAAGCCCACGAGTAGCGGAGGCACCGCCTCCACCTTCTTTGTCTGCACGGGCGACTATGATGAATGGCCCGACGGCACGAAGAATCCTTGGGACGAGATCGATATCGAGTTCCTCGGCAAGGACACCACCCAAGTGCAGTTCAACTACTTTGCCAACGGCGTGGGCGGCCATGAGCACATGTACAAGTTGGGCTTCGACGCGAGCAAGGAGTTCCATAACTACGGGTTCCGCTGGGCGGAGGACTATATCACTTGGTTCGTCGACGGAGAACCCGTCTACCGCATCGACAAGGCGAATGTCAAAGCGGGCGAAACCTTCCCGAAGACGGCTGGCCGCATTCTCATGAACTACTGGTGCGGTACTCAGGAAGCCGAGGCTTGGATGGGCAAGTTCAGCGGTCCCGACAGCAAGACGGCCGACTACCAGTGGGTCAAGACCTCCGCGGCCAAGGTAGATCCTCCCACAGGCGATCCCTATCCAGATACCCCCACGCCTCCTCCTGCAACGGGCGACACGACGGATTGGAGCAAAATGGCTGCGCAGGAGCTCGGATTTACGGACAGCGGACCCTTTACCGTTGCCCTCTCTGCGGATAAACTTTCTGCCGACATCACATACACGGAAGCCGAGGGCGCTTCCTATACGAATGTGGAAATGCCCGCCCCCGCCGCCGCAGCGAATACGAATCTTGCCCACTTCAAGGTCAAGAACAACGGCGAGGCAGATGTCTACCTCCGTATCAGCCTGATCAACAACGAAAAAGACGCGGAGAATGCGGCAAGCGGCTATACCAAGAGTTCCGACGTCAACGTTTCCGCAACGATGAACGGCGTGACCGCAGAGACAAATACGGTGAACGGCGGTTCCTATTTCACCATTCCCGCGGGGGAGGAAGTGGAATGCGTCATCAAGTTTGACGGCGTTGTGGACAGGATCCAACTCATGCCCGACACCTCAAAGTACAATGACACGGCGACGCATGCGGGCAATCTCCACGTCTCCGAACTCAAATTCACGAGGAGCGGCGAAGAGACCCCCTCTACCCCCACCACTCCCACGGGCGATCCCGTTGCGCTCACCTTCACGGCCGAGGCGAACAGCGGCTACACCGTGACGGCGGGCGAGGAGGGCAAGTCCGCAACGCTTGCCTATGTCGGCTTGGGCAACACCTATAAGCCCGTGACGGCCGCATGCGCCGAACTTGCCGCAGGTAAGAATACCTTCACGATCAAGATCAAGAACAACAAGGCGACGTCCGTCACCGTCCGCGTCGATGTGCAGGGTACGACATGGGTAAGCACAAGCACGACGAATGAAGACCAAGGCACAGACGCCAGCAACCAAACGGCGACCTGCACGGGCGGCAGCGGCCTCTACACCGACAAGGATTGGGGCGGCACGAAGATCACCCTTGCGGCGAATGAAGAGGTCACCCTCACCATCACCTATGACGAGACAGCGGCACAGGGCGCGGTGAAGAATATTCTCATCTTCGTCGACTCGATGGGCGGCGACACAAACAGTCATGACGCAAGCGTCACCGTGAGCGGCTTCCTCTTCACCAAGGAGGATTGAGCCGACAAATCAACAAAATAAGGGCGGAAAACCGCCCTTTTTTGTTTGTTTCGACAAGCACGCCCACCTCAGTCACCTGCGGTGACAGCTCCTCCTCGGGAGGAGCCGAGGGAAACCCCGCTCTCTGCGTCATGTTGAGCGTAGCGAAACATCCCGAAGAACGAAGTCCGCACTCTCTCCTCGGGATTCATCGGTCGCTTCGCTCCCTCTGAATGACGCGGTAACCCTTGTCGCCCCTCATAGATCGCAGAACGCAAAATTCTTCCCTCGAGGAGTGGGCAAGTCTCGGCGCCCCCTTGAGGGGGAGCTGTCACGCGCCCTTGCGTGACTGAAGGGGTGTCGTTCTCATTTCGTCATGGTGAGCTTGTCGAACCATCACCGCCTCCCCGCTCATTCTGACCCTGAGCTTGCCGAAGGGGAAGGATCCCCTTGGTCGATGCCCCCACCGCCTTCGGCGGAGCCCTCCCCCTCCTGTGGAGTGCCAAAGGGATTTCAAATTCCGTACTCGTCCCTCTTTTCCCTTGCTTTTTTCCATGCGGTATGGTACAATGACGGAGTAAGGTGGTTCATATGGATTACGACGTCATCATCATCGGGGCGGGCCCGGGCGGGATCTTCTCTGCCTACGAGCTGTGCCTGAATGCTCCCCAGTTAAAGATCGCCGTGTTTGAAGCGGGCCACGCCCTGCACGAGCGCAAGTGCCCCATCGACGGCAAGAAAGTGCGGTCCTGCGTCAACTGCAAGATCTGCTCCATCATGTCGGGCTTCGGCGGCGCAGGCGCCTTCTCGGACGGCAAGCACAACATCACAAACGACTTCGGCGGCAGTCTGCACGAGTACATCGGCAAGGAACGCGCCCTTGAACTCATGCACTACGTCGACGGCATCACGCTGAAATTCGGCGGCGAGGGCACCAAGCTCTACTCCACTGCGGGGACGAAATTCAAGAAGGAGTGTATCCAGCACGGATTGCACCTTCTCGACGCCTCCGTGCGCCACCTCGGCACCGACATCAATTACCGCGTGCTCGAGAATCTCTATGCCTTCCTTCAGGACAAGGCGGAGATCCGCTTTGATTCCCCCGTCGACACCGTCTCTGCCGTCGAGGGCAGGTATGAAATTTTGAGCGGCGGGAAGAAGTACACCTGCACCAAGTGCATCATCTCCGTGGGACGGAGCGGGAGCAAGTGGATGGAGCAGGTCTGCAAGCAACTTGGCATCGTCACCCGTTCCAACCGCGTGGACATCGGCGTGCGCGTGGAGCTGCCCGCGGAGGTCTTTTCTCACATCACCGACGAACTCTATGAGAGCAAGATCGTCTACTGCACGCAGAAATACGGCGACCTCGTGCGGACTTTCTGCATGAATCCCCGCGGCGCGGTCGTCACCGAAAACACCAACGGCATCATCACCGTCAACGGGCACAGCTATGAGGACCCCGCGCGGCACACCGAGAATACCAACTTTGCCCTCCTCGTCGCCAAGCACTTCTCGGAGCCCTTCAAGGATTCCAACGGCTACGGAGAGTCGGTCGCACGCTTGAGCAACATGCTCGGGGGCGGCGTCATCGTACAGCGCTTCGGCGACCTCGTGCGCGGCCGCCGTTCCACTCCCGCCCGCATCGAGGATTCCTTCATCACCCCCACCCTCAAGGCGACCCCGGGCGACCTCAGCCTCGTGCTTCCCAAGCGCATTCTCGACGACATCATCGAAATGATCTATGCTCTTGACAAGATCGCCCCCGGGACGGCCAACGACGACACCCTCCTCTATGGCGTGGAAGTCAAATTTTACAACATGGAGGTGGACGTGGACAACAACCTCGAATCCTGCCACCGCGGACTGTACATCATCGGCGACGGGAGCGGCATCACCCATTCCCTCACCCACGCCTCGGCGAGCGGCGTCTATGTGGCGCGGAACATTCTCGGGGCGATGCAGTAAATTTTTTTCAAAACGGTTGCGGGCGGAACTTCTGTTCTGCCCGTTTTGATACATTTCCGCACGGAGGTCTCCATGGAAAAGAGAAGATGCGATTTCAGTTTGGGAAAGACGGGCCGCCCCGTCTCCGAGAAGGCTCTGCTCTACCACGACACGCGGTGGTGCAAGCCCGAACACCGCGACGGGGAACTTTTTGCCATGCTCATTTTGGAGGGCATGCAGGCGGGCGTGAGCTGGGATCTGATCTTGAACAAGGAAGAGAACTTCCGAAGGGCATTCGACGGCTTCGACCCCGCCATTGTGGCGGCCTATGACGAAAAGAAGGTCGAAGAACTGTTGCAGGACAAGGGAATTATCCGCAACCGCAACAAGATCGAAGCGGCGATTTCCAACGCGCGGGCCTTTCTCAAAGTGCAGGAGGAGTTCGGCACGTTTGACGCCTTCCTCTGGAGTTTCACAGGCGGAAAGGTCATCGACCACCACCTGACGCGCATGGACGAGATGCCCGCGAAGGACGAACTTTCGGAGCGGGTCAGTGCGGAGCTGAAGCGGCGCGGGTTCAAATTCGTCGGCGCGACGATCGTCTACTCCTATCTGCAGGGCGTCGGCGTCATCAATGACCACGCCGAGGACTGCGATTTCAGATAGAACGCTGTCACCCGCATTTCCCCTCGGCGTCATTCTGCCCCGCGCATTCTATTCAATTCCAAGCGCGGCACGAGCGCGAAGCGCGAAGTAGCGCAGCGAAGAATCCCCTTTATCGTGAAGCCGCCAATCGTGCCGGAAGAACAGGTCATCTTCCCGCTGATTTCCGCGTTCGTAGCATAGAGCTTTC
>CANQOX010000078.1 GCA_947625595.1 uncultured Clostridia bacterium
AACCCCTCTGTCTCGGCTACGCCTCGACATCTCCCCTAAAAGGGGCGACAAGGAAAGGACGCTCATCCTGAGGCCCCGACGGGGCCGAAGGATCTCATAAACCTACGGACTTCGTTTGAGGGGATTCTTCCCCTTCGGCAAGCTCAGGGTCAGAATGAGCGTTGCCGTACGGACTTCGTTTGAGGGGATTCTTCGCCTTCGGCTCAGAATGAGCGGTTTGCCCCTATAGGGGAACGGATTTTTATCTTCTGAAAAAATTCGATGCAGTTCTTGACAAGTTTGCGCGGTCCATGATATACTGAAGATGCCAAACAAACTTTATATCGATCCAAAGGAGGCCACGGGTTTTTCTATGTAATTTTGAATTTTCGGGGAGGAGTATATTCTTCCCCCTGTAGCATCAATATTTGTAATTGGCAGAATTGCAAATTCCAAATATATGGATGCTACAGAACCGTGCCCGTATATGAAGTTTGTTTGGCGACAATCGGAGTTTGCGTTTTGCAGTGCGCTGGCTTCGGTTGGCGCACTTTTTATTTTATCAAGGAGAAAATCATGAAAAAGTTCATCAAGGGTATGGTCATCGCGCTGTTCACAGCATGTCTGAGCCTCTCGCTCGTTGCGTGCGGTAGTTTTTTCGGTGGCGGTTCGGGCTCCTCAAGCAGTAGTAGTTCAGGAGGAAGTAGTAGCGGAAATTCGAGCGGAAGTTCAAGTGGGAGCAGTAGCCAGCCCAAGGAGGACAGCGACGGCACGTTTCTCTATACGGGGGCTTCCGTGCAAGCGGCGAACACCTCCATTTCGGGCGACATTACGATCCCGTCCGAGCGCAACGGCGCGCCCATCGACACCATTCCCGCCAACGCCTTCAAGGGGTGCGTCGGGATCACTTCGATCACCGTTCCCGAGAGCGTGACTTCGATCGGCAAAGGCGCTTTCAGCGGCTGTTCCTCCCTTCGGAGCATTACTTTGCCCTTTGTCGGTAGCCAAAAGGGAAATAGTGATGGAAACACAGCTTGTTTTGGGTACATTTTTGGAACGAGTTCCTATCAGGGCGGGACGGAGACGAGAGACTTTTACACTTATGACCGTTTTTATATTCCATCGACTTTAAGAAGCGTTACGATTACAAACGAAACTGTGCTCACGGGAGGTGCGTTTTATCACTGTTCTATGTTGACAAAGATCGATTTGAATGACACAATTATTCAAGTTGGGAGGAGCTGTTTTGAAGATTGTTCTAAAATCGAGGAGATCAGCTTGCCAAGCATATCTATTATTCCTTCGTCCTTGTTCCAAGGTTGCATTTCCTTGAGTAAATTTACGATCAATGATTCTGTAGATACTATTGGGGGAAGCGCCTTTTTCGGGTGTAGCGGTCTCTCTTCGATCAATTCCTCGACGGCAGGGGAGGTTGTGATCCCGAATACGGTCACCTCGATTGGAGCAAGCGTTTTTCATGGCTGTTCTCTCATGAAGAACATCACCTTGCCTTTTGTGGGCGAACAGAAAGGGAATAGCGGGAAATCCGCTGCTTGTTTTGGGTATATCTTTGGGACGAGTTCTTATCAAGGGGCAACCGAAGTGAGAGACTATTACACTTACAATCGCTTTTATATTCCGTCAACTTTAAGAAGCGTTACGATCACCAACGAATCCGCGATTGCAAATGGCGCGTTCTATAATTGCTCCATGCTCCAATCGATTACAATCAACAAGGAAGCGCAGGGCAATGTCGGGGAAAATGCTTTTGAGAATTCGGCGCAACCGACCTGGAATTGAAAAAATTTCATATTAAGGTACAATGGACGTCACGCAAAAGGGACTGGCAGGTGTCAGTCCCTTTTGCGTGAAGTGCGAGGGGGGGCTCCTCCCAAGGAGGAGCTGTCACCGAAGGTGACTGAGGTGGGCATCATTCAGAATCGCTGCCCACCCCCCCCTACCCCCTCCACAGGAGGGGGTAGGGGGTACCTTATTTTTCTCGGCGCCCCCTTGAGGGGGAGCTGTCGAGGCGAAGCCGAGACTGAGGGGGTGTCGTCCTGATTTTGTATGACACCCCTTCTGTCTCGCCGCATTGCGGCGAGACACCCACCCCTCAAGGGGTGGGCAAGCAGACTTCGTTTAAGGGGATTCTTCCCCTTCGACTGCGCTCAGGGTCAGAATGAGCGTTGGCGTACGGACTTCGTTTGAGGGGATCCTTCGCTTCGCTCAGAATGACGCAGGAACAGGGGCGACGAGGGGGCATTCGTGGCGCGGGGAAGTTTTATTTTTCTGATTCTCGCGAGAACAGCTTGCAATTCCGCGGGCACAGCGGTATAATATAGCCATAGATGAGACGGCTTCGCGCCGCCAATGCAATTCACGGAGACACCATGGAAAAAGAATTCAGAACGGAGAGCGACTCCGTCGGCGAACTTTCCTTGGACAGCGGAGCCTATTACGGCATTCAGACCCTCCGCGCCAAGGGCAATTTTGAGATCACGGGGACGAAAGTCTCTTTCGTCTTTGTCCGCAACATCGTCATCATCAAGAAGGCCGCGGCCATCGTCAACAAGGCCTACAAGCTCCTCGACGAGACCAAGGCCGACGCCATCATCGGGGCGTGCGACGAGATCCTTCACGGCAAGCACAGGAGAGATTTCATCGTGGACGCCGTGCAGGGCGGGGCGGGGACTTCGGCCAACATGAACGTCAACGAAGTCATCGCCAACATCGCCATCGAGCGCTTGGGCGGGAAGAAGGGGGATTACACCCTCATTAGTCCCAACGACGACGTCAACATGGAGCAGTCCACGAACGACGTCATTCCCACGGCGGGGAAACTCACCGTGCTCGCCCTTGCCAAGGACCTCTTGGCCGAACTCGGCCGTCTCCATGACGCGCTGATGCAGAAGTCAAGGGAGTTCAATGACATTTTGAAAATGGGCAGGACACAGCTTCAGGACGCCGTCCCGATGCGCCTCGGGCAGGCCTTCCGCGCCTTCGCGACATCCGTCGCCCGTTCCAAGGAGAGGATCGAAAAATCTCTCTCCGAGATGCGGACCATCAACATGGGCGCGACGGCCATCGGCACGGCCATCAATGCGCGGGAAGCATACTTTTCGCACATCACCGAGGAGCTCTCCCTGCTCACGGGGGAGAAACTCACGCGGGCGGGGGACCTCTTTGACGGGACCCAGAACGTGGACGGCTTCGCGGCCGTCTCGGGCACGCTGAAGGCCCTTGCGATCAACGTCTCCAAGATGTGCAACGATCTGAGGCTGATGTCGAGCGGGCCGCGGACGGGCCTCGGCGAGATCATTCTTCCCGCCAAGCAGAACGGCTCTTCCATCATGCCGGGGAAGATCAACCCCGTCATTCCCGAGGTCGTCAACCAAGTTGCCTTCCTCGTCATCGGGCACGACGTCACGGTCACGATGGCGGCAGAGGCGGGACAGCTCGAGCTGAACGCCTTCGAGCCCGTCATCTTCTACCAGCTCTTCGAGTCCTTCCGCGCCCTGACGGGCGGGTTGAGGACGCTGACCGAAAACTGCATCGTCGGTATCGTCGCCAACCGCGAGCGGTGCGCCGAATGGGTCAACAGGAGCGTCGGCATCGTCACCGCGCTCAATCCCTACATCGGGTACCTCAAGGCGGCCGAGATCGCCAAGGAATCGCTCAAGACGGGGGAGAGCATCCGCTCCATCGTCCTGCGCGAGGGGCTAATGGACGAGGAAAAGCTCGACGAAGTTCTCGATCCGCTCCTCCTCACCGAACCTTGCGGCGGAAGGCTGTAATTCCATAGAAAGCGATAAGAAAAGAAGGGCTCGCCCCTTCTTTTTTTGTGGCTTTGGCTCCCCTGTAGGGGAGGACGAGGTGTAGCCGGGATAGAGGGGTATCCCTTGGCTCCCCTGTAGGGGAGCTGTCGAGCGAAGCGAGACTGAAGGGTTTCAAAAACCCCTTTCCCCTCGCAAGCTCGGGGACTTCCCCTATAAGGGGCAGCAAGGAGGAGAAAACGTCGATTATGTCAGACATAATACTATGAAAAAGGCCGAAAATCAAAAAGTATGTCTGACATAGTACCTATTTTCGGGCGATTTTAGCGGTTTTGAAGCCGATAATAAAAAACTCCCCCTGCCGCACAGGCAGGGGGAACTTGGGTCAGACGATCAGCCAGAGGACGCCGAGGGCGGCAAGGAGGGAGGGAAGCGCGACGGTGACGCCGAGTTTCAGGAAGTCCTTGTAGCCGAACTTGACGTCTTGTTCGGCGAGAATGGAACTGAACATCAGCCCCGCGAGTGCGCCGACAGGCGTGAAGAAGGCTCCGAGGTTGGAGCCGATGACCGTCGCATAGACGGCCGCCGTTCCCGCATTCGACGCCGCGATCATCGAGGAGAAGAACACGCTCATGGGGATATTGTTGATGAGATTGGAGGCCGCAAAGGACAGAAGGCCGTAGATGGGCACCGTCCATTCCGTCCCGAGGAAGTCCCCGATGCGCCCCGTCGTCCCCTGCATGGCGAGGGCCTCTGTCATGACGAACATCGAGAGCAGGAAGGGCACGAGCTGCCACGGGGCCCTCTTCAGACAGCCGAGGAGGGCCTTCGGCCTCTGCCGCCGCACGAGGGAGGCGATGAGGACGCAGACGAAGAGGCTTCCCGCCGTGCACAGCGCGATGAGCCACATCTCGACGTTGATATAGGAACTGACGGCAAGCAGGACAGTGCACGCGCCGAGGTGCACGAGGCCGATGACGAGGGAGGGCTTGTCGGAGACGGTGTCCCGCTCGGCCTGCCCCAAGATCGGCTCGGAGAGCTTTTTCCGAAAGAGGAGAAAAAGGAGCAGGAGGGAGACGCCGCCCGCGGCGAGCGTCGGCAGGGCGGAGACGAGGAAATAGGAGACAAAGTCGATCCCGAACGCCGTCGCGAGGTAGATGTTGGTCGGGTTTCCGATGATGAGGAACATGCTCCACGTGTTTGCGGCGACAAATTCGGCGGCGAGATAGGGGAGCGGGTCGATCTTCGCCTCCCGTGCAAAGTAGCAGATGAAGGGGGTGAAGGAGAGCACGATGATGTCGTTTGACGTAAAGACGGTGAGCACGGCGACCATCAGATAGAGGGAAAAGAAGAGCCGCTTCTGCCCGCTGTGCGCATGGCGGAGGGCAAATCCCGCGAGGGCGCGGAAGAAGCCGAGTTCGTCGAGAAAGACGGAGAGCATGGCCATGCAGAGGAAGAGGACGAGGATCTTGAGGGGGTTGACGGCGGTGTCCGCGATGAGGGCGCGGCCGATCGCCGAAACGTCCGTCTGTCCGCACAGCAAAAGGATCGCCGTCCCGAGGAGGACGACCACCCAGTAAGTGTCGATCTGCAATTTTCCGAGCTTGATCTTGGGAAAGAAGAGGACGCTCAAGATCATGACGAGGCATGTCGCGGCGAAGATGATGATGTTTGTCATAAAACCGCGCATATGCTATCACTTTTGTCGGCGTTTGTCAAACAAATGAAGGGTTTTTCGACAGAAAAAAACAAAATCCTCCCACTTCCCGCGTCATCCTGAGGGCAGAGCCCGAAGGATCCCGAAGAACGAAGTCCGTAGGAAGCGGCGTCATGCTGAAAAGGGGGAGTGATACGAAGTCAGAAGCGGCAGGTCCGAAGCATCTCGCCGCTGCCATGTAACGCCCCGCGAGATTCTTCGGTTTCGCTTGTCTGACTTCGTTTCGTCCCTGTTTCTCAGAATGACGCGGGGGCGGTTCTGTGGGTCTATGAGATGTTTCGGCTTCGCCTCAACATGACGCGGAGAGCGGGGCAGCGAGAAGGCTCGCGTCATTCAGAGCGTAGCGATGAATCCCGAGGAGAGAATACGGACTGCGTTCACGGGATGTTTCGGCTTCGCCTCAACATGACGCGGAGAGCGGGGCAGCGAGAAGGCTCGCGTCATTCAGAGCGTAGCGATG
>CANQOX010000079.1 GCA_947625595.1 uncultured Clostridia bacterium
CCGACTGCTCTAACCACTGCGCTAAAGGCCCACGATACGCCGTCACACCGAATGCTTGTTTATCATAGTATAAATGCCGCCAAAAGTCAAGTGATTTTTTGCTCATTTTGAAATTTTAAGAAACTTTTTTTCGACGTTTGTTTCCTTTTTGCGGCGCATTCCGACATTTGCCGCCCCTTTTTCTCTGTTATAATTTCCATAAAGACACAGAAAAGCGGCAGAAGGAGGCAATCTTATATGAAAATGCAGGGCCGTGCGAGCGGCGGATCCCTCTACATCTATCTCTCGGGGGAGCTGGACGAAAACTCCGTTTCCGAGATCAGGGAGGCGGCCGACAGGCTCATCGACGAGCATGCGGGGCTGTCGCGCGCGATCTTCAACCTCGCGGGGGTCAAATTTATGGATTCGACGGGTATCGGCTTTCTCATCGGCAGATACCGCCGTCTGAAAAAGTACAACATGGGCATGTTCCTCGAAAATCCTGACGTGAACGCGGATAAGATCTTGGCCCTCTCGGGCGTCTATGCGATCATGCCCAAGCTCAAGGAGAGCGTATGAACGAGATGACAATGAGGTTTCTCTCGCGGTCCGAGAACGAGGTATTCGCGCGGAATGCCGTCGCCGCCTTTGCCCTGCCCCTCAATCCCACCCTCGACGAGCTGTCGGACGTCAAGACGGCCGTCTCGGAGGCCGTTACAAACTGCATCGTGCACGGTTACAGGGGCAAGACGGGCTGGATCACTCTCTCCTGCAGGACGGAGGGCAATCGTCTACATATTGAGATCTCCGACGACGGGGCGGGCATCGAGGACGTCCGCAAGGCCTTGGAGCCCTTCTTCACCACGCTCGGGAGCGAAGAGCGGTCGGGTATGGGCTTCACCATCATGCAGTCATTCATGGATGAATTTTCGGTGGACTCCGTTGCGGGAAAGGGGACAAAGGTGACGATGTGTAAGAACTTTGCCGCAGGGGCGAGCGATGCTGGGTGACGCAGAGACAAAGGATCTGATCCGCCGCGCAAAAAAGGGCGACAACCGTGCCAAGGAGACGCTGCTCAACGCCAACGTCTCCCTTTTGAAGAGCATCGTCAAGCGGTATTTGGGGAAGGGCGTGGAGTACGACGACCTATATTCCCTCGCCTGCATGGGGCTGTTGAAGGCCATAGCGGGCTTTGACGAAGGGTACGATGTGCGCTTTTCCACCTATGCCGTGCCGATGATCGCGGGCGAGATCAAGCGTTTTCTCCGCGACGACGGCAGCGTGAAGGTCTCGCGCGCCCTCAAGAAGGCAGCAAGGGAGATCAATAAATATATCGAACGCTATGTCGTGGAGCACGGCGGACAGCCGACGGTGAAAGAGCTTGCCGCCGCCTTTCATATGGAAGAGGGGGAAGTCGTCTTCACGCTCGGTTCGGGCCGCATGCCCGTCTCGATCGACGAGGAAGGGGAGTACAAGGACGAAAAGACGGTGACGCTCGCCGAAAAATTGCCCTCGAAGGATGACCCCGACGACCTGATCGACCGCATGGCACTCAAAGAGGCGATCGGCAAGCTGAGCGAGAGGGACAGAAAGATCGTCGTGTTGCGCTACTTCCGCGACATGACGCAGAGCGAAGTCGCCAAGGCGATCGGGGTCAGCCAAGTGCAGATCTCCCGCATCGAGAGCCGCATCATCTCCCAATTCAAACAGGACCTGACAGGCTGAGCCTCCCCCCTGAACCATTTGTCCCCGCCCGATCTCCGCAAGGGCGGGGATATCTATTGTAATACGAAAACCACGCGATCGTCGCGTGGTTCAGAAGAGG
Organism: uncultured Clostridia bacterium; assembly: GCA_947625595.1. Classification (GTDB taxonomy): domain Bacteria; phylum Bacillota; class Clostridia; order Christensenellales; family Borkfalkiaceae; genus Gallimonas. Next base: position 1,805 of record CANQOX010000079.1, read on the forward strand.
CCAAAGCCGATAATTTTTAAGAGTGTTGTCTGAATGGTGTGGGGGGTTCGGTTATAGCAGGATCCAATAGCAGAAATCGTGGTATTCGTTGACGAGTTCGAGGCGGGTGGGGGAGTGGGCAATATTTGTCAAAGTCGACCCGTTCGGATGATAATAGGAGCCTTTGACGCCGTAGGAGATCACGCAGTGAGCGAAATTGTAAGCCGTGAATTTGTCCTGCCCTCCGTGGTGGGGGACCTGAAAGAAGCCGATGTTGTCGATCCTGTTTTGAGAGAACGTCTGCACGATCATCGGCCAATCGGCTAACAGGTTTTCGAAATCTCCCGTCAGAAGACTGCCCGTCCGCATATTGCCACATCTCTGGCAGTTTCCCATGGCCCAGAAGGCACACTTGCAGTCCGTGCTACAGCCGACTGAATAGGCCGACTGCCTTTTCGGCCCGTGGTAAAGCAGAAGGGAGTTGTTGTTTTCCTTCGAGATCCATTTTCCCTTCATGCTTGCCGCAAATTTTTTCAAGAGGGACGAATCGGAGAAGACGGTGGAAACGCTGTTCCCATTCAGATTTTTTTGGATCGTCTGTTGATAGTTTGCGCGGGCGGTCGCGGTCGGTGCAGTGTGATAGAACTTGAATTCCCACCATGCGTAGGAAATCGTTACAAACGTTTTCGCCAATGTGATCTTGCGCGGAGCCTTTCCCGAGGCGAAAAATTCCCAATCGAATTCGTCCGTACGGTACGTTTCGCCAAACTCGGGCATGGGAAAATCGTCCGCGAGGCGCTCTTCCGGTTCTCCGACGATCATCATCTGATGGTCGGAGTGCTCCTCAAAGAAGGCTTCAAGATTTAAGACGATGTCAATGTATTCGGTCTTGAGTTGCGACGAGAGATGGCTCTTAAGGATCTGCGCGATCAAAACGAGCCGATCGAGATCGTTGAATTCGGGGAACACGATCAGTTTTGCGCGATGGCGCGCCAACAGTTCGGGGATCCCGTTGAAGTGGTCGAGATGGAAATGGGAGAGAACGAGCAGATCGATGGGGGCGTCATCGTTTCTGATGTTGTAATCGTTGAGCGCGGGGAGGAGCATTGGCTTTCCCTGTTGCGTTCCGCAGTCATAGACAAAGCGGAAGCACGGGAGCTTATCCTGCAGGAGCGTCCCTTCGTAGAAAAGTCCCTGTCCCACCGAATGAAATTTCATAAATGCTTCCATAGTTTCATTTTCCTCCTTGCGGTGTGTTAAAACAGCTCTTTGATCATTTGGGTGACGTAGGAGACGGGGACAAGGGCGATCTTGTCCTTGAATTTCTCACACAGTTTCATGTTTTTGGCGGGGAGAATGACCCGCTTGAAGCCCATTTTCAGGCATTCATTGACCCGCTTGTCCGCAAAGTTCACGCCTCGGACTTCGCCCGTGAGCCCGACTTCGCCGAAGACGGCCGTGTACTTTTCGACGGGAATGCCCTTTTCCGCCGAGGCGAGCGCGGCGCAGATGGCAAGCTCCGCACTCGGTTCGTTGAGCCTGATCCCGCCCATGGCGTTGAGATAGACGTCCTGATTGCCCAAGGGCACGCCGCACCGCTTCTCCAGCACGGCGATGAGCACGATGAGGCGGTTGAGATCGATGCCGAGGGACATTCTGCGCGGAAGCCCGTACTGCGTCTTGGCCATGAGGGTCTGGATCTCCACCATCATACAGCGGTTGCCCGTTTCGCTCGGCGTGACCACGGCCCCCGCGGCGATGCCCCTGCTGTCCGAGAGGAAGAGGGAGGAATAGTCGGTGACGCCGAAGATGCCCTCGCCCGTCATCTCAAACACGCCGACCTCCTGTACAGAGCCGAAGCGGTTTTTGACGGCGCGGAGGATCTTGAAACTCTCCGTCCGTTCCCCCTCAAAGTACAGAACGGCGTCCATGATGTGCTCGAGGACCTTTGGCCCCGCGAGCGTGCCTTCCTTTGTGACGTGGCCGATGATAAAAAAGGTGATGCCGCGCGACTTTGCGATGCGCATGAGCTTGCTTGCGCACTCGCGCACCTGTCCGACGGAGCCTGCGGAGGAGCTCAAAGTCTCGGTATAGACGGCCTGAATGGAGTCGATGACGACGTATTCGGCGTCATAAAAGCTCTCCTCGGCGTTCTCGATGCACGTCTCGTTGAGGAGCAGGAGGTTGTCCGAATCGAGATGGAGCCGCTCACAGCGAAGTTTGACCTGACTGCAGCTCTCCTCGGCGGAGAGGTAGAGGACCTTGTGTTCTTTGGCAAGGTGCGCCGCCACCTGCGTGAGGAGGGTGGATTTGCCGACCCCCGGGTCGCCGCCGACGAGGACGAGGGAACCTTTGACGATGCCGCCGCCGAGGACGACGTCGAGTTCGGAAATGCCCGAGGAGACGCGCGCGTAGTGCTCCCGTTCGACCTTGGAGAGGGGGACGGGGCGGGAAAGCGCGGGGCGGGAGGCCTTATTTTTCGCGGGAAGGGCAGGCGCGACGGCCTCCTCCACCATGGTGTTGAAAGTGCCGCAGTCGGGGCACCGCCCGAGCCACTTGGGGCTCGTGTACCCGCACTGACTGCATACAAATTGTGTGGTCGATCTCATAATAACTCCGAGTAAAATTGAAAGTCGATGGGGGAGAGAGGGGCGGCTGTCCGTTTGTGGGAAAGTGCCTTGTCGCCCCTTTTAAGGGAGATGTCGAACGTGACGCCTTTCCCTTGGCTCCCCTGTAGGTCGCAAAACGCAATTCTTGCGCATCAGCACAGTGTGCTGTGCGCTGCGTTTTGCGGTGAGTGAGCGCATTATCCCGCGCGAACGGTGACCGAGGGCGGGAATCCACCCGCCCGAGACGCTGTCGAGCGAAGCGAGACTGAAGGGTTTCAAAACCCCTTTCCCCTCGCAAGCTCGGGGACTTCCCCTATAAGGGGCAGCGAGAGCAACCGCTCATGTTGAGGCGTAGCCGAAACATCTCATAAACCTACGGACTTCGTTTGAGGGGATCCTTCGGCTACGCCTCAGGATGAGCGCAAAGCGCTCAATTTTTAATTCAGACTGCCGTGCGGGAGAGCAGGACCATGGCGTAGCAGGTGATGCCGCGGCCTTCGCCGATGTAGCCGAGTTTTTCATTGGTGCCCGCCGCGATGCCGATATTCTCACAGCTGAGGGCGGCGGAGAGGTTCGCCTTCATCGCTTCAATATAGGGGGACAGGCGGGGGAGTTCGCACAGAATGGAAATGCTCACATTCTGCACTTGTAACATTTTTCCCCGTACCATGTCCATGACCCTGCCGAGCAAAATCATGCTCCTGACGCCCTTGTACTGCGGGTCGGTGTCGGGGAAGTGGTGCCCGATGTCCCGCTCTCCGATGGCCGAGAGCAGGGCATCCATGAGGGCGTGGACGGCTACGTCGCCGTCGCTGTGCGCCTCGAGGGCGCGGTTGGAGGGAATGACGACGCCACAGAGGGTGATGTGGTTCAGGTTCAGCCGTGCGATGCCGTTGTCGATCTCATTTTGATGCGCAAAGGCGTGCGTGTCGACGCCGAATCCCACCCGCTCCGCAGGCATGAGATCCTCGGGGTAGGTGAGCTTTTTGTTGCACCTGTCCCCCAAAAAGAGATGGGGCGGCGCGACATACTGCGCATAGACGCCGCTGTCATCGGTGAAGGAGGCAAGCGTGCCCTCCTCCTCGGCCTTGAGGTAGGCGGAGAGCAACTTTTCGCGTTCGAAGCCCTGCGGGGTCTGCACGGTGAAAAGAAAATCGCGCGGGACATAACCGCCGACCCTATCTTCGGCCGCCAGCACGGCGGTGTCCGTGACGGGGAGGGCGCAGACGCCGCTGCCGTACTTTGCTACGCTCCCGATGCAGTCGGCGACGATCTTCCGCGTGACAAAGGGGCGGGCCGCGTCGTGAATGAGGACGACGTCGCCCTTTGCGAGCTTGAGGGCGTGAAAGACGCTCTCCGCACGGGTCGCGCCGCCGCGGACGGGCCGCGCGTTCTCATACTG
>CANQOX010000080.1 GCA_947625595.1 uncultured Clostridia bacterium
CTTGCATGTGTTAAGCACGCCGCCAGCGTTCATCCTGAGCCAGAATCAAACTCTTAAGTTTAATTGTTTAAAGCCGACACGGGCTAAACCGTGCCGACGGCTCTAACTCGAATAAATTCTCGTTATCTTGCTGACTTTGTTTTTGAGTACTATTAGTTGCTCAAAAGAATTGACAGAAACTGTTTTTGTGTGTTACAAAAAATCGCTTCTTTCTTATTCCATTTTTAATCTGCGTCAGACGGACGACAGTCCGCCGCTTGCCCTTCTTCAGAGTAGCTTGAACATTATAACACAGCTGAAACGTGTTTGTCAAGCATTTTTCGCGGCTTTCCAAGGAAATTTTTCGGGGAAATTTTCAGCCGACGGGCGGCCTTTTCTCCCGATCCCGCGCTCCTCCTTTCGGACAGCGTGTCCATTCTAACACAGGAAAATTTGAAAGTCAACTGTTTTTCGCGGGAAAATTACGTTTTTTTTGCTATTTTTTTGTCTTTTTTTGCCGAAATTTTTGACCCACAAGATGTTGTGTTTTCCGCGGAATTGTGATACAATTAAACTGTCCGAGAGCGGGCGAAAAAAGACGGGGCCGCGGCGGGGACTTTCATAAAATGCGCCGCGCGGTCCGCAGGACGGGGGAAACGAATGAAAAATCTTCAGATCGTGTTGTGCCTTCTGGCATGTCTGTGCGTGGCGTCGGTGGTGCCGATCGCCGTCTTCTTCCAATATTACTGTCTCATTCCCATCGCGGGGGCGTTCGGGTTCTACATCGCGATGTTCGCGGTGAAGCGCGCATCTACGCACAAGCCCGAGAAGCCGAGCTTCATGAAATCTGACGAGGAGAACGCCCGCATCCATGCGTCGCAGGAGCACGACAAGGACGAATGACATTACATTATTATATATAGAAAGGAGAGCCGCGGCTCTCCTTTTTTTAATATTGAAAGTGGCGTCATGCTGAGAACGAACATTGTACGAAGTCAGAAGTAGCTGACCCGAAGCATCTCGCCGCTATTATGCCGTCATCACCCCGCGAGATTCTTCGGTCGCTTCGCTCCCTCTGAATGACGCGAGGCGGTTCCATGGGGAAACGCTCATCCTGACGGGAGCACAGCGACCGAAGGATCCCCTTGAACGAAGTCCGTAGGTTTATGAGATTCTTCACTGCGTTCAGAATGAGCAGGGTATTGTGCAGCGAGAATAAGGTGCCCCCTCGATGAGAAGGAGTAGAAGGGTCGGCGAGGTCAAACGTTGACTTCGTTCACGATGCCCGAGAAGAGGACGGCGCCGCGCTTGTCAGTGAGGACAAAGCCAAAGGCGCGGTCGAGGACAAAGTCCTCTTCGACGACAGTGTAATCCCCCGGCCCCGACGCACCCGCCCCCGGGATCACGGTGACCGCCGCCCCTTCGATCCCCTTTCGGGTGACGTCTACCTTCACGACGTGCCGCAGTTCTTCGCAGTAAACCTTGTCATCTGTCAGCGCGGAGAGATCGCATTCGTCCGTGAAGAGCGCATTCACGCCAAAGTCCATCAAAACGGCCTTGACATCGCCGTCAAAGGACGCCCCGAATTCGGGAAAGAGACAGCGCGTGTGATATTCGAGCTTGTTTTCCTCGTCAATGGGACTGTAGTCCTTCATTTCACTGACGAGAGTGAGATTTTCCTCGGTGAAGATCTCCCCGACCGTGTGTCCCTCTTTGGGCACAAGGAACTTCAAACTGCAGCCGTGAATGGTGTCGGCGTGGTAATGGGTGAAGGTTTCCCCTTCATAGGCCCTGCCCAACGTATAGTAGCCCTCCAGCAGGCGGACGTTTTTCTTCTCGCCGCCGCCCTGCGTGAAGGAATATTCGCCCTCGGCGAAGGGCAAGTCGTCGCCGAACAGGTTCCACATGTCCTTGCAGTAGAGGGTGTTGACGATGGTAAAGACGGTCTCCTCGGAGAGCTTGAAGTCGCGGTCGATGAGGCCGTTGGTCTGCCCTTTGACAAAGTCGCGGACGGCGTCGTTGGCCTTCGCGTTTTCGCCCGCGAAATCGGCCGCGTAGGAGTAGCAGAGGTAGTCGTCGGCGAGGGTCGTGATGCAGTCTTCCTTGAAGGAAACGCCCTTCTGCAGCCAAATGGAGTTTCCGACGTCCACGCGGCCCATGTTGCCGCCGAGGTTGCTCTTGTATTCGGCGATGACGGAGCGGAAAAGGTCCGAATAGCCGCTTTTCAGGGTCGCATCGTCGACGCCGAGCGCGGTGAGAAGTTCCTCCTTTGTGCTCCCCGCGGCGCATTCGGCGGCAAGCCCGAGCGCGAAATAGACCGAAAGGGGGGAGACGGCGGCGTTGTCCGACCTCTCCCTGACGGCTGCGGCGGAGAATTTTGCGGCAAAGGCCGCGGCGGCGTCCTTGAGGGCGGGGTCCATGTCCTTGCTCTCGGAATAGGTAAGCGGCTCCGCTTTCTTTGGCGTACCGAGCGCGGTCGCATTGCGGAGCCCGCCGCAAGCGGCCAAACCGAATGCCAGCGTGAGTATGCCCGCAGTCGCAAGAAGGGATAATTTTTTCATACTGTCCTCCTCTGTCGGGAAATGTCCCTCTGGTATTATAACGTTTGGGAAGGGGAATTTGTCCCGCGGAAATTGAAAAAAGAGCGCAGTGCGCTCACACTGTCCCGCACGCTCATGCTGTCCCGCACGCTCATGCTGCCCCGCGCGCTCATGCTGCCCCGCGCGCTCATGCTGCCCCGCGCGCTCATGCTGCCCCGCGCGCTCATCCTGAGCCGCAGGCGAAGGATCTCATAAACCCACGGAGCAGTCCCGCGTCATTCTGAGAAACGGGGCAGAACGAAGTCCGATGATTTGACCCGAAGAATCTCGCGGGGCGATGGACACAATGGAAGCGGCGAGATGCTTCGGGTCAGCTTCCATTGACTTCGTATCACGTTCCTTCTCAGCATGACGCCGCTACCTACGGACTGCGTTCTTCGGGATTCTTCGGTCGCTTCGCTCCCTCTGAATGACGCAGGAATGAGGTGACAATTTAAGAATGACACCCCTTCTGCCCCTACGGGGCACCCACCCCTCGAGGGGTGGGCAAGGCGGTCCCTTGGCTCCCCTGTAGGGGAGATGTCGAGGCATAGCCGAGACAGAGGGGTTTTGAAACCCCTTTCCCCTCGCAAGCTCGGGGACTTCCCCTATAAGGGGCAGCGAGAATGCGGTGACCCACCCCCCTACTTTGCGGCGGCAGGAACCGCCGCAAAGCCCGTCGCGCTTGCCAGCGCTCCTGTCGCGGCGCGCTCACAGCCCACTGGGCTGTTGAGCAGGAATGTGCCGCTCCGCCCCTCCCACGGAGGGGGCGAGAAAGTGGCGGGGCGAGTAAAGAAATGTTCGAAATCATTCCCACTTCCTTGCCTTAGGCGGAATTCACTTCCGCCGTGGGCGACCCCATTTGGTACCCTACGGGAACCTTACTGTCTTTCAAGGAATCGCGGTTCGTGGGGTGATAACGCCGTGGAATGCACACCGCCGACCCCTCGTTCTTTTTGTTTTCGCAGAAAACAAAATGAACGAAACTTTTATATCTTATTTGTACTATTCATATGGAGGGCCATGCCGCTGCGGCGGCCGAGGGCCGTGATCGTCAACCCCGCCGCATTCTGATTTTGCAGCCATGCGGGCATCACAATGCCGCTGAACACGTCTTCATTCGCCTCGATCTCGATATAATGCCCGCCGAAGAGCCGCCATGTGCCCTTCTTCGCGCCGCCGATCGTGCCGTCCTTTTCAAGCCGAACGCGGACCGATCCGACCGTTTCGACGCCCTGTTTCAGGAAGATCGCCTCAAACCGTCCCGCCGAGATCCCGAGAAGCTCCTCCTCCGTGACGTCCTGCACTTCTTCGCCCGCATAGCGGTTGGCGCTCATCACGAGCCAGCCCTCCGCATTGAAGTCATACAGCCCCAAATACAGATAGTGGAAATTGTTGGAGCGCGAGAGCCCCTTTTCGATGAAATAGTTGGTGCGGCAGTGGTAGGAAATGAGCTTTGCGCCCCCCTCGGTGACGAACATGTCGTTGTGCCCGGGGCAGTAGAAGTCGGCGGCGTCCTCGAAGCGGAGGGAGCCGAGCAGTTTATTCCCCGTCCCGATGTCCGTGGAGCAGACGAGAGGATTGCCGTTGACGTCCAAATAAGGCCCCTCGGGGCGTTCGCTCCTGCCGCAGCGAATGTTGTACGCCGAGGAGAGCGAGCCATACGAACACATCAGATAGTAGTACTTTTTCTTCACCCATGTGCCGTTTTCGAGGACAGGGACGTCGTGACAGTGAATGACGCCGCCTTCCATGGAGCCGCTCGCGAGGTGCACGCCGTAATAGTCGCCGAAGGAGATGCGGCCCCTGTCGAACTCCTCATACGCGTGGGGAAATTTGCGCTTTCCCGTGTTCGGGTCGAGCTCCAGAAGGTACAGCCCAAGGCCGAAGGAGCCGTAGATGAGAAACATTCGCCCCTCGGCAAAGAAGACCTGCGGGTCGATGGCGTTGGGCGTCCTCCAGCCCGCGGGGGACTTCACGAGAATGCCCTCGGAGACGAAGCCGCCGTCGGGACGGTCGCTCTTTGCGAGGCCGATGCAGGATTTTGACCCGCCGAAGTAGCCCGTCAGGCAGTAGTAGAGCCAAAATTTGCCGTCCGTGCCGCGCACGCAGTGGGGTGCCCAAAAGGCCATGGATCCGTCGGGGCGGGTGCAGACGCCGTAGCCGACTTCCCGCGGCGAAGTCACACACCAGTCAAAGGCCTCCTGCAGATCGCAGTATTTGCCGTTTTTGGCCTCCCCCTTGCGCACATGGGGCGCCGCGCCCTCTAAATCAAAGGCCGCGCCGATGTACTGCCAGTGCAAAAGGTCGTCGCTCGAGCGGATCTGATAGCCCGCGGGTGCGCCGAATGTGTCCGTCGAGAAGGCGTAATATTTGCCCTCCCATTCGAGCAGGGAGGGGTCGTGCGCACAGCCCTCCCGCCATGAAGCGTAATCGGGCGTGCGCATCTGCAGAGGATCGAACCTCGGATTTTTCGGATACCTGATCGCCATAGTGATCGGGCTCTCCCCGCGGACGCGGAGAGAGCCCCTTTTCCCCCTCTTCGAATTTTATTCCATGATGCCCCAAAGGCTCTGGCCGCTGTCGGAAACTGCCGTGATGCAGAAGGCAGCTTTCGCGAAGCTGTACATGTTCCAACCAGGAACGGCGACGCCCTTGTAGGTGACGCTGTCGAGTGTGACTTCGACATAGTAGTTCTGCTTGAGCGTCCAGGTGCCCTTCTCGGTCGTCCCGCTCATGACCTTACCGTCCGCAGTGAAGGTGTATTTTTCGGACTGCGCCCAAAGAATATTTTCTTTCGTCCCCGTTTCCACGGTGTGCAGAACGATCTCGTACCCGCCTGTGAGGTCCTCCTCCTCGACCGTGCCGAACTTCTCGCCGACGTAGGCATTGGGAGACATGACGGGCCAGCCGTCCTCGTTGAAGAAGAGCTGGGAGACATAGAGGTGGTGAGGCCCGCTGACGCCGTCTTGGCCTTCCTGTCTGCGGGCGTGGTAGACGACAAGATACCTTCCGTTCTTGTCCTTGATGACGGAGTTGTGGCCCATGGCCGCAAAGCCGATCGCCCACGAGAACTTGTAGTT
>CANQOX010000081.1 GCA_947625595.1 uncultured Clostridia bacterium
GTCATGGAGAAGGTCATGGACGACGAGCTGATGGAACAGCTCTCCTATCGGCTCTATGACTTGCAGACGAGCGAGAATAGCATTCTTCCCGCATTACAGCAAAAGCTCGCAGAGGTAGAGAGCGGCATTGAGAATATGCTCGACGCCATTCAAAAAGGGATCGTCCTCGACAGCACGAAAAAGCGGCTTTCCGACTTGGAAGAACAGCAGAAACAGCTTACGATCGAGATTGCCGAAGAGCAGATCAAGAGACCGATTTTGACGAGAGAGCAGATTTTATTCGGCTTGTGCAAATTCCGCAAGTTGGACACGGCGACCACCGAGGGCAAGCGCGTTCTCATCAATGCGTTCGTGAATAGTATCTATCTCTTCGACGATTACGCCGTTATCACCTGCAACTATAAAGAGGGAACGGAAACGATCACCTTCGAGGATATAGAGGATTCGGAGCTTGGAGAATTTCTCGGAACACAAAAAAATAAACCCGAACAAGGGTGTTCGGATTTATCCATGTCTGGTGACCCCAACGGGATTCGAACCCATGATACCACCGTGAAAGGGTGGTGTCTTAACCGCTTGACCATGGGGCCATATATATAAAATCGGCGAAATGCCGTATTTTTTTGGTAGCGATGAGTGGATTCGAACCGCTGACCTATCGGGTATGAACCGATCGCTCTAACCAGCTAAGCTACATCGCCGAAAAAATGGTTGCGGGGGTAGGATTCGAACCTACGACCTTCGGGTTATGAGCCCGACGAGCTACCTGGCTGCTCCACCCCGCGATAAAAACAATTCGGCTTTCACCGAATAGCTTATTTATTGTAACGGATACAGCGGCGTTTGTCAATCGATTTTGCCGATGAAATTTATTTTTTTTGGAAGAAGCCTTCCTTTGCTCCCTCCCGCTCATTCTGAAGGAGCGAAGCGACTGAAGAATCCCCTTAAACGCAGTCCGAGGGTTTATGAGATGTTTCGCTACGCTCAACATGAGCGGTCTCCGCTCATTCTGCCCCGCCCGCACGTTCTTTATGGCGTCGAAGGGCGGCACGAGCCGTAGGCGAAGTAGGGCGGGGTGCTATCCGCCCGAGACAGTGGCACGGCGGAGCCGTGACGGATGAGGGGCATTTTCATTGGAAACACCCCTCATCACCGTCTTCGGCGGAGCTTCCCCCCACGGGGGGGAAGCCTTCCTTTGCTGTCTCCCGCTCATTCTGAAGGAGCGAAGCGACTGAAGAATCCCCTTAAACGCAGTCCGAGGGTTTATGAGATGTTTCGCTACGCTCAACATGAGCGATTTTCCCCGCTCATTCCGCCCCCCGCTCATTCTGAACGCAGTGAAGAATCCCCTTGGTCGATGTCCTTACCCCCCCCGCTCATTCTGCCCCGCTTCCGTTCATTCTGAACGCAGTGAAGAATCCCCTTGGTCGATGTCCCCCAAATATTCCCATCCTTTGCCGATGATATTTTTTCAAAAGTATTGACAGAAAGGATAAGAGTGGTATAATAAATATTGCAAAAATGTCACTGTTTATGTCATTCTCTGCATGAACGGGGGCAAAAGAAAGAAAATAAAATGGGAGGAAAGTATGAGAAAGCACTTATTGCGAATTCTTACCGTGTTGCTCGTGGTCTGCTTTGGCGCGGCCCTTTTCGCGGCCTGCGGCGACAACAACGATAAGGATCCCGACCAAGGCTCCGAGACGACCTACACGCTGACGTACAATGCGAACGGCGGCACGGATGCGGACATCACGGAGACCCACAAGGCAGGTGAAGAAGTCATTTTGAAGGGGGGGGAGACATTTACCCGTGATGATCACACCCTGACGAAGTGGAACGACGGCACGAAGGACTACGATCTCGGCGCGAAATTTGAGATGCCCAAGGCGAACGTGACGATGAAGGCGGTTTGGACGGAGAACACCACTCCTCCGACCGTAGACAAGTACACCGTCACCATGGCGACGAATGCGAATGCAGAATTTAAGATCGTCGAGCCTGCAAATGAAACATCTTTTGCAAAGGGCACGACCGTCAAATTCACGGTCACCGCGAAGACGGGCTTCAAGGTCAAGTCCGTCAAGAACGGCACCCAGACCCTTACGGCTGATGCGGACGGCAAGTACTCTGTGACGGTTGGCGAAGCCAATATCGTCATCACCGTCGAGACCGAACCGACCACCACCCCGCCCGCAGAAACCTACACGGTCACCGTGACGGGCGATCATGTCGCGGCTACGTTTGACGAACAGGGACCCTATGCAGAGGGCACGATCGTCAAATTCACGCTTACAGTCGATAGCGGCTACGAGATCGTTTCCGTCAAGAACGGCGACGTTGATGTCCCGAAGGGTGAGGATAACAAATACTCCGTCACCGTCGCAAAGGCCAACATCACGATCACCGTCGAGACCGAGGCAGAGGCTACGCCTGAAGAGAAGCAGATCACAGAATTTGCGAATGCTAACATGGTCGGCGGCAACCTTTACCTCAGAATGAAGGCAAAGGGCTATGATACCGCAGACGAATTGAAAGAAGATCTCAAACTTCTCATCGGGACGAAAGAGATCGCTTGCGCGAGTGTGGAAGCCCCTGGGGCAGGCAGTGAGATCTATACGGTGCGTTTCGCCGTTACAAAGGAAGATTTTGCCGAAATCGCGGACGGCAGCAGCGTCGAAGTCAAATTGAGTTCCACGGCCACAGGCGAGCACGCATGCCCCGCCACGTCGGTCGATGCAAATCAGAACAGCTTGACCTTTGACACGAATGACGTCTACACGCTGAAGATCGAGGGCGAGAAGCTCGTCCTTGCCTATGAGCACAAGGAAACAGTCGAAAAGAAAGTCAGCGGTTTCGCGGGGACCGCTTTCGTGAAAGAGGGCGAAAACAAGATCTATATCGCGATCAATATCACCACGCAGGGATATACCGAAGAGGAAGTCAAGGGCGCAAAGCTCAAGATCGACACCCTTGAATTCACTGCGGCAAGCAACTCCAGCAGCGGCGTTCTGTACTACTATATTGTCGGCGAAGAGGTCACGGCGGCTTCTCTTGAGGCGGGCGATCATCTCGTGACGCTTGAACTTGACGGAACGTCTTATAAGTGCCCGACAGTTCAAGATGGGCAGATCGAGCAGCCCATTGAACTCGGCGGGAAGACCTATACGCTGAAGGTCGAGGGCGAGGGCGACGAAAAGGCCCTTCATCTCGTGATCGCAGACGCCGCACCCGTAGTCGACTCCATCGAAGGCGTCTGGACGGGAACTGCGGACGATTCGATTATAGACACACCATCGGGTGTAGTTGATGTTCGCGTCGTTATAAAGAAAATCGAAGATAAGATCAACGTTGTCATTACCATGGTTGACCATGGCGCTCCCGAACAAGGACAGTTTGCAGTAGGCTTCTGCCTCCCCAAACTCTCCGAGAATAAGTACGGCGTTGAGGCTAAAAGTCCCATTGAGAATGAAAGTCCCGTTGAGGGTGAAAGTTCCATGGTGATGACAATTACGCTTGACGGAGGAAAACTTACTATTGTCGGGTTAGGCGAAAGCGAAGAAGGATTGGTCCTATCCGAACATTCGACTGAACTCGGAACGATCCATGTTCCCGAAAGCGGCACATATTCCAACAGCGAAAAAGAGATCTCCGTGACCTTCGGAGAAACTCCCAAGATGCGTGATGTGAATGGGGAACACAATGTAAGGTTTGAGGAGGTAGGCGAATATATTGTTTGCTTCTACACAGATCCAGAGGACACGGACGATGCGCCGATAGAAACGGCTGTTTTGATCCTGTTTGAGGGCGATGCTGATAATACCTTCAATGTGGTCTATGGGGAAGAATCCTTCGTTCTCACCGAGGGCGAACTGCCTGCAAAGACGGTGGTCACCTTTGATGTAGACGGTGATACGAGCAGGGTCGAAGCTCAAGAATATACCAAGGGTGAGACGTTCAAAGCTCCCGATGCTCCCACGAAGGAAAACTATAAGTTCCTTTATTGGTACTACATGGACGGCGACGATGAAGTGGAAGTCAAGGAAGGCTTTGTTCCCGCCGACCACGCCACCGACAACGCCCTTACGCTCTATGCGAAGTTTGCGACGCACACCTATCCCGCCGAGGCCGACGACAACGGGAATTACGTCTGCACTTTCTGCGGCGCAGTTCTTCACCCCGGAGATGCGGTTGGAACAGTTGTTGATGTTCCCGAAGGCATGACTGAACTTGATACAAAGGGTATGTCTGTTTCCTTCTGGCTTCATGCGGCAAATAATGATTGGGATGCGATTGGAGTTTGGACGAATTTTGGTAAATTTAAGATCGCTCTTCCCAACATTCAGGCGAACAATCAAGGGACCGATGTTTCGAGCGACGAAACGATTGCGGCGCTTCGTACGAAAATCGGAAATGAGACTTGTTTCCCCAGTTCGGCTGGCGCGAAAATGCTGAACGGAGCCGAATGGAATGCGATTTGTGCGGCGAAAGAGATTTACGTCACAATTACGATCAGTCCAGAGGCCATTAACTTCTACAAGAATGGTGTTCAAGTGTTCAATTATCCTGCAAGCATGGTCTTCGTGGGCACGTCAGCAGATGGCACGATGGGTGACTTTATTAAGGCATTCCTCCTTTCCGCTCAAAAAAAGGGTGTGACAGTCGCTACCCCTGAACGTACTTACGGCGGGGTCATCAGTGCCGCAGACGTCTTTGTTGAATACGGGAAGGCCTATACGATCGAAGAGGCGAAGGCTCTGTATGATAATTATCTTGTCGAAAAGGTCAATTATCCCAAAGCACACCATGAACACACCTTTGTGGAAGGAAGGTGCTCTGTCTGCGGATATACTTGCCCGCATACCTTCACCGAAGAAGAAGGCGAGTGCTCCGAATGTCATCAATACGTTGGCAAGCAGATTGCTGCCGAGAACTATGGAGAATTGAAGGCTGGCTTCGGCGACAATAGCAAGATGTATACGATGAACAAACCCGCAAGCGGCAAGACGCTTGAAGTCGTATTCACAGCAACAGTGACGCATACAGCGACAGAACGTCATGATTATCACGGTGTTGTGACCCGTATTTATGATGCAACGGTCGAAGAGGCATTCCTTCAAGGAAATTGTTTCGAATTGACAGACAAACCTTGGTTTTCAAAAGTAACTGGCGGGAATGAGCGTACGCTTGCCTACTATAATGCAAATGACCGCACAGGATTCTTCTATCGTGTGACTGTTCTTTGGAGCGAAGCAGATATTACTGTCACTTATGAAGCGTGGACCATGGGGGACGATTTGAACCAAGGGGCAGACCTTACGAGCACATTGACATTCTCGAATGTTGAAAAGGAAACCTACAACGTGTTCTTCGGCCTTGACGGTATGACAAGTACGGACGGAAAACTTGTGGTAAACGAATATTCCGCACAGGCATAACAAAAACTCCAAACAAAAACACGGCTTCGGCCGTGTTTTTGTTTGGAACTGTGCCATTCGGAATGAAGAGGGGGCGCCAAGACTTGCCCACCCCTTGAGGGGTGGGTGTCACGAAGTGACGGAAGGGGTGTCATTCCAATTCCGTC
>CANQOX010000082.1 GCA_947625595.1 uncultured Clostridia bacterium
TGTTTGGATTTGAATAATAGGCATTAAGGTCAAAAAACAGCGGCATGCGCCGCTGTTTTTTGAAAGGTGACCCGCGGGGGGGAACGCTCATTCTGTCCCCCCGCTCATTCTGACCCCCCGCTCATTCTGCCCCCCGCTCATTCTGACCCCCGCTCATTTTGAACGCAGTGAAGAATCCCATCAAACGAAGTCCGTAGGTTTATGAGATGTTTCGGCTTCGCCTCAACATGAGCGGCTCTCGGCTCCCCTGTAGGGGAGCTGTCGTGCGAAGCGAGACTGAAGGGTTTCAAACCCCCTCTGTCACTAGCAAGCTCGGGGACTGTCTCGGGCGGGTAGCACCCCGCCCTCGGTCAGCATTTGCCCGAAGCATATGGGCAAATGCCAAGAGAATTTTGCGCCAAAGATTGTCAATCTTTGGCAGAAGTGCAAAATTCTCCCCTACAGGGGCAGCAAGGGTATGGTGACCCCCCCTCCCATAGAGGGGGTAAAAGTTTTTTATAGGTATAAAATCCAGCGATCGGGGCAAAAATCTTCCCTGCATTCGGGAGGGAAGCGTCATGGCAAAGTTTTTCAGAGGGATCCTATCGGGCTGTATCGTCCTGCTCGCGCTCGCGTGCGGCGCCTTTGCCGCGCTCCTGCTCCATGCGCCCGTCTTCGCGGAAGGAAAGGGGTACGAGCTGTACCTTTCGCCCTCCTCTTCGGCCCTCACCGTGCAGAGCGAAGTCCCCGCGCGGGACAAACTTTTCCTCCCCGTGCAGGGGGAAAGCGTGCGCTACGATGGCGACAAGAGAGACGAGCTCCTCACGCGGTTCCGCGCCGAAGTCCTCTTCACGGAGGAGGCCGCGGGCGTCGTCAACTACTACTGCCATTCGCCCGTGCTCGGGGAGAGCGTCCTTCTGAACGGCCGCGCGGTCAACCTTCACATCGCCGTGTCAAAGGAGCAGACGGCGGCGGGAACGCCCCTCATTTTCGGAGGTTTTTGAGCGAACAGGTATAAATCGCGCGGACGGTGTCAAAACCTTACATAAAATCGGAGGATTTCATCATGAGTGAAGAAAACACCAACGTCAAACCGAAGAAAAAGAAACTGCTCTACTACATTGTCCTCGCCGTGTGCGTCCTGCTCCTCATCGCGGCGACCGTCCTCACCGTCTACTTTCTGACGACGGGGACCGAAAACGTCCTCGACGGACCCTCCGTGGACGGCCCGAACGACAACACGGGCGACACGGGCGACACAGGGAATCAGGGCAACACGGGGGATAATGACCCTTCCACTCCCTCGGGCGGGGAGGACACCGTGAAGTTCGTTTCGCCGATCGAAGGGGCAAGCTACACCGTGGAGTACAACGTCATCTATCAGAATGAGACGCTCGGTTGGATCTACCGCCACAAGGCCGTCGACTTTGACGCCAAGGCGGGGACGGAGGTCAAGTGCATGGCCGACGGCAAGATCGAGAGCATTTCATACAGCGAAGAGACGGGCAACATCATTCTCGTCGACCACGGCGACGGTCTCAAGACGCTGTACCGCTTCGTGGAACCCGACAGCGCGCTCAAGGAGGGCGCGGCGATCAAGAAGGGACAGACGCTCGGCGTCGTTGCGGCGGCCTATGGCATGGAGCACAAGGACGGCGAACATCTGCATCTCGAAGTTGAGCTCAACGGCAAGGCCGCAGACCCCACCGAATACCTCGGCTCCGTCCTCGAGGAGAAGTAAGAACAATAAAAAATCGGCACATGTGTGCCGATTTTTTGTTTTTGAGAATTTTGTTGCTTTTTTGGCGCGAAAGGCTTATAATGGGGACATGTTCCACATCGTTCTGGTTGAGCCCGAGATCCCGCAGAACACGGGCAACATCGCCCGCACCTGCGCCGTCACGGGCTGTGAGCTTCATTGCGTCAAGCCTCTCGGCTTCGACGTCTCCGAGAAGGCGTTGCGCCGCGCGGGGCTCGACTATTGGCCGCTCGTCAGATTTCATCTGCACGAGAACTTCGAGGAGGTCATGCGCCTCTATCCCGACGCCCGCTTTCACTTCTTCACCACCAAGGCCCGCACGGTCTACACCGAAGCCAAGTACGGCGCGGGGGACTTCCTTGTATTCGGCAAGGAGACGAAGGGGCTGGAGGAGGAACTTCTTCTCGCCCACAGGGAGGAGTGCGTGCGCATTCCCATGCTCGATGACTGCCGCTCGCTCAATCTGTCCAATGCCGTCGCCATCGCCGTCTATGAGGGCCTGCGGCAGAACGGATTTGAGGGTTTGAAGGCGGCGGGGGAGCTTCACAGACTGTCATGGGAGACGTAAAGGACGGGAAGGAAAAGAAGCGCAAGCTGTTCACCGTCATCATCGCCCTGCTTCTCGGGGCCGTCTATGCCGCCCTGCTCTTTTTGCCCTATCCGAGGGCGGTGGAATTCCCGAGGGACAGCTATCGCGTCGTTTGGTCGGACGGGACGGCCACGGAGGAGAGCTTCGCCTCGGCGTATTCCCACCTCGACGGCGTCGGGGAGAACGGGGAGATCCTCCTGCGGCGGGAGGGCCTTACAGGCAGATGTATCGACGTTGAAAACGTCAAGGAGGCGCGGGACATTCTCGAGGGGGGAGACCTTGCGCCCATGCTCACCATGGACTTTTCGCTCGACCGCCTCGGGAGCGCGGCCCTGTACCATGTCTATGGCGGGACGCTCTACTTCGACGCGGGGGACTGGTTCGCCTTCACGGGACAGAGGGTGGAATTCACCCCGATCCGCAAGGCCGAGAGGGTCTTCTTCACGGGCGGGGAGCTTCTCGCCTCTTCCCTCCTTCTGACCGAGGCAAAGACGCTCATCGTCGGGGATCTCGCAGATTTTTCCTACAAAGCCATCTACGGCACGGCGGTGACGGTCGAGGGAAGGGGACGGTACGCCGTCAGGGACGGCGCGATCCTCGATACCGACCTCGGCGGGGCGCTCAAAGCGGGCCAGCCGCTGGCTGCCGAGATCATCGTGCCCGACGTCGAAGCCTCCGCGGTCGGCGCCCTGCTTCCCTGTAGAGGGCTCGTCTCTCTCGACCTTCCCTTCGTCGGGAGCGGCCCCGTTGCGGCGGGGGAGAAATTCCGCGGCGAACTCGGCTACCTCTTCGCGGAGGGGGAAGGCTATTACGTCCCCGAGACGTTGAAGCGCGTGAAGGTGCGCGGCGGTGCGCTCATCGCCTATGCCTTCTACGCCTGCCCTTCCCTCGAGGAGATCGACGCCTGCGGGGTGGACCCCGAAGCCATCGAACCTCAGGCCTTCGCGGGCCTTGAAAATTTACGCATCTTGCACACGCCCCGAAGGGACGTCGTCCTGACGGGAGAATTTGTATCTCACACCGCCCCATGCGGCTGCACTGTCTACGAAAGAAAGGAGGGATGACCCATGAAAAAGTTTTTCAAAAAAGTTTTCAGTCGGTTTCCGTTTGTTGCTCTCACGATCGTTGCCCTGATCCTGCTCTTCTTCGGCGTACTCGCCGCGGGGTGGTATCTCGCCGCCTATTTTCTCGCGGGCGTGATCCCCGAATCCATCATCACGATCATCGTGAGCATTCTCGACGACCTCATTCTCATTATCGCCGTCGTCAACGTCGTCAGCCGCGACCTCGTGCCCGAGACTAAGATCCCGTGGATCCTGTGCATCGTCGTTCTGAATATCCTCGGCGTGTTTATCTACGCGCTCTTCTCCTCCCACCGCCCCACGCGCAGACAGCGCAAGTTCTACGCCAAACTCTATGAGCAGAACAGAGCCCTCCGCGAACCCCCTGTGCCCAAGGAAGAGCTTCAGGGCGAACTCGGCCACTGGGCGGACGTGAGCGAAGCGCTCTCCGTCTCCGAGCCCTCCGCCGTCGTCAGGGGCGGGACCAAGGTCGACTATTTCCCCTCGGGCGAGGCCTTCTTTGAACGGGTCAAGGAGGACCTTGCGGGGGCAGAAAAGTTCATCTTTTTGGAATATTTCATCATCGAAGAGGGGAAGTTCTGGGATTCGCTCCTCGATATTCTCGCGAAGAAGGCGGAGGAGGGGGTGGAAGTCCGCGTCATGTACGACGACGTCGGCTCCATGGCCAAAGTCAGCGCAGGGTACTACAAGAAGATGCGCAAGCGCGGCATCAAGGCGGTGAAGTTCAATCCCTTCATTCCCGTCGTCACGACCCTGCACAACAACCGCGACCACAGGAAGATCCTCGTCATCGACGGAAAGATCGGCTACACGGGCGGGCTCAATCTCGCAGATGAATACATCAACGAGACCCATCCTTTCGGCTATTGGAAGGACAACGCCATCCGTCTCGAGGGGGAGGGTGTGTACAACCTCACGGAGATGTTCCTCGGCATGTATCAGATCGCAAGCCACGAAGTGGAGGACATCAGACCCTACCTCGTCAAGCACACCGCCGAGGGGGCGGAGGGCTTTGTCCAGCCCTACGGCAGCGGGCCCGTGCCCCTCTTCGAGCGGCACCTCTCGGAGGACGTTTATATCAACATCATCGGCGCGGCCCACGACTACGTCTGGATCACGACGCCCTACCTCATCATCGATTACCGCATGCGGGAAGCCCTGATCCTCGCCGCAAAGCGGGGAGTGGACGTCAGGATCGTGACGCCGCACGTTCCCGACAAGAAGCTCGTCTTCGCGCTCACCCGTTCCACCTATCTCGCCCTCATCAGGGGCGGCGTGAAGATCTATGAGTTCACCCCGGGGTTCGTCCACGCCAAAACCTTCCTCGCCGACGGAAAGGTCGGGACCGTCGGGACGGTCAACCTCGACTATCGCTCCTTCCTGTATCACTTCGAGGACGGCGTCATCATGTACAGCGTCCCCGCCCTCGCCGACATCAGGGAGGACTTCGAGAAGACGTTCGAGGCCTCCGCGCTCCAGACCGAGGCGGACGCCAAGAAGAGCCCCGTCGGCCGCGTCCTCTGCGAAGTCGCGAAGATCTTCGCTCCGCTGTTTTGAGGGGAATGGCCGCGGGAGAAAGAACGCTCATGTTGAGGCGAAGCCGAAACATCTCATAGACCCACGGACTTCGTATGAGGGGATCCTTCGGCCCCGTTGGGGCCTCAGGATGAGCGGTTTCTTCCCGCTCATGTTGAGGCGAAGCCGAAACATCTCATAGACTTGGTGAATTATACTATCAAGTGCAACGGGGTGATGAGAAAAAAAGTAGTTCAAACGGAAGTCTGTGTTATAATAGAG
>CANQOX010000083.1 GCA_947625595.1 uncultured Clostridia bacterium
CTGTGAGCGTGCCGCGACAGGAGCGGTGGCCTCCGCGACGGAGGTTACGGCGGTCCCTGCCGCCGTAACGGGTAGGGAAGGGGGTGCCTCCTCGCTGCCCCTGTAGGGGAGAATTTTGCACTTCTGCCAAAGATTGATAATCTTTGGCGCAAAATTCTCTTAGCATTTGCCCATTTGCTTCGGGCAAATGCTGACCGAGGGCGGGGGGCTACCCGCCCGAGACAGTCCCCGAGCTTGCGAGGGGAAAGGGGTTTTAAAAACCCTTCAGTCTCGCTCCGCTCGACAGCTCCCCTATAAGGGGAGCCGAGGGAAAGTCACTTCGTGACATCTCCCCTATGAGGGGCGAAAAGGGGACTTCGTTCATGGGGATTCTTCGCTACGCTCTGAATGACGCAATCCCCCTCATCAGTCGCCTTTGGCGACAGATCCCCCCCACAGGGGGAAGCCAAATGCCCGCGCTGTTCCGTTATGACTGCAAAATTCAATCCAAATAGGAGGCCGAGATTTTCTCCGCCTCTTTTTTGATGCGTTCGGCGAGGGCGGGAGGGGAGATGACAGTGATGCCCGAACCCGCAGAGAGGATATTTCCGACGAGGGCCTCATCGTCGGGCAGGACGAGTTCGGCAAAGTATTCCCCGCCTTCCTTGTAGATGTTGTCCACGCCCAGCCAGTCCTCGGCATAGGGGAGTTTCTCGGGCGCGATCTGGAGCTTGACCTCGGCGATGCGTTCGTTTCTCCAGAAGTTGAGGGGAATGTCCTCCCGCGTGAAGGGGATCTTTTCGAAGACTTCCCCCGTGGCGGTGAGATTCCTCATGCGCCCGACCCTGAATGTGCGGAAGCCCTTCCGCAGGGTGCAAAAAGCCCAAACATACCAGATATTTTGCTTATATATGAGCAAATGCGGCCAAATCGTCCGCCTCGTCCCCTCGCCCGCGCGGTCGAAGTAGTCGATCTCGAGCGCTTCGCATTCCTCGATGGCCCTGTCGACAATGGTGAGCTTGTCCGAAAAATTCCTTTCATCTCCCCAAGTGCCGCTGTCGACGAGGATATTTCCCGAGAGGGCGGTGTCAAATTTCTCCGTCTTGCTCTGGGCGATGAGTTTGCCGTAGGCCGATTCGAGGACAGAATCGTGCGTCTGCCCGATCATGGCGAGCATGGCGGCCGCGGTCTGTGCGTATTCTTCGCGGGTAAAGAGCCCCTTGGGGAGTTTGAAGCTGTCGGGAATGCTGACGCCGCCCGCCGCGCCCCGCGCGATGTCGATGGGAATACCCGCAACGGTCATCTCATCAAGGTAGCGGGAAATGGTGCGCTCGGAGACGCCGAACTTTCGCGCAAGCTCGCCCACGCTGATTTTTCTCCGCGAGAGGAGGGTAAACAGGATCCCGATAATGATCTCAAGTTTCATGGGGAAATTGTAACATATATGGCAGAATTTGTCAATTTTTCATTGACATATCAAACAAAATATCGTAAAATAATTTTGCAACAAGGGTTCCTGTTGGCGGTTAGCCCCTCGAGGGGGAAATATTATGAGATATTTCCGACGAAAGGGGGTGCGTAGCATGAATGAGTTAAACGAGCTTCTCTCGCAACTCACAGAGCTTTTGAAAAGGCTCACCGATTTTCTCGACAAAATCGAATATATCGCTTTGAAACGCACAAAAAAATAACCGCCCCGCGACCAAGCTACGGACGGTTATTTAACTGTGAACCGGGCTGACCGCTATGCAGTTCTTACCCTTGTTGTGCCTTTATTGTAACACCTTTTTTTTCTTTTGTCAACGTTTCCTCCTGTATTCCGAAAAATTTTTTCCGAAGAGGAAAGCATGGCCGCACTGTCCGCATACAATAGGAACCATGACAGAGCGGGAAGCGGAAATTTGCATCTTGATCTACCAGAGAAGGTTGAGGGAGGAGCGGAACTTCGCGCTCCGCGTCGGCATGTGCGGCCTTCGCACCGCCGAACAATTTCTCGCCGCCCTGCACGCGCTCGGCGGCCTCAACCGCAGGGAGCGGGAGGGGGGATCTGACGCCGAAATTTTGCAAAATCCCGCGTAACGTTTGACAGGCCGCCGTTTTCTATTGTATAATGCAACCAAGGAGAAAGCTATGGCAAACGTTATGGACACCCTCCGCGAGAGGGGATTTATCAAACAGACTGTCTATGAGGACGAACTCTATGACCTGCTCGGGAGAGAGAGCGTCCCCTTCTATATCGGATTCGACCCCACGGCAGATTCCCTGCACGTCGGGCACTTCATGCAACTCGTCGCGATGAAGCACATGCAGGACGCGGGGCACAGGCCCATCGTCCTCATCGGCGGCGGCACCGCAATGGTCGGCGACCCCTCGGGCCGCACGGACATGCGTTCGATGATGACCAAGGAGACCATCGCCTATCACGTCGAATGCTTCAAAAAGCAAATGGCGCGCTTCGTCCGCTTCGAGGGCGAAAACGCGGCGATCGTCGTCAACAATGCCGACTGGCTCCTCGGGCTGAATTACATCGACTTTTTGCGCGACATCGGCGTGCATTTCTCCGTCAACAAGATGCTCACCGCCGAATGTTTCAAGTCGAGAATGGAGCGGGGGCTCTCCTTCCTCGAATTCAACTACATGCTCATGCAGGCGTACGATTTCCTCGTCCTGCACCAAAAATTCGGCTGTTCGCTCGAACTCGGCGGGGACGACCAGTGGAGCAACATCCTCGCGGGGGCCGACCTCATCCGCAGAAAGGAGAGAAGGCCCGCCTTCGCCATGACCTTCCAGCTCCTCACGACGAGCGAGGGCAAGAAGATGGGCAAGACGCAGAAGGGAGCCGTTTGGCTCGACCCCGCCAAGACTTCGCCCTACGAATTCTATCAGTACTGGCGCAATACCGCTGACGCGGACGTCGAGAAGTGCTTTATGCTCCTGACCTTCGTCCCCGTTCCTGAGATCAGGGAGCTGTGCGCCCACCTCGATGAGCGCATGAACGTTGCCAAGGAGCGCCTTGCCTATGAGCTCACTCTGGCCGTCCACGGTAGGGAAGCGGCCGACCTCGCCCGCTCGCAGGCCCATGCGGCCTTCTCGGGGGAGGGAGAAATGCCCGTGCGCACGATCCCCGCGGACGTCAACAATGTCGTCGGCGTGCTTGTCGCGACGGGGCTTTGCAAGTCCAACGGCGAAGCGAGGCGGCTCCTCGAGCAGGGTGGCGTGACGATCGGCGAGGAGAAGGCGGCCATGGATACGCCCCTCCCCGCAGGCGATTTTATCCTCCACAAGGGCAAAAAAGTCCACATCAAAGTGACCCGCGCCAATTGAATGATACATAGACAGCTCCTCGCTGCCCCTCATAGGGGAAGTGCCCCGCAGGGGCAAAGGGGTTTTGAAACCCCTCTGTCTCGGCTACGCCTCGACATCTCCCCTAAGAGGGGCGACAAGACATTCTGATATTTCCATGCAATATAAAAGCGTCGTCGGCGAGACTTTCGTCGAAAAGACAATCGAAAAGTCCAAATTCCTCACTTACGTCGCACACACGGAGGGAGGGGAGGCGGCGCAGGCCTTTCTCGCCCGTATCCGCGCCCTTCACCCGACGGCTACGCACGTCTGCTACGCCTTTATCGCCGATAAAATCGGCAATGAACAGCGTTTTTCGGACGACGGGGAGCCGCAGGGGACGGCGGGTATGCCGATTTTGGGCGTGCTCAAAGCGCAGGACCTGCGGGAGACTTCGGTTGCCGTCGTTCGCTATTTCGGCGGCGTCAAACTCGGCGCAGGCGGCCTGACCCGCGCTTATGCGGGCTGTGCGGCGGACGGCGTGGAGGCGAGCGAAAAGCGCGTCTACACCACGGGCGTGGAAGTGACGCTCTCCGTCGATTATCCCGAAGTTAACGCCGCGATGAAGTTCCTCGAGGGCGAAAAAATTCTCTCCCGCGACTTCTCCGCCGAGGCGGCCTTCACCGTCATTGTGAAGGAGGCGGAAGCCGAAGAGTTTGTCTCCCGCGCCCGCGATTTCCTCAATGGGCGGGTCAAAGTGCAGTTCGGCAAGAAGTATTTCTATCCATTTTAGGTTGTGATTTGAATTCTGAAGCGCCCGACAAAGCTATCGGCTTTGTCGGGCGCTTCAGTTCATATGCCCTTTCATGGGGTCACCGCATTATAACATTCTTATTTCTCTCTTCCGAGGACAAAATCGACAGAGCAGCCGAAGTAATCGGCGAGCTTGAGGATATAATCGAGGCTCGGCGCATACATTCCGCGTTGCCAATTATAGATGACAGAGTGGGTGATGGGAATGTCCTTGCAGAGGCGATACTTATTGATGTGAAAGTATTGCAGGAGAAAGGCGAGCTGTTGCGAGAACGGCGGAACGGGCCGAAAACTTTTCGCCGAGCTCTCGGGTTCCCGCCCGAGGAGAAAGTCCGTCGTGCACGAAAAATAATTCGCGATCCGAATGAGTACGTCCGTGCTCGGCTGTCTTTGGTGATTCATGATATAATAAATTTGCTGTTTGGAGATCCCGATTTCAATGGCGAGCGATTGTCCATTGATACCTGCATCAAACATTAACTCATCGAGCCGTTCGGCAAAATTCGACAAAACTTCCATAATAACGACAAAACCTCTCATCGCCATTATGTCTTGTTTTGTGTATAATAACACCATGGGTAACAAAACAAAATATACCCAAAAAAAGGAGAAGATAGTATGGAACAAATGAAGTACACTGTTACGGCCGAGCAGATCATGCTCGACCTCGAGACGTTGACGGACGGGATCTTTGAGGCGAAGACCGAGCGGGAGGGGAATTCTCTCGTCCTGACCTTTTCCAATGGTCAGACCTTCCGCATCGCCGTCCTCCCTGTCTGACAGGCGAACGCTGTAAGAGGGAGTAAGTGCCTACCCGCTATGGGAGTGTGCTCATCCTGAGCGAAGCGAAGGATCTCATAGACCCACGGACTTCGTATGAGGGGATTCTTCACTGCGTTCAGAATG
>CANQOX010000084.1 GCA_947625595.1 uncultured Clostridia bacterium
GTCGGCGAGGCCACCGCTCCTGTCGCGGCACGCTCACAGCCCACTGGGCTGTTGAGCAAGAATGTGCCGCTCCACCCCTCCCATGGAGGGGGTAAGAAACGGTACCCCCATGGAGGGGGCAACGACCGAGGGGATTCTTCGGCTTCGCCTCAGAATGAGCGAGAAAGGCTCATCCTGAGGCCCCAACGGGGCCGAAGGATCCCCCGAACGAAGTCAACGACTGAGGGGATTTTTCACTATGTTCAGAATGAGCGGGGGAGTTAATAGATCGTTTGGCCGAGGGGGTCGTGGGCGACGACGAGGGGGAAGCCTTCGACTTCCAACTTGTACACCGCTTCACTCAAAAGGTCGGGAAAAGCAATGAGCTCCGCCCTTTTGACCGCGTTCCCGTACATCGCGCCCGCACCGCCGATCGCGGCAAAGTACACCGCCCCGCATTCCTTGAGCGCGCGCCTCGTCTCTTCGCTCATCTCGCCCTTTCCGATGAAGCCGCCGAGGCCTTCCTTCAGCATTCTCGGGGCAAAGGCGTTCATGCGCGCCGAGGTCGTCGGACCGCAACTTCCGCACGCCTTTCCCTCGGGCGCGGGGCAGGGGCCTGCGAAGTAGATAAAAGCTCCTTTCGGGTCAAACGGAAGTTTTTCGCCGCGGGCGAGCAGTTCCATAAATCTTCTGTGTGCGCAGTCGCGGGCGGTGTAGACCGTGCCCGAAAGTTCCACGCAGTCCCCCGCGCGGAGGGAAAGAATTTCCTCCCGCGAGAGGGGAAGGATGAGCTGTCTCATAAAACCTCCTTTTCACAGCGGATGCAGTGGCACTGGATATTGACGGCGACGGGAAGCCCCGCAATATGGGTGGGGGCGACTTCACAGCTCACGCCGAGCGCGGTCGTCCTTCCGTGAAAGCCCTGCGGGCCGATGCCGAGGGCGTTGATCTTTTCGAGGGCCTCCCTCTCGATCTCGGCGACGTCTGCGCAGGGATTGTGGGAGCCGACATCGCGCAGAAGGGCCTTTTTCGCAAGAAAAGCGCACCCGTCGAAGGACCCGCCGATGCCGACGCCGACATACACGGGCGGGCAGGGACGGGAGCCCGCCTCCTTCACCGTTCCGACGATGGCATTGATGACGCCTTCCCGCCCCTCCGCGGGGGTGAGCATGAAGAGCTTGCTCATATTTTCACTGCCGAAGCCCTTGGGGAGGAAGGAAATGCCGACCTTGTCGCCCTCGACGATCTCGACGTGCAGATGCGCGGGGGTGTTGTCGCCCGTGTTGACGCGGGTGAGGGGGTCGCAGATGCTCTTTCGGAAAAAACCGTTCGCATACGCCCGTCTGACGCCGTCATCCACGGCTTCGCGCAGGGGCTTGCCCGTGAGGAAGACGTCCTGTCCGAGGTCGATGAGCACGACGGCCATGCCCGTGTCCTGACAGACGGGCATCTTTTCGCGGTGCGCGACCTCTTCATTTTCCAAGGCCGCGCGGAGGGCAAATTCCGCGGCTCCCGTCTCTTCCTCTGCGGCGCGGGCGAGGGCGGCCCTGCAACTTTCTGTGAGCGTCCGACCCGCCTTCAGGGCAAGGCGGCAGACGGCGTTTGCAATTTCTGCGGTGTCGATCGTTCTCATAGCTCTATTATAGAAAGAATTTTGCGAAATTGCAAGGTATTCCTTGGACTTTTCGGCGATTTCCTGCTATAATGACGGCATGGAAGCACAGGAAAAGACATTACAGCGGCCGCCCGTATGGGAGGGGGGGATCGCCTACTCTCTGGCCGCGATCCTCTCCGTCCTGTTCGCGCTCCTCGTCTCGGTCATTCTCGGCCTCGCGGGGGCGGGGGAACAGGCGCAGGAGGCCGATTGGTTCAAATACCTCTCCTTTCTGCTGCCGCAACTCGCGTTTGCGGCGGCGTGTCTGGTCTTTTTCCGTCGGTCAAAGGAGCCCGTGCGGAGCATCTACCGCCCGTGCAAGTGGCAGTTTTTCCTCGTCGCCCTGCTGTTGCAGTTCGGCCTTCTGTTCTCGCTGAACTTCCTCAACAGGTACTTTGTGGACCTTCTGAAACTTTTCGGCTATCAGCCGACGATGGAGGACTCCGTTCCGACGCTCACGGGGTGGGATCTTCTGCCCGCGCTCCTCATCATCGCCCTTCTTCCCGCCGTCTTCGAAGAGACCCTCTTCCGCGGCGCGGTGCTCGGCAGTATGGAGAAGAGCGGGTGGGGGACCCTTCCCGCCGTGCTCATCTCGGGGGCGCTCTTTTCGCTCTTTCACGGCAACCCCGAACAGACCATCTATCAATTCCTCTGCGGGGCGTCCCTTGCCCTGCTCGCCGAGCGCGCGGGAAGCATTCTCCCCGGAATGCTCGCACACTTTGCAAATAACGCCGCCATTTTGGTCTTGGAGGCCTGCGGGGCCGACCTCGCGGGATTGAGCGTGGGGGCGTCCGCCGCCCTCTACGCCGTCTCTGGGGCGTGTCTTTTGGGTAGTCTGATTTTCCTCCTCTCGGGCAAGAAACACAGGAAGGGGGGCGTGAAGGAGGGCAAGCAGTTCTTTCTCACGGCCTCCGTCGGCATTCTCGTCTGCGCCGTCGAGTGGATCGTCGCGCTCATCGGAGGGTTCACGGCATGATGAAGATTACCCTCGTCTGCGTCGGAAAGCTCAAGGAGCAGTTTTGGCGGGACGCCTGTGCAGAGTACGAAAAGCGGCTCTCGCGCTTCTGCAAATTGGAGATACGGGAGCTCCCCGAACGCGCCTCCCTGAACGAAGAGGGGACGGAGATCCTCAAAAACATGCGCGGCTTTGCCGTCGTCTCGGCGATCGAGGGCAAGAGGATGCGCTCGGAGGACTTTGCCGCCCTCGTGAAGCGGCTTCAGGACGAAGGGCGGGAGATGACGTTCGTGATCGGCTCCTCCCACGGCCTCTGCGACGGGGTGAAGGGGGCGGCGGACGAGAAAATTTCCTTCTCGGACATGACCTTTCCCCATCAGATGTTCCGCGTCATCCTCCTTGAACAGCTCTACCGCGCCTTCATGATCAACAGCGGCGCAGAGTACCATAAGTAGCATATAATGCGGCGTGAGCATCTTTGAGGAAGTTTCAACTTTTTTTGAGAACTATCGCGGCGATAAATATGTCTATGGGACCAGCGAAGAGGGGCGGCCGCTCTTCGCTATTCGCGTGGGAAGGGGCGATGCGGTCGGCATTTCCCAGTACGCCATCCACGCGCGGGAGGGCATCACCGCGCTCCTTGGCCTCGAACACATCCGCCGCGGCCTGAAAGGGGGTAGTGTGTGGTTTCTCCCCTGTACCAATCCCGACGGCGTCAAGCTCTGTGAGGAGGGCGTGGGGACGGTCCCCGAAGAGAACCGCGCCGCGCTCATAAAGATCAACGGCGGGAGGGACTTTTCGCTCTGGAAGGCCAATGCGCGGGGCGTTGACCTCAATGTCAATTTTCCCGCAAAATGGGGGACAGGTGTGCAAAACCGCACCTTTCCCTCCCCCGAGAGCTACATCGGGACGGCCCCTCTGTGCGCCAAAGAGAGCAGGGCGCTGTACGATTTTACCCTCAAAGTGCAGCCCCGCTTCACCGTCTCATGGCATACCAAGGGCGAGGAGATCTACTGGCATTTTCACCAGCCCTCGATCAGAAAACTGCGGGACAGGAAGCTCGCGCTCGCCCTCTCCGAGGCGACGGGCTACCCCCTGCGGGAGGCGAAAGGCTCTGTCGGCGGCTATAAAGATTGGTGCATCGAGACGCTGAAGATCCCCGCTTTCACGGTGGAGGCGGGCGGGAACGCGCTCAAACACCCCCTCGGCAGGGACGCTTTGCCAATGCTCATTCAGAAAAATCTCGACGCAGTTGCGCGTCTTACGGAAGTGGTTTCGTGGAAATAAAGTTCATGCGGGAGGCTTTGCGCCTCGCAAAGAAGGCAAGTTCGCTCGGGGAAGTCCCCATCGGCGCGGTCGTCGTGCTCGACGGAAAGATCATCGGGCGGGGGTACAACCTTCGCACAAAGTTGCAGATGGCGACGGCCCACGCCGAGATCCGCGCCATCGACAGGGCTTGCAAAAAGCTCGGCTCATGGCGGCTCGAAGGGGCGGAGATCTATGTGACGCTCGAACCGTGTCCCATGTGCATGGGGGCCATTCTCAACAGCAGGATCGAAAGGGTGTACTTCGGCGCATATGAGCAGAAGGGCAGGAGCTTGACGCGCGAACTTGCGGCGGCGAACCTGCTCAATCACACGGCCGAAGTCACGGGAGGGATCATGGAGCAAGAATGCTCGGCCGTCCTGACTGAATTTTTCTCCCAAATGCGCGAACGTGAAAAGAAAGTAAAGAACGGAGAGTGAATTTCAAAGACCCGCGGCGGGGCGCACATTGTGCGCCCCGCCGCGGTATCATGAACAGATGCGGAGAAGAAAGGGGGGCGAAACCCTTCAGTCTCGTTTCGCTCGCCAGCTCCCCTTTGGAAGGAGCCTTCTCGCTGCCCTTCATAGGGGAAGTGCCCCGTAGGGGCAAAGGGGTTCTTGAAACCCCTCTGTCACTCGCGTTGCTCGTGACATCTCCCCTAAAAGGGGGCGACAAGTAGACTGCGTCTGAGGGGATTCTTCACTGCGTTCAGAATGAGCGTTACTCCCTCCCGAGGGGCCTCTCTTTACCCCCTCCATGGGAGGGGTGGAGCGGCGCAGTTCTGCTCAACAGCCCAGTGGGCTGTGAGCTGCGCCGCGACAG
>CANQOX010000085.1 GCA_947625595.1 uncultured Clostridia bacterium
AACCTCGGCAGGGTGTACTCCATCAAGGGTTACATGATCCCCGAGGCCAACCGTCAGGCGCGGGGAAGGGCCATTGTCAACCTTCTGCCCCTCTCGGCAGGGGAGAGGATCGCGGCCGTTTTGCCCGTCCTCGGAAGCGAAGAGGGGTACCTCATCATGGCGACGAAGAACGGCCTCGTGAAAAAGACCCCCGCAACGGAATTCGATCACATCTTAAAGACGGGCAAGATCGCCATCAAGATCGTCGAGGGAGACGAACTCATCGCGGTCCGCTTTGTCAAGGACGGCGACGAAGTCATGCTCGCCTCCCATTCGGGCAAGTGTATCCGCTTCAATGAGAGCGACGCCCGCCCGATGGGAAGGGACACGATGGGCGTCAGGGGCATGAACCTCGAAGGGGAGGACCGCGTTGTGGATATGCTCGCCCTGCACGAGGGATACGACATTCTCACCGTCTCCGAAAACGGCTACGGCAAGCGCACATCGCCCGAGGAGTACAGATTGCAGTCCCGCGCGGGCAAGGGCATCAAGGCGGGCGTCTTCAACGAAAAGACGGGCGCGCTCGTCAATATGAAGCTCGTCTCCGACGCGGACGATGTCCTTCTCGTCACGAGCGCGGGCGTCATCATCAGAATGCACGCAGACAGCATCTCGACGATCGGCAGGAATACCCGCGGCGTGCGGCTCATGAATGTGCGGGCGGGGTGCATCGCGACCGTCGCCGTCACCGACCGCGATGACAGTGCAGAGGTCGAGGCTCCCGAGGAGACCGCCGCCGACGTCCCCGAAGAGACCGACGGGGAAGAGTAAAACACCGCTCTCGCCCCCTCCCGCCCCGCGCGCTCATGCTGCCCCGCGCGCATTCTATTTGGTTCCAAGCGCGGCACGAGCGCGAAGCGCGAAGTAGGCGTAGCCGAAGCATCCCCTCGAACGAAGTCCGTACTTTCCTCCTCGGGATTCTTCGCTACGCTCTGAATGACGCAGTAAACCCTCGCTGCCCCTTTTAGGGGAGAATTTTGCATTCTGCCAAAGATTGATAATCTTTGGCGCAAAATTCTCTTTGCATTTGCCCATATGTTTCGGGCAAATGCTGACCGAGGGCGGGGTGCTACCCGCCCGAGACAGTCCCCCGTAGGGGGAAAGGGGTTTTGAAACCCTTCAGTCTCGCTTCGCTCGACAGCTCCCCTACAGGGGAGCCGAGGGAAACCCCTCTGTCTCGGCTACGCCTCGACATCTCCCCTATAAGGGGCGACAAGAGTAAGGTGATGGTTCGACTATGCTCACCATGACGGAATCATCCCCTTGTCACTCACTTCATTCGTGACATCTTCCCCAAGCGGAGCGGAGAAATTGTATCCTCCCCATTGACACCGACCTGAAACCATGGTACAATACTCAAAAACCAAGGAGAAAAACCATGAAAGAATTTGATTTGCTCTGCAGAGAATTTGAAGAAATGGACGCAGAGACGTACACTGTCCTGCTTGCCGAGAAGGCGGCGACCCTTGTCCCCGCGCTCTCCCTCATCACCGCCGACGGCCTCGGCGGCATCGCCGTGTTTTCGACCTTCATCGTCGGCGCGATCGCGGCGGACGGCAGACTTTCGGAGGAGGAATACGCCCTCATTCACCCCCTGCTCTACGCCTTCTTCGGCGACAACGTGGACTACGAGACCTGCAAAAAGACCGTCCGCGCCATGCGTGCCGAGACCAAGGAACTCAAGAAAACCGTGGAGGAGATGGTCGACGTCCTCGCCGAGCTCTCGGACGACCTCAAGAACGATCTGATCCTCGTCTGCCTCATGATCTGCGCCATCGACGGCAAGGTCTCCCTGAAGGAGAAGCGGTGGATCAAACAGCTCATCAGATAAAAAATTTTATAAAATAAAAAGGGGGGACGCGTCACGGCGTCCCCCGAATTTTTTTAGAATCAAGACCTGTCCTCGGCCTCGTGGAAGTATTTGAGATAGGACTTGCGGCAGTACTTGCAGACCTCGTCGTCGGACGCGGGTTCGCCGAGGAAGGAATAGGCGCCGTTCACCCGCCAGCCGTTGAAGACGGCCGTGTCGATCGCGTCTGCGGGACAGAAAAAGGCACAGCCCATGCACCCCGCGCAGGACTTGCCGAACTTCGGCCTGCCGTTTTCCATGTGAATGTTGCCCTGCGGACAGACGCTCGCGCACTTGCCGCACCCGATGCACTTGTCTGTCGCCCTGAAGTGTCTCCCGATGAGGGGCATCGCCGTGTGTTCGATCCTGCAGACGAAGCCGACAAAGCGGGCGAACGGGCCCGTCTTTATGAGGGAAGTCCCGAGCGCGGCGATCTTCTGCGCGTCGGCGGGGAGGCGAAGCTCCACCCCCCGCTTCATTCTCGCGGCCATGCCGTCCGAATGGCGGAAGATGATGTTGTAGGGGAGCACATAGTGAAATTCGCCCAAGACGGCGTAGCCCTTCCCCTTGAGAATGCGTTTGGGCGTGACGCCCGACGCATTGTTGAGCTTCAAAGGCTCCCCCGACGTCCTCACGAGGTAGCAGGGGGTCTTTTTTTGCGTCCTTTCGAGGGATCTCAAAAACTGCAGGACGGGCGCGGGGGCGTTGAAGCCGTGGACGGGATAGCCGATGAGCAAACATTCGCAGTCCGAGAGGGCGGGGCGTTCGGCGTCCGCGCGAATGGGGAAGAGGGCGATCTCATGCCCGAGCTCCTCCAACTTTTTCAGCAGTTCCTCACAGGCGCGGGCGGTGTTCCCCGTGCCCGAGAAGTAGCAACAGACGATCTTCATTTGTTTTCCTCAAGGTGTCTCATGACGGGCGTTTTTCCGTCCAAATCGTAACACATGTCCTCATTTTCGGCGTGGCTGTCGTACCACACCTGCGCGATGTAGGGCGAAAATTTCGCTTGGCGGTCAAAGTCCCACGGCGCGGGGCAACCGCAGACGGGGCACCAGTGGCCGCCCTTCAGCACGGTATAGGGCGCAAGCGCAAACTCGTGCCCGTCGTGGCATCTCCACTTCACGGGCGCATAGGGGTCGGAAATTTCCTCGGCGAGGCATTCACCCCCGCGGAAGGCGGCCGCGCTCTTGAGGTCCTCGGCCGTCCATGCGGAGATCGGCTTTGTGTCGTCGTAGCCGTGGGAGAGGAGGACGGCGTTGCCCTCGTCCCGCAGGGCGTCATAGTCGCCGAAGTCGCCCTTGGCGAGGAGTTTGACGTCCTTCCAGTCCGTCGGCGGCTCCTCGGGGCCGAAGCAGGCATAGACCCGCGCCCGATCGCCCGATCTTCTCCACTGCGTGGGGGAATTGGGCGTCTTCAACAGTCTGCGGAAGAGGAAGAAATGGATAAGCCCCCTCGGCACGATCTTCCCGAGGGCAAAGAGTTTATGTTTTTTTGCAAGTTCCCTCCAATAGCCCTCCATGCTGTCCCGTTGATAGTGGAAGAGCTTTTCGAGTTCGTCGCCGTCGTAGTACCAGAGGCCGTGGAAATTGCGCTGAGAGAACCAGTCGGGGCGGAAGAATTTCTCCGTCGAGCCGCCGATCATCGCAAAGCCGTAGTTGAAGGTGTCAAAGCCCGTCGCCCTGCCCTGTTTCCCCGCGCCGATGTTGTAGATGTTCCGCCAGAATGCGGGGATCTCGCCCTTGCCGTCCCGCTCGATGATGCGCCTGATGAGCAGACCGCTGTCCCGCGAACTCACCCATTCGAGAGGCGCGTTCATGCAGGTGTGGAACATAAGCCCGTCTTTGATGTTGTCCTGCATGATGTTGGGGTGGAGCATGGCGGACTGGCGGAGGATGACCCACGATTTCAGACCCCGTTCGAGCACATAGCGCTCGGCTTTGAGCTTGTGCATGGCGTAGGCGTCGAACGCCGAGATGAGGAGCGGGTCGCCCACTCTGCCGAAGGGGTGCTTTTCGTTGCGGTTACCGTAGACGGCGACCGTGGAGATGTGGATAAACTTGGGCTGGGGGACGGTCTCAAAGACGGCGTCAACGAGGGCGACCGTGCCGAAAAGGTTGCACTTTTCGCTTGCGCTCGGGTCATTGTCCGACTTGGGCGGAATAACCGCGGCCATGTGAATGACGTAGTCCATGCCCGCGACGAGCACTTTGCACGCCTCTTTGTTGACGAGGGAACCGCGCATGATCTCGACGCGGTCTCCGTACTGCTTTTTAAGCTTTTTTGCGAGCGTATTGTTGCGTTTTCTCCAAGTGAGAAGGACGCGGACGAGTTCGACTTCTTTGAGTTCGAGCGTCTCGCGGAGGGCTTCTTTGCCCATATTCCCGCTCACGCCCGTCATTGCAATTTTCATATTTGCCTCGTGTAAAAATTCACAATATGATCAACGGAAATATTATAACAAAGGGGGGGGAGAAGTCAAGGGAAAGTCTTTCTATTGCGTAAATGTTATAAAATCACACGTTTACCCGCTCCATATGAGCGCTATTTTCTCACCCGCATAGCGAAAGGTGGGGCATCGACCGAGGGGATCCTTCAGTCGCTCCGCTCTGAATGAGCGGTCTTTCTTGTCGCCTCTTTTAGGGGAGATGTCGAGCGTAACGCCCTTCCCTTGGCTCCCCTGTAGGGGAGCTGTCGAGCGAAGCGAGACTGAAGGG
>CANQOX010000086.1 GCA_947625595.1 uncultured Clostridia bacterium
CGTCAGCAATGCGGGGCTGGGGTATCTCGCCCTCTTCAAGGGCAAAGAGAGCATAAGAAGCGGCCTTCTCATCGTGCTCGCCATGTTCCTACTCGGCGTGGCGGCGGGGTATGTCGGCTGTGCGATAAATTTATTGATTGTGTGAGGGAAAACCATGGAGCTTGCCGAAAGTTCCGTACCGAAGACAAATCTCCCCTCGGGAGAGCGCGGCGCGGAGGTCGGCAGGCTCTGTTCTCTGAAGGAAGCCGTCCCGTCCTTCGCGGAGGCGCGGGCGGGAAAGACGCTCTTCGTCGCCGACAAGGGGGCCTTTTCCTTCATCGCCTTTGCGGCGCGGCGGGCGGACGCCGTCAGCGCGGTCATCGGGCGGGACGCCCTGCCCCTCTTCGCAATGCCCGAGACGTCGGGCGTCTTCGCCGTGGGTGGAGGGCACGTCATGGCGGCGGCGCGGCTGTATGCAAGCGTGCGCAATGTGCCATGTATGCTCTTTCCGACGGAGAGCGGGCTCTTCGGCGCGTTCGGACAGTCGGAGAGGGCGATCGTCGGCGGCGCACCCTTTGCCTGTCCCCTCGCCGAGGCGGAAGTCTGCTTTGACATGGCGCTTATCGGCGACTTTGCCGAAGGCTACGCCCGCCTCCTGCTCGGCCGCCTCGCCCTCTTTGAACAGAGGGCGCTGTGGATCTTCGGCGAGAGGGAAAAGCCCGAGGAGGAGCCCTTCCGCGTCCTCATGGACCTTGGCGGGGAGATGGGGGAGGAGGAGATCCTGCGAAGAAATGCCTTGCTCCGCCGTATGGACTTCATTGAGGGGGAGGGAAAACTCCTCGCAGAGAGGATCGGCGCGTTTGCGGCGTTTGAGACGCTTCTCAAGCTCTATCTCGCCTTCTTCCGTTGCGGCGGTGCGATGCACACCGTCGTCTGCGACTACGAAGGGCGGGCGCGGGAAGCGGGCGTGCCCTTTTCGGCAATGCGGATCCCGTCCGAGGAGACCTTTGCCCGCAGGGCGCTCGTGCTCGAGGCGCGGCGGGGAGAGCTCCTGCGGGAACTCGGCCTCATCGCGGGGCAGAGGGAGGCCTTTCGGCGAAACTACCGCCTGCTCGGCGGGAGGACGGCGGGGGAGGACCTTGCGGCCGCAAAGTACCTGCCCGAGCGTTCGGGCGGCCTCTCCGCCGTCATCAGAGACTTCGGGCTCATGGAGAAATTATGAAACTTTTGGACGAAATCGAGGTCTTTCTGCTCGATTTAGATGGCACGGTGTACCTTGGCGGCACGCCGATTGGCCCCATGCCCGCGACGCTGAAGCGGCTGAGGAGCATGGGGAAGAGGCTCGTCTTTCTCACAAACAACTCCTCGAAAACGGAGGAGGAATACCGCGAAAAGCTCACCCGTATGGGACTTTTCGGCGCGGGCGACCTCGTCTACACCTCCGCGATGGCAACGATCTCCTATCTCAAGGAGCGGTACGCGGGCGCGAAGGTCTATCTCGTCGCGACGGACGCCGTGCGGGAGGAATTCCGAAGGGGCGGGATCGCGCTCTCGGACGACGGGCCCGATGTGTGCGTGCTCGCCTACGACACGACGCTGACCTTTGCCAAGATCAAGCGGCTGGACTTCTTTTTGCGGCAGGGGAAGCCCTTCCTCGCCACCCACCCCGACGACGTCTGTCCCACCCCCTACGGGGCGATGCCCGACGTCGGGTCTTTTCTCGCGATGTTCGAGCGTTCCTCGGGGCGGACGGCCTCCGTCATCGGCAAGCCCTATTCTTACATGGGGGAGGCCATTTCCCGCCTGACGGGCACAAAGAAGGGCGCGATCTGCATGGTCGGCGACAGGATGCACACCGACATCCGCTTCGCGAACAACTGCGGCATGCGCTCGGTCCTCGTTCTCTCGGGGGAGACGACGCGGGAGACGGTGGGAAACTTTCCCGACAGGCCCGACCTCATTCTGGATGATTTCAATCAGATTTTCGGGGATTGACAACGCCCCGATTTTTTGATACAATAAAAAAAATGTTTCATCGCGCTTCAAATGCGTGATAAAAAGATTGCCGCACACAGGCGGCGGAGGAGCATATGCAGGAAGTCACGATCATGGGCGGGGATCCGCTCACCTTTTCCCTGTCGGGGGAGATCGATTCGGAGAACTCGGACGAGCTGTTCGAGATCGTCATGGAGGAGTACAAAAAGTCCCCCAAAAACGTTCTCTTTGAGTGCAACCGTCTGTCGTTCATCGACTCCACGACGCTCGGGACCTTTGTCAAAATTCTCAATCTTGTAAGAAAGGACGGCCATGCGCTTCGGCTCACGGGCCTCAAACCGCAGCTCAAAAAACTCTTCGTCATCTGTGCGCTCGACCGCATCATGGAGTTAGAATGAAAAGCATCTTTGAAATTTCTTTCCCGCTCAAGAGCGAACTCATGACGACGGTGCGCCTTGCCGCGGGGGGCGTTTGCGCCATGAAGGGTCTCGACATCGACGCGGCGGAGGACTGCAAAGTCTGCATCACCGAGAGCCTGCTCCTCCTGAAGCACAGGGGATATCTGACCGCAAATATCTTTTTCTATGAGGGCGAACCGCTCTCCGTCCGCATCGTGGGCGAAGGGGAGGGGGACGGAACGCCTTCCCCCGAGGACGACATCTCGCTCGCCCTCTTGAGCGCGCTCCTCGGCGACGTTGAGACGACGGAGCGGGACGGCAAACTCCATTCCATTTCCTTTGAAATAGGGCTCAAATGATGACGGAGACAGAACTTCAGAGCCAAACGGCGGGGGAGAGCGCGGAGACGGAGGAGCAGGAGCTCTTCCGCAGATACCGCGAGACGGGCAGCAGGGAACTTCGCAACAAAATTGCAGAGAAATACCTTCACATCGCCGCCATCCTCGCCAAAAAGTTCGTCGGCCGCGGCGTCGAGTACGACGATCTCTATCAGGTCGCTTCCCTTGCGCTTCTCAAGGGGATCGACCGTTTTGACGAGCGCAAGGGGCTGAAATTTTCCACCTTCATCACGCCGACGATCACGGGGGAGATCAAAAATTACTTCCGCGACCGCTCCCGCCTCGTGCATTTGCCGCGGCGGATCTCCGAGCTCCGCGCCTCCGTGCGGAGGACGGCCGAGGAACTCTCGGCAGAGCTCGGCAAAAAGCCGACTGCGGCGGAGATCGCAGAGCGGCTCGGCGTCTCGGAGGAAGAGGTGCTCTACTGCGCCGAAGCGGGCGGCGTCGTCTCCCTCGACAGGACGGAGGGGGATAGCGACATGAGCTTCTATGACATTCTTCCCGCCGAGAATGACGTCTTTGACAGGATCGAGACGCACGACGTCGTCTCCTCCGCGCTCAAGGGCCTTGACGAGAGGGAGAAAAAGCTCGTCGAGTGCCGCTTCGGGGAGGAACTTTCACAGGCGGAGACGGCCCGCCGCATGGGCGTGTCGCAGATGTACGTCTCGCGCATGGAACGCAAAATTCTGGAAAAATTAAGGGAGAGGCTCAAAAAGAGCATGGCCGAATGATGCGTTTTGAAATCGACACGATACAGGAATTAAAGGGGGCGCTCAAGGCCGTCTGTGCGGAGATCGATGCCGCCGATGCGGTCCTTTTTGACCTCAAACTCGTCATCGACGAGCTCGTCTCCAACGTCTTGAGACACGGCGGGGGCAGAGCGCGGCTGACCGTGGAGCAGGGAAGGGAGATCAGGGTCACCGTGCGGGGCGAAAACGGCTTCCGCCCGCCCGAGAAGAGCGTATTAAGCCCCGTCGACGCCGAACGGGGGAGGGGGCTGTACCTCGTGGACGCCCTCGTCTCCTCGCGCACTTACTCCGAGGAAGACGGCATCGCCGTGACAATCTCTCTCGAATAAATGAGCGTTTATCCATGGAGCCCCCGCGCGTCATTCTGATGGAGCGAAGCGACCGCCCCGCCCGCATTTTTGTTGCTCCAAGGGCAGCACGAGCGCGAAGCGCGAAGTAAGAATCTCGCGGGGCCTCTACGGGCCATTCTAATTTGCGTCATGGTGAGCCGCGCGGAACGCGCGTGTCGAACCATCGCCTTATTTTTTTGCCGTAAAATGTGCGGCGAGATGCTTCGGAACAGCTCTTTCTGACTTCGTACAACATTTCCTCTCAGCATGACGCCGCTAACACGGACTTTGTTCCTCGGGATCCCTCGACGCGCCGCCTATGGCGGCGGCTCGGGATGACGCTTTAGTCACAGGCAACGACCAAGGGGATCCTTCGCTTCGCTCGACACCCACCCCTCGAGGGGCGGGCAAGAGCGCGTGACTGAAGGGGTGTCGTTCTCATTCCGTCTGCCCCTGCATTGCACAAAGGAAAGAGCGGGGAAGGCTCCCCGCTCTTCAATATTCCTTTTTCCCGAGCAGATAATCGACGGAGACGTCGAG
>CANQOX010000087.1 GCA_947625595.1 uncultured Clostridia bacterium
GGGGTTTTGAAACCCCTCTGTCACTCACTATGTTCGTGACATCTCCCCTAAAAGGGGCGACGAGGAAACTTCGTTCACGGGGATTCTTCACTTCGTTCAGAATGAGCGGTTGTCCTCGCTGCCCCTCATAGGGGAAGTCCCCCACAGGGGCAAAGGGGTTTTGAAACCCTTCAGTCACTCACTATGTTCGTGACATCTCCCCTAAAAGGGGCGACGAGGAAACTTCGTTCAAGGGGATTCTTCACTTCGTTCAGAATGAGCGGTTGCCCTCGCTGCCCCTCATAGGGGAAGTCCCCCGCAGGGGGAAAGGGGTTTTGAAACCCTTCAGTCACGCAAGGGCGCGCGACAGCTCCCCCACAGGGGAGCCAAGGGAAACCCTTCAGTCACTCACTATGTTCGTGACATCTCCCCTAAAAGGGGCGACAAGGGGATCTCGCTTCGGAGATCCTTCGCTCTGCGATAATTCAGAAAAAAGTTCCATGCGAGAGTTTTTCAGAAATTCCTATCCATATTTCAAGAAAACGATGCCTGTGCAGGTGCTTGCGACGCTGTTCGGGCTCTTTCGCGTGGTCATTTTGCTCGTGACGCCGCAGGTCATCGCCCTCCTCGTCGATCGGGTCATCACGCCCCTGCTCGGCGGAGAAGTCAGAAGCACGAGCAGTATTTTCCTCTTCCTCATCGAGGGCATTCCGACGGACGACTATATCAGGATCTTCTGGATCCTCGCCGCCACGCTCCTCATCTTCGCCGTGCTGTTCTTCCTCTTTTTCTACTTAAAATGGCACCTTGCGCACTATTTCTCCCTCAAGAGCGAGGGGGCAATGCGTGCGGATGCCCTGAATAAGCTCGGCAACGCGAGCGGACAGCTCCTCTCCCGCTACACGGCGGGGGACCTCATTCTCATCACCACCAAGGATCCCTTTAATGTGCGCGACCTCTATATCCAGCGTTCGCAGGGGTTTGCCGACTGCATCTTCTACATCATCGTCGCGGCCGTCCTGCTCGGGCAGATCCATTGGTCCCTGCTCTTCCTGCCGCTTGCGGGCGGGATCTTCTGCATTTTCGTCATTCTCATCTACAAAAAGCGCATCAAGGAGTACTACGAGGCCGTCTGGCGGGACTCGGCGACCCTCTCGACGACGGTGCAGGAGAGCATCTACGGCGTCAGGACGGTTGCCGCCTTTGCCCGCGAAGCCGAGAGGGAAGCCCTCTTCGACGCCGACAATGAACGTCTCAAAAAGACCGAATACGGCGGCATCGACATCTTCGCCTACCGCGACCTCACGGTCAGGATCGCCCGCGTCGTCGTCTTTTTGGGGACGCTCGCCCTCGTCATTTGGCTGGGGGTGAGGGGAACGCTCACGGCGGGCGAATTCACGGCGACGATGGGGTACCTCGGGAGCCTGATGTGGCAGTTTAACAGCTTCGTCTTCAACGTGAACGCCTCCCAGCGCGACTTTGTCAGCGGGAAGCGGCTCTTTGACTTTCTGAACGCCGAAGACGAGATCGCCGACCGCTATGGAGACAAAGTCCCGTCCGAGCGTCCCAATATTACAGTGGAACATCTCTCCGTCAAGAGCGGGGATAATTACGC
Organism: uncultured Clostridia bacterium; assembly: GCA_947625595.1. Classification (GTDB taxonomy): domain Bacteria; phylum Bacillota; class Clostridia; order Christensenellales; family Borkfalkiaceae; genus Gallimonas. The sequence goes on from CANQOX010000087.1 coordinate 1,595, forward strand.
CCTTCAGGACGTCTCCCTCGAAATCCCCTACGGCAAAAAGCTCGGCATCATGGGCAAGACGGGCAGTGGGAAGACCCTTCTCTGCAAGCTCCTGCAGGGCCTTGCCGAGGCCGACGAGGGGGAGATCTACATCGACGGCGTGCCCATTCACGAATACTCGCGGGACGCCCTTCTCCGCAGCTATTCCTACGCCATGCAGAACGTCTTTCTGTTCTCCAACACCATCGCGAGCAACATCGCCCTCTACGATCCCTTCGCCGAGGAGGCGGAGGTGGAGCGGGCGGGGAAACTCGCCGAGGTGGACGAATTTGCGATGCGCTTCCCCGACGGGTACAAGACGACCATCGGCGAGAAGGGCTTCGGCCTCTCGGGCGGGCAGAAGCAGAGGATCTCCATCGCCCGCGCCCTCTTCAAAAATGCCTCTGTGTTCGTCTTTGACGACGTGACGAGCGCGCTCGATCTCGAGACCGAACACGCCGTTTTCCGCAATCTCGACGCCGAATGCGCCGAGAAGACCATGATCTTGGTGACGCACCGCGCCACGGCCCTCAAGGACTGCGACGAGATCCTCTTCCTCGAGGACGGGAAGATCTCCGAGCGCGGGAGTTTTGAAGAGCTCATGGCCCTCGGCGGGAACTTTGCGCAGATCTACAACCGCCAATCCAAGGAAATGAGCTTCACGGAGCAAGCATGAACGATCTCTACTACAAGGATGAATATGTGCGGGAACACTTCTCCATGCGCATGATGGGGAAGCTCCTGAAGGGCGCTTTGAGACACAAGGGCTCCTTTTTCGGTAGCATTCTCATCGAGATCGCGCTGGGCGTCTTTGAACTCTTCCCCGGGATCCTGTACTCCGTCATCATCTCCGCGCTCTTCCCCACGAGCGGGACGCTTGCGGACAACTATCTCCTCGTCACGCTCCTCGCCTGCGGCGGTCTCCTCGTCGCATGGGGCGGTTCGCTCGTCTTCATGCACCTCGAGAACCTGATCCCCGTCAAGTATGGGACGCTCTTCTCGACGGAATTGAGAAAGGAGATCATGGACCACGTCATGCAGCTCTCCTTCCGCTACTTTGACACCCATTCCACGGGTAAAATTTTGGTCCGCGTCACCAACTATGTCGACGACATCGCCGAGCTCTTCGGCACGCTCTTCTATTCCATCGTCTATGCGGCGGGGGTGTCCGTCGTCGGGCTTGTATGGATCATCTGCCTCGACTGGCGCATCGGCATGGCCGTCCTCATCGCCATTGTGCCACTCGCCCTGCTCATGTACTTTTTGAGCGTGCAGATCCACAGGCGGTCGGGCATTGATCACAATAAGAACGCCAACTATACGGCATTTGTCGCCGAGAACATCGGCGGGGCGGAGGTCGTCAGGGCGTACAACCGCGGCCCGCTCAACTGCGAGATCGGCGCGGAACTTTTCAAGGAATACAAGCACGCCTTCATGCGCACGACCCATGTCCGCGAGGCTTTTTTCCCGCTCACCCACGGCTTTACAAACGCCGTTGTCGTGCTCATCGTCTATGGCGTCGCCCTCGCAATCGGGCTTGGCGGCGGCACGCTCGCCCTCGGCACCGTCGTCGCGATCGGCACCGTGCTCTCCGAGGTGACTTCGGCGATCGGCAACATCTGCAACAACCTCACGACGGTCTTCACCCTCACTTCCAATCTTGAACGCATCTACGACACCATCGAGACGCCCATCGAGATCCACGACGAAGAGGGGGCGGAGGAGTTGAAAGAGTGCGTCGGGGACGTAAAGTTCGACGACGTCACCTTCTCCTACATCGAGGGGATCCCCGTGCTCGAGCACTTTTCGCTCGAGGCGAAGGCGGGGGAGACGGTCGCCCTCGTCGGGGCGACGGGCTCGGGCAAGACGACAGTCGTAAACCTTCTCTCCCGCTTCTATGACGTACAGGGGGGAGCCGTCCTGCTCGACGGGAAGAACATCAAAAAATACACCCTTCACTCTCTCCGCGAGGGTGTGGGCGCGATGATGCAGGATACATATATTTTCAGCGGAAGCGTCCTTGACAACATACGCTTCTCCCGTCCCGACGCGACCGACGAGGAGTGCAGGGCGGCGGCAAAGGCGGCTTGCTGTGAAAATTTCATCTCCCGTCTGCCCGAAGGGTATGAGACGATGATCTCCGAGGAATATCCGCTCTCGGGCGGGGAGAGACAGCTTCTCTCCTTCGCGCGGCTCATCTTGGCCGATCCCAAGGTCATCGTCCTCGACGAGGCGACGAGCCACGTCGATACGCAGACAGAACTCGAGGTTCAGGCGAGTTTGAAGGCGCTCCTTGCGGGAAGGACGAGCTTTGTCATCGCCCACCGCCTCTCGACGATCCGCGACGCCGACAAAATCGTATTTTTGAGCCACGGCAAGATCATGGAGCAGGGTTCGCACGAGGAACTTCTCGCCCTCAACGGCGAATATGCGAAACTTGTAAGGGCATTGTAGACAATTTCGAACGATTATTTCGAACATTTCTTTGCTCGCCCCGCCACTTTCTCGCCCCCTCCGTGGGAGGGGGGTAGGGGGGTGGGTCACCGCATTCCTGCGTCATTCTGAGCCGAAGGCGAAGGATCTCGCGGGGCTTCGAAAAGAAATGTTCGAGCGAACCTTTCCTGTGCATCAATCGAGTTGGCCTCGGAAGACACTTTGCAAAGACAACAAGCCGAAAGGTTTCGGCAAATGGGGTCGCCCACGGCGGAAGTGAATTCCGCCTAAGGCAAGTGAGTGGGAA
>CANQOX010000088.1 GCA_947625595.1 uncultured Clostridia bacterium
AGTCCCCGAGCTTGCGAGGGGAAAGGGGTTTTGAAACCCCTCTGTCACTCACTTCGTTCGTGACATCTCCCCTGGAAGGGGCGACAAGGAATACCCCCTCCCGCCCCGCGCGCATTCTATTCGATTCCAAGCGCGGCACGAGCGCGAAGCGCGAAGTTAGAATCCCGAAGAACGAAGTCCGTACTTTCCTCTTCAGGATTCTTCACTGCGTTCAGAATGACGCGTTTGCCGCGGACAACGCTAAAGGGGATCCTTCGGGCTTCGCCCTCAGGATGAGCGAAAAGTCAGGATGAGCGCGGGGCGGGCAATTTCTTTATCACCCGCGCGGGATTGCCGACGGCGACCGAATTGCTCGGAATGTCGTGCACGACGACGGCGCCCGCGCCGATGACGACGTTGGATCCGATCGTCACCCCCGGGAGGACCTTTACCCCGCCGCCGAACCAGACGTCACTGCCGACGGTGATGGGCTTTGCAAACTCCAACTCCTCCCTTCTCAACGCTGCGTCGAGGGGGTGCCCCGCCGTGTAAAAGCCGCACTGCGGCGCGATGTACACGTTGTCGCCGAAGATGAGCTTGTTGGTGTCGAGAAAGACGCAGTCATGGTTGACATAAAAATTTTCGCCGACTTCGGTGTTGTAGCCGTAGTCGAACCAAACGTTGCTCTCGATGTTGAAGTTTTCGCCGTGCCTGCCGAGGAGGGCGTGCATGATGGTGCGGCGCTTTTCCTTGTCGTCGCGGGGAGTCGCGTTGTAAGTCTCGCACAGCCGCTTGGCATGGGAAAGCTCCCCCGCCAACTCCTCGTCCACGCGGTACAGCTCTCCTGCCTGTAATTTTTCTTTTTGGGTCATAAAAACTCCTTTGAGCGGAATGAAAAATTGAGCGCATCGCGCTCCAACTGAACGACGGGAAGCATCGCATAGACCTACGTAGCCCTCCGCGTCATTCTGAGGGAGCGAAGCGACCGCCCCGCGCGCATTCTATTCGATTCCAAGCGCGGCACGAGCGCGAAGCGCGAAGTTAGAATCTCGAGGAGGAAAGTGCAGACTTCGTTCTTCGGGATCCCTCGACACGCCGCCCATGGCGGCGGCTCGGGATGACGCAGTGTCCCCTCGCTGCCCCTTTTAGGGGAAGTCCCCGAGCTTGCGAGGGGAAAGGGGTTTTGAAACCCCTCTGTCACTCACTTCGTTCCTGACATCTCCCCTAATAGGGGCGACAAGAGAAATGCGGTGACCCACCCCCCTACCCCCCTCCCATGGAGGGGGTAAGAGCGGGGCGAGTAAAGAAATGTTCGAAATCATTCCCTCTTTCTTGCCTTAGGCGGAATTCACTTCCGCCGTGGGCGCCCCTATTTGGTACCCTACGGGAACCTTATTGTCTTTCAAGGCACGAAAGTTCGTGGGGTGATAGGGCTTTGGAATGCACAGCGTTGACCCCTCGAACGCATTTGTTTTGCGAAGCAAAAGAAATCGTTCGAAACTTTTCTTTACTCCAATACCGCCTTGATGCGTCTGACGCCTGCGGAGGAGGACTGCTCCTTGACGATCCTGAAGCGTCCCAGCTCTCCCGTGCGGGCGACGTGCGGGCCGCCGCACATCTCCTTGGAAAAGTCGCCGATGGCGTATGTTTTGACGACGTCGCCGTATTTGGAATCGAACACGCCGACGAAGCCCTCCGCCCGCGCTTCCTCCAAACTCATTTCGCGGAAGACGACGGGGATATTTTCCTGAATCTTGGCATTGACGAGATCCTCCACGGCCTTGATCTCCTCGGGCGTCATGGGACGGCCGAAGTTGAAGTCAAAGCGCATTCTCTCGTCGTTGATGTTGCTGCCCCGCTGGTTGCAGTCGGGGGAGAGGACAACTTTGAGGGCGGCGTTGAGAAGGTGGGTCGCGGTGTGATACCTGACCGCCATCTCCGAATGGCTCTCCAGACCGCCCTTGGCTTCGCCCTTCTCGAGGACGCGGCTTTTCTCCTGATGTTCTTTGAAGGCGGCGTCAAAGCCCTCTTTGTCCACCGAAAGTCCCCTCTCTGCGGCGAGTTCCTCGGTGAGCTCGAGGGGGAAGCCGTAGGTGTCGTAGAGGCGGAAGGCCGCCTTGCCGCCGATGACCGTCTCGGGCACATAGGCGGGGTCGGACTTCGCCATGAATTCGTTCTTCCGCTCGAGGCCCGAGACGCACTTCTCGAACTCCTTCATGCCCGTGACGAGGGTGGCGTCGAACTTGTCGGCCTCCTTCTTGATCTCGCCGAGAATGTATTCCTTTTTCTCAACGAGGAGAGGATAGGCCTGACTGTAGACCTCGTCGATGTAAATGGAAGCGACGTCGAGCATGGCCTCCGACGGGACGCCGAGTTTTCTGCACCAGCGAATGGCGCGGCGCATGATGCGGCGGAGAATGTACCCCGCCCCGACGTTGGAGGGAAGGAGGCTCTGCCTGTCCCCGATGAGCATGACCGTCGTGCGCGTGTGGTCGGCAATGATGCGCATGGCCCTCTGCGCCTCACCGCCGTCCGAATACTTCTTGCCCGAGAGCGCCTCGAGCTTTTTCAGGACGGAGGTGAAGAGGTCGGTGAGGTAGGCGTCGTGCAGGCCGTTCAAAAAGAGCAGCATGCGGTCGAAGCCGAAGCCCGTATCCACGTTCTTATGGTCAAGGACGGTGTAGCCGCCTTCGACCTTTTTATATTGCATATAGACGTCGTTGCCGATCTCGACATAGTCGTCGGGGAAGACGGGATCGGCCTTGTCGGCGTCGAGGGGGTAGAACCACTCGTTGTCGGGCCCGCAGGGCGTGCCGACGGTCCCCTCCAATTCCCACCAGTTGTCCTCTTTGGGGAGGTAGAAGATGTGGTCGGGCCTGATGCCGAGGCCGATGAGGAGGTTTGCCGTCTCCTCGTCGCGGGGCGCGGAGGCGTTGCCCTCAAAGACGGTCGTGCAGAGCTTGTCCCTGTCGAGGCCGAAAACTTCGGTCAGGAGTTCGAACGTCCATGCCGTCTTTTCCCTCTTGAAATAGTCGCCGAGGGACCAGTTTCCCATCATCTCGAAGAAGGTGAAGTGGGAAGCGTCGCCGACGGAGTCAATGTCGACGGTCCTGACGCACCCCTGCACGTTGCAGAGGCGTTTGCCCGCGGGGTGGGGCTTGCCGAGAAGGTAGGGCATGAGGGGCTGCATGCCCGCGACGTTGAACATGACGCCCGTCGTGCCGTCGCCGATGAGGGAGACAGCGCCGATGTCGGTGTGTCCCTTGCTCTTGTAAAAGTCCAGCCACTTCTGCCTGAGTTCCTTGGATGTGATCTTCATAATATATGGTTCCTTTGATATGATGTTTCAGAAATATACTCTCGTCGCCCCTTGTTGGGGAGATGTCGAGGCGCATCGCCCTTCCCTTGTCGCCCCTTCCAGGGGAGATGTCGCGAACGAAGTGAGTGACAGTGGGGTTTCAAAAAACCCCTTTGGCTCACTGCGTTCGCCACTTCCCCTATGAGGGGCAGCGAGGAGACTTTACCCTTGTCGCCCCTTCCAGGGGAGATGTCACGAACGAAGTGAGTGACAGAGGGGTTTCAAAAAAACCCCTTTGGCTCACTGCGTTCGCCACTTCCCCTATGATGGGCAGCGAGAGGGAAATCTTTCCCCTATGAGGGGCAGCGAGGAGACTTTACCCTTGTCGCCCCTTCCAGGGGAGATGTCGCGAACGAAGTGAGTGACAGAGGGGTTTTATTCCAACCCCAACCGCAGCAAAATGTCTGCCTTCACCGAATTGAACTCCCGCGCGATCTGCAAGTTTGAATACCTCGCCACGGTGATGCCGCTCTCCTCCAGAAATGCGTCCCTCATTCTGTCGTACTGTTCCCCTTTGTCGTCAAAGTGCTGCGAGCCGTCCAGCTCGATGGCCAATTTCGCTTCATGACAATAGAAATCAATGATGTATTGCCCCAAAGGTTTTTGACGCACAAATTTCATCGGGAGATAGCGCAAAAAAGTGTACCACAGTTTGCGTTCTTCCTTTGTCATCCCCCGTCGAAGGTCCTGTGCATAACCAACGAGTTTTTGTTTGTAGTAAATCATTCAAAACCCCTTTCCCCTCGCAAGCTCGGGGACTTCCCCTACGAGGGGCAGCGAGGAGGCACCCCCTCCCTTGTCGCCCCTTCCAGGGGAGATGTCACGAACAAAGTGAGTGACAGAGGGGTTTTGAAACCCCTTTCCCC
>CANQOX010000089.1 GCA_947625595.1 uncultured Clostridia bacterium
GCTCGTGCCGCGCTTGGAATCAAATAGAATGCGCGCGGGGCAGAATGACGCAGGAATGAGGTGACCCACCCCCCTACCCCCCTCCCACGGAGGGGGTAAGAGCGGCACCCCCACGGAGGGGGCGAGAAAGTGGCGGGGCGAGCAAAACAAATCGTTCGAATTAAATATTTTTTCCCAAAAATACAAATACTGCCGCCATGAAATACACGACGTGGATCATGTGCGGCATTTTGATACTGTTCGGGGTCTTCGCGAGCGTCTACGCGCTCGTCGGATTCGACCTCCTCCTCTTCCTCTGCGCGGGCAATGTCGCCGTCTGGCGCGCGCTCCTGTCCCTTGCGGGCGTCGCCGCGCTCTGGCTGCTCTTCTGGCTCTTCGCCTTCCAACCGACAAAGTTCCTCTCGTAGGCGGGAGCTTTCACCAATCCTGCTTTTTCAGAGACTTGTCCTTGACGTCGTCGTAGTACGCAAAATACTCCGCCTTCCATGCGGCGGGCGAGAGCGGCGCCTCTTTGTCCCGCGCGTAGGCGAGATATTCCTCGAGCTCCTCGGGCGTGAAATCTCCCTCCGAGATCTCATCGTACTGCTCGAAAAGTTTCATGATCTCATATTGAGACATACATCCTCCTCGGCGGTTTTCCCGCAGTTATCCACATATCAACAGTGCAAATGTTGATAACCTACGCGAATTCCACACGGTTTTCAACGGCATTGTAGCGCAGCCCCGCCCCCTTCAGGCGGAGCAAGAGCGCTCCCTCGTCTTCCTCGAGATCGTCGCACAGCGCGGCGAGGTCGGGATATCCGTCGCGCAATTTGGTATTGAGAAAGCTGTAGAGCATCATCGGATCTTCGGGGAACTGCATACTGGCATTATACCACATCGCGGGGAGGTTGTAAACGATTTCTTCGCGCTTAAAATCTTGAAAAAAGGATTGACTTTCCCGCCCCCGTGCGGTATAATGGCATCGTCTGAAATATCAAGCGAGGCAATGATATGAGATCATTGGAAGAAAGGATCATCACGGCTTGGGTCAAACTGACGGGCGTACTCAAGAACACGCGCATCACGCAGGACATGATCTACAACGAGGCGATCGTGATGAATATCGTCTACAACAGGTATTTGGAGGATGGCGAAGGGCTGGTCTCCTTCAAGGAGATCGTCAAGAGCACGCAGATGCTGAAATCGCTCGTCAACCGCACGATCGATTCTCTGGTCAAGCAGGACTACCTCGAGAAGATCGACGGCGCGGACAAGCGGACGACGTTTGTGCGGGCGAAAAACCTCGACGGCTACATGCGGGAGCACGAAAAGACGCTTGCCCTCGTGCGCGGAATCATCGAGACGATCGGGGAGGAAGATGCGGAAGCCTTTATCCGCATCGCCGACAAGATCGCCGACGCCGACCCGCTCAAAAACAACGAAGACTGACCCCCGACCCCGTCGGGGGTTTTCTTCACCCCGCTTCGGTACAAGCGGCGGAAGTGCATTCCCTCGTCGCCCCTATTAGGGGAGATGTCACGAACGAAGTGAGTGACAGAGGGGTTTCAAAACCCCTTTCCCCCTACGGGGGACTTCCCCTACAGGGGCAGCGAGAATGTGGTGACCCACCCCCCTACTTTGCGGCGGCAGGGACCGCCGCAAAGCCCGTTGCGCTTGCCAGCGCTCCTGTCGCGGCGTAGCTCACAGCCCACTGGGCTGTTGAGCAGAATTGCGCCGCTCCACCCTCCATGTAGGGGGTAACACGTCATTCAGAGCGAAGCGAAGAATCCCGAAGAACGAAGTCCGTAGGTTTATGAGATGCTTCACTTCGTTCAGCATGAGCAATTTATTCCCGCTCATTCTGACCCTGAGCGTAGTCGAAGGGGAAGAATCCCCTGAACGAAGTCAAGAAGCCTTCCCCAGAGCAAGGGAGACCGTTTTATCCCAATAGTTTCCCCAAACGGTTCATCATCATTTGCTTGTGTCCCATGAGGCTGTGCACATAGCGATTGAGCGTGACGGTGGGATTTTTATGCCCCAACAGCTCGGAGAGCGTCCTGACGTCTACGCCGCATTCGATGGCGCGGGTGGCAAACGTGTGACGCAGCGCATGAAACCCGCGGCACGGGATCTGCAGCCTTTTTTGCAACAGCATGAACGTCCGCTGATAGGAACGCACCGATATGAGCTTGTCCCCGCCCACGACGTATGTCCCGCCGACCTCCCTCTTTGCCCGCTTCAACAAGCAGATGAGCTGTTTGGGAAGGGGGATAAGGCGTGTTGAACTGCCCGTCTTGGGCAGTTCAATGATCTTCTGATACCCGCCTTTCCCCCACCCGTCATGGCAGGACTTCGCAACTGTTAAAATGCCTGACGATAAATCGATATCTTCCCATGTAAGGGCGAGGAGTTCTCCGATCCGAAGCCCAGTATAGAGGCAGAGAAGAATGCCGACAAGTTTTCTGTTTTTGCTCTTGAGAATGGCCGCCTCGAGCTTTTTTTGTTCCCTCGAAGAAAAACATTCGATCTTCTTCTCCGTCTTGCGGGGTCGGGAGATGCCGCCCGTGTACTCCTGCTGCGCTACCCCGAGGGCGACCGCTTTTTTGAGCGAATTTTTGAGAACGGAGACGATGATATTCACTGTACTGGGCGAAAGGCGGGACGTCAGATTTGCGACAAAGGCCTGCAAGACGGGCGCGGTGAGCTTTTCGAGTTCATACTCCCCGAGCGCAGAGAGTTTTCGATGGCAAATATATTCGTACCTTTCGTAAGTTCTCTGCTTCAACGTAGGTTTCACGCAGACCGAGAGCCACTCATTCAGCCAATTTTTGTACTTCATACTTTCCTCCTGAAAATGGATTTTTCTAAAATTGTAGAGGAAAGAGCGAAAACACTCAACGGTTTGCGCGTGTCTTTGTCATGAAAAAAATCCGTCGGCATCTCCAACGGATCCACTCTTTATTGCCTAATGTGAAAAATTCACCCACATCGCGGATGGGGGGGGACACCGCATCATTCAGAAGCGATGTCCCGCGTCATTCAGAAGCGATGTCCCGCGTCATTCTGAGGCGTAGCCGAAGAATCCCCTGAACGAAGTCAAGAAGCCTTCCCCCTGTGGGGGGAAGGTAGCACGGCGTAGCCGTGACGGATGAGGGGCATTCCAATCAGGAGCTCCCCTCCTCAGTCTCACTTCGTTCGACAGCTCCCCCCCTGTAGGGGTGAAGCCTTGCCCACCCCCCTACCCCCCTCCTCGGGAGGGGGTAAAACGAGACACCCCATGGAGGGGGTAACGCGTCATTCAGAAACGATGTTCCGCGTCATTCAAAGGCGTTTCTCCCGCGTCATTCAGAGCGAAGCGAAGAATCCCGAAGAACGAAGTCCGTAGGTTTATGAGATCCTTCGCCTGCGGCTCAGGATGAGCAATTTGTTCCCTCTCATCCTAACTTTCCGCTCATTCTGACCCTGAGCGTAGTCGAAGGGGAAGAATCCCCTGAACGAAGTCATCAAAAAAGACATCGCGAATGCGATGTCTTTTTTGATTGAGATCCGGCAACTACCTATCCTCCCGGGCCGTTAGGCCAAGTACTTTGGGCGTGAGAGAGCTTAACGGGGCGTGTAAAGCCGCATTCTGCTTCCCTTTCTTCCCTGCAGATCGGATGCGGCTTGCCCCAGAAGTTAAGCTCTCTGCGAGCAAAAAAAGACATCGCGGATGCGATGTCTTTTTTGATTGAGATCCGGCAACTACCTATCCTCCCGGGCCGTTGGGCCAAGTACTTTGGGCGTGAGAGAGCTTAACTTCTGTGTTCGGGATGGGAACAGGTGGATCCTCTCTGCTATCGTCACCGGAATGGTATATAAACATCCTTGCGGATGGTTATATCATTATTGTCGTTAAAAGTTTCCCCCTTTAACGACTATCACCAAAACCTACCTCACGGCAAGTCCCGTGATCTTCTCTTACGGCGCAAGCAAAACCGCCGTTTCCGAAGACTGACAACTGCAAGCAAGAAAATACTCATAGGGAAGGGAGGAAGAAAGTTCAAAGCTCGATGAAATCATAGATTTTCTTTTCTTTAAGAGATTCGTACTGCTTTTCTCATTTTCATGAGATCAAGCCCTCGACCTATTAGTATCGGTCAGC
>CANQOX010000090.1 GCA_947625595.1 uncultured Clostridia bacterium
CACTATGAATAAAGAATTCTCCAAAGAAATTTATTTTAATATCTTGACTTTATCCTTTGAACCATTTATAATAGCAAATGGCGGCAAGGGGTCGTCCCCCGCCGCACAAAAGGAAAAAATCATTAAAAAATTTTTTTGGAGGTTTCTTGATGACAAAGATGACGATCGACGGCAATACCGCCGCCTCGCACGTCGCTTACGCCTTCTCGGAAGTGGCTGCGATCTATCCCATCACCCCCTCTTCGCCCATGGCCGAATCCGCGGACGAGTGGGCAACGCAGGGCAGGGTGAACATGTGGGGGCAGAAGCTCCGCATCACCGAAATGCAGTCCGAGGGCGGCGCCGCGGGCGCTGTGCACGGCTCCCTCACCGCGGGCGCACTCACGACGACCTACACCGCTTCGCAGGGACTTCTCCTCATGATCCCCAACATGTACAAGATCTCGGGTGAACTCCTTCCCATGGTCATGCACGTCTCGGCCCGCGCCCTCGCGGCGCACTCGCTGAACATCTTCGGCGACCATTCCGACGTCATGGCCTGCCGCCAGACGGGCTTTGCGATGCTCTGCTCCTCCTCTGTGCAGGAAGTCATGGACCTCGCCGCCGTCGCGCACCTCTCGACGCTCCGCGCCAGGGTCCCCTTCCTCTCCTTCTTCGACGGGTTCAGGACCTCGCACGAAGTCAGCAAGATCGACGTCATCGACTATGACGAGCTCAAAGCCCTCTTCGACGAGAAGGGCCTTGCGAAGGACGTCGCGGCATTCAAGGCCCGCGCCCTCAATCCCGAACACCCCGTTCAGAGGGGCACCGCGCAGAACGGCGACACCTATTTCCAGAACAGGGAGACGGCGAATAACTTCTACGCCGCCACGCCCGCGATCGTTCAGGAGATGATGGACGCCGTTGCAAAGCTCACGGGCAGGCACTATCACCTCTTCGACTACGTCGGCGCACCCGACGCAGAGGAAGTCGTCGTCATCATGGGCTCGGGCGCGGAGACCGTGGAGGAATCCATCAATAAGCTCAACGCGCAGGGCAAGAAGTACGGCCTCGTCAAGGTCCGTCTCTATCGTCCCTTCGTCTCCGAAGCCTTCATCGCCGCCCTGCCCAAGACCGTCAAGAAGATCGCCGTCCTCGACAGGACGAAGGAACCCGGGTCGCTCGGCGAGCCCCTCTATCTCGACGTCTGCACTTCCCTTCTCGAGAAGGGCGTCTCGGGCGTCAAGGTCGTCGGCGGCAGATACGGCCTCGGCTCCAAGGAATTCAACCCCTCGATGGTCCTCTCCGTCTACAAGAACCTCGAGCTCGCAGAGCCGAAGAATCACTTCACCGTCGGTATCTTCGAGGACGTCACCCACAGCTCCCTCGACTTCTCCGAGAAGTTTGACGCCGCGCCCGCAGGGTCCACTTCCTGCAAGTTCTACGGCCTCGGCTCGGACGGCACCGTCGGCGCGAACAAGAACTCCATCAAGATCATCGGCGACCACACCGACATGTATGCGCAGGCGTACTTCTTCTATGATTCGAAGAAGTCGGGCGGCATCACCGTCTCCCACCTTCGCTTCGGCAAGACGCCCATTCAGAGCGAATACCTCATCGACGCGGCAGACTTCATCGCCTGCCACAACCCTTCCTACGTCATCCGCTATGACATGGTCAGCGATCTGAAGGAGGGCGGGGCTTTCCTTCTCAACGCGCCGTGGACGACCGTTGAGGAACTTGAGAAAAATCTTCCCGCGAAGATGAAGAATCTTCTCGCCAAGAAGCACGCGAAACTCTATGTCATCGACGCGATCTCCATCGCGAGAAAGCTCGGCCTCGGCGGCAGGACGAACACCATCCTGCAGTCGGCGTTCTTCCTCATCAACGAGCAGATCATGCCCTACACGGAGGCCGTCGACCTCATGAAGAAGATGGCGTACAAGTCCTTCGCGCGGAAGGGCGACGCCGTCGTTCAGATGAACTACAACGCGATCGACTCGGCGAAGGAACACCTCGTCAAGATCGACATCCCCGCCTCTTGGGCGAAAGCGAAGGACGGCGCGGAGATGGTGAAGCTCGCGGACAACGATTATTTCAGGAGCGTCATCGCTCCCATCCTTGCGCTCGAGGGCGACAAACTTCCTTCCTCCGCCTTTGAACCCGACGGCACCGTTCCCACGGGCACGACGAAGTTTGAGAAGCGCGGTGTCGCGGTCATGGTCCCCAAGTGGGTCAAGGAAAACTGCATCCAGTGCAACCAGTGCTCCTTCGTCTGCCCGCACGCCTGCATCCGTCCCGCCCTCGTTGTGGCGGGCGCAGAGAAGCCTGCGGCATTTGAGACGAAGCCCGCGACGGGCGTCCCCGGGTACGAATTCAGAATGCAGGTCTCCTCGCTCGACTGTATGGGTTGCGGCGTCTGCGCCGACATTTGCCCCGGCATGAAGGGCAACAAGGCCCTCGTCATGGTCCCCTTCGCCGAACTCGAGGAAGTCGAGGCCAAGAATTGGGAGTATGCCGTCGCCCTTCCCGAAGTCGACCTTTCGCAGGTCAGAATGGCCGACGTCAAGAAGAGCCAGTTCACCCCTTCCCTCTTTGAGTTCTCGGGCGCGTGCGCAGGTTGCGGCGAGACCCCCTATGTGAAGGTCGTCACCCAGCTCTTCGGCGACAGAATGATCGTCGCCAACGCGACAGGTTGCTCGTCCATCTACGGCGGTTCCTCCCCCACTTGCCCCTACACGGTCAACAAGCAGGGCCGCGGTCCCGCTTGGGCGAACTCCCTCTTCGAGGACAATGCGGAGTTCGGCTACGGCATGAACCTCGCCTATAAGGCTCGCCGCGGCGCGCTTGCCGACAAGGTCAAAAAGCTCGCAGAGATGTGGGCAGAATATCCCGAATGCGTCAAGCCCCTCACCGACTGGGTCGGGAGCATGGACGACGCCGAGGGGAGCAAAGTTGCTTCCGCCGCCCTCATCAAAGAGCTTGAGACGTGCAGAGCAGAGTGCGAGGGCGATGAACTCGCGCTCGTCGACGAGATCCTTGCCGAGAAAGATTGCCTCGTCAAGCCTTCCTTCTGGATCATCGGCGGCGACGGCTGGGCGTATGACATCGGCTACGGCGGACTCGACCATGTGCTCGCTTCGGGCGAAGACGTCAATGTGCTCGTCCTCGACACCGAGGTCTACTCCAACACGGGCGGTCAGGCGAGCAAATCTACCCCCATCGGCGCGGTCGCGAAGTTCGCTTCGAGCGGCAAGAGGATCAAGAAGAAGGACCTCGGCATGATCGCGGCTTCCTACGGCTATGTGTACGTCGCACAGGTCGCGATGGGCGCCGACAAGGCTCAGCTCGTCAAGGCTCTGAAGGAGGCCGAGGCCTACAAGGGACCTTCCCTCATCATCGCCTATGCGCCCTGCATCAACCACGGTATCAACATGACCAAGTCGCAGTCCGAGGAGAAGAACGCCGTAGAGTGCGGCTACTGGCAGCTCTACCGCTACAACCCCGAACTTGCGGCAAAGGGAGAAAATCCCTTCACGCTCGACAGCAAGGATCCCACGGGAGACTATCAGGCCTTCATTTTGGGCGAGACGCGCTACGCCTCCCTCAAGAAGACCCAGCCCGCAGTCGCCGAGGAACTCTTCAAGCGGACGGAGGAGAGCTCCATGGCCCGCATTGCAGGGTACAAGAAGATGGCTGGCAAAGAATAAAACATCACAAAAGAACGGCTCCCCGAGCCGTTCTTTTTTGTGTAAAGAAAGTCCCCCCCCACCTCCCCCTTATGCTTAAGGGGGGTATCTCGCTGCCCCACGCGTCATCCTGAGGGCAAAGCCCGAAGGATCCCGAAGAACGAAGTCCGCACTTTCCTCCACGGGATCCTTCGCTACGCTCTGGATGACGCATGTCCCCCACCCCCTCCATGGGGGAGGGGGTGGGGGTGTCTCGCTGCCCCTTTTAGGGGAAGTGGCGAACGCAGTGAGCCAAAGGGGTTTTGAAACCCTTCAGTCTCGCTCCGCTCGACAGC
>CANQOX010000091.1 GCA_947625595.1 uncultured Clostridia bacterium
CCATGGGGTAACGGTTTGTGAGGAGGGTGGTCGTCGCATTGGTCGTCGTGGAGGGGAAGACGGACGTCAGGACCTGCCTCATGTGCCGCCGCAGGAAGGAATCCTTGCCGAGGTGGCGGCGAAGGGGCTCCATGCCCAATCCGTCGAGAATGAGAAAGACGACGTTCTTGTACCCCTTCGACAGCTCCGCATCGAGGACGGGAAGGGTGGGCTTGCCGTTCAGACAGCCGAGGTGCTCCGCCAAACTCGCGGAGACGTTGATGATATTGTTGTGAAAGTCGGGTTTGATAAATTTCATGGGTCTGCTCTCTGGTTTCGCTCAATACAGATCGAGCGCGACGAGAAGGAACTGTTCAAAGTAGGGCATCCACCACTGGAGATAGCCCGCCCGTTTGGGGTGGATGGCGTCGCCCATCGCCCAAGAATAGTAGGGATCGCTCGCCGCCGCATTGAAGGCTTCGTCATGGAAGAGGTCGATGACCTGCACATCGATCTCGTCGACGCCGTTCCACTTGTCGGCGACCTCCCTGACCTTGTCGACGAGCATGCCATAGTCCGTCCCCGTGGGATTTCCGCTCGTGCGGGGGGAGGAAGCGCCCGTGTCGAAGAACTCCGCACCCGAATAGAAGTAGACGGGGCAGTTCCATGTGTCAACGACATAGGCGATGATGAATTCGATGCCGCCGAGCGTCGTCGTGAGGTCAAAATCCTCCTGCTGGAGCTTGTCGGCCCCCGCGATCGCGCCGAGGTTCTGCTTTCTGCTCCCCCAGACGTCGTTCGTGGAGATCTGACAGATGAAGGCGTCCACCTTCTCCGTCTTGTCAAAGACCGTGCTGTTTTTCAGCCTGCTCGTGTACGATTTTTCACCCGTGTCGGCCGTCTTGTTGTCGCAGAAGATGGTCGTGCCCGAGACGGCGTCCTTTTTGCAAATGCAACCCGTCTTGGCGGCGAGAAAATCGGCCATGCTCTCCCCGCCCGACTGTGCGCCGTAGGTCACCGAGGAGCCGAGCCAATAGATGGTCTTCCCCGCGAGGGGGCTGTCTGCCCTCTCCACGTTCTTTGCAAAGAAGCGTTCGTCGTTGGCGTCCGTCTCGGCGATCAGACTTTCGTCCACCGTGTACTCCGCCGCAGGGGGCGTCCTGTCCTCCGTCCCGCCGTCCGAACCGCCCGCGCACCCCGCGAGTATGGAGAGGGCGGCAAAAGCGGAGAGGGCGACGGCGAGAAGTTTTCCTGTCTTCATGATTTCCTCCTTTCGGGCTCGGGGAAGCCCCGACCCCCTTCATTGTAAACGATGGGGGACGCCCTTGAAAAGATATATTCCGCGATTTTGTATCGAAAATTGACCTTTTCCGATGAGTGTCTCTCCTTCAGACCTCCCGCGCGGGGCGGGAAAGGGTCATTTCAGGAGGAAAAAGGTCTCGTTGAGGGGCTTGCGGACCTTTTTTCTGATCTCATAGCCCTCCTTCGGATATCCGACGGCGACGACGTGGGGAATGTGCATCCCGCTGTCGAAGCCGAGGAGTTCGCGCAGTCTGTTCTCGTCCCGCGCGCCGAGAATGCACGTCCCGAGGCCCGCGGCCTCCGCCGCAACGATCAGATGCGCGGTCAGAATGCCGAGGTCGTTCCTGATGTAGGGATTCTCCCTGACGGCGGGGCCGACCTTCATGACGCCGCCGCTCCTGTCCTCGGAGACGACGATGAGGGCCTTGGCGTCCGAGGCGAACTTGTTCATGCCCATCGGCTGGACGGCCTTGACGAATTCGGGAAGTTTCCCGCCCATGACGGTGATGAGCTGCCACGGCTGGGCGTTGCACGCCGAGGGGGCAAGCAGGGCAACTCTGCAAATTTCCTTTATCACCGCCTCATCGACTTCCCTGTCCGAGAAGGCGCGGCAGCTCTGCCTGTGCAAATATAGTTTTTCGATGTCTGAAAGTTCCATAAGGATCCTCCTTGATTTTTTGAAAGAGACGCCCTAAACGCTTTCGGGCAGTTTTTTCGCTTTGTCCTCCTGCGGGAAGGACATTCCGATGAGTTCCCCGCAGAGGCCGAGATAGAATGCGTACACCTTCTTTTTCAGCTTTTTTCGATCCCGCCGAAGGCCTTGAAGAACAAAAATTCCTTCACGATGATCCCGTGGACGAGAAGGATCGAATAGTCGTTCATAGCAAAAGGGCACGCCGCAAGGGCGTGCCTGAAATGGTTTATTTTGCGAGGGAGATCTTCGCCTTTTCGACGACATTGTCGACGGTGAAGCCGAACTTCTCGAACAGCTTGGGCGCGGGACCGCTCGCGCCGAAGCCCGTCATCGCGACGATCTCGCCCTTGTCGCCCGCGTACTTGTACCAGCTGTACGGACTGCCCGCCTCGACGCACACGCGCGCCTTGACGGAGGAGGGGAGAACGCTCTCCTTATATCTGTCGCTCTGCTTCTCAAATTCCTCAAAGCAGGGCATGGAGACGACGCGGGCCTTGACGCCCTCTTCGGCGAGTTTGGCCTTCGCCTTGACGCAGAGTTCGACCTCGGAGCCGCTCGCGATGAGGAGAACGTCGGGTTTCCCGTTGCAATCCTCGAGCACATAGCCGCCCTTGAGGGCCGCAAGGCCGCTGTTTTCGTACTGGGGAAGGTTCTGCCTCGTGAGGACGAGCGCGGTGGGCGCTTTCCCCGTTAGGGCGGAGATCCAAGCCGCCGCGGTCTCCTTGCCGTCTGCGGGGCGGTAGACCTTCATATTGGGAATGGAGCGGAGGGCGATGAGCTGTTCCACGGGCTCATGGGTGGGGCCGTCCTCGCCGACGCCGATGCTGTCGTGCGTCAGAATGTAGACGACGGGGATATTCATGAGCGCGGAGAGGCGCATGGCGTGCTTGCAGTAGTCGGAGAAGATGAAGAAAGTGGAGCAGTACGCATGGAGACCGCCGTGGAGCTGCATGCCGTTGGCAATGGCGGCCATCGCATGCTCGCGAATGCCGAAGTGCATGTTCCTGCCCGCGTAATTGTCGGGGCCGAAGTCGCCGTAAGTGACGGCGTCTGTGTCCTTCATATTGGAGAGGTTGGAGGGAGCAAGGTCGGCACTGCCGCCCATGAGGGAGGGAACGAGAGCGGCGATCTTCTGAAGGACCTGCGATGAGGTCTGGCGGGTCGCCATGGGCTTCTCGAATTTGAAGAGGTCTTCGCAGGCCGCAAGGTCGGCGATCTCGCCCTTCATAGCCGCCCTGTACTCTGCGGCAAGTTCGGGATAGGCCTTCTCATATTCCTTGAACATGGCCTTCCATGCCCGCTCCTTCTTCGCGCCACGGCGGCCTGCCGTCCTGCAGTGCTTGAACACTTCCTCGGGGACCTCGAAGGGAGCGCATGTCCAGCCAAGCTTTTCCTTGGTCTTCTGCAGGTTCTCTTCGCCGAGAGGGGAACCGTGGCACTTGTGACTGCCCTCGAGAGGGGTGCCATAGCCGATCTTGGTCTTGCAGATGATGACGGAGGGGTGATCCTTGTCCTTCTGCGCCTTGCGGATGGCGTTCGCGATCATCGTCACATTGTCGGGGTTGGCGACGAGGTCGACTTTGATGACCTGCCAATTCTGCGCCTTGAAGCGGGCCGCGACGTCCTCTTTGAAGGTGATGTCGGTGTTGCCCTCGATCGTGATGTCGTTGTCGTCATAGAAGAGAATGAGTTTGCCGAGCGCGTGCGTCCCCGCGAACGAGCAGGCCTCGTAGGAGATGCCCTCCTCCAAACAGCCGTCGCCGCAGAGCGCGTAGGTGTAGTGGTCAACGACGGGGAAGCCCTCGCGGTTGAACTTCGCGGCGAGGTGCGCCTCGGCGACAGCCATGCCGACGGCGTTCGCAATGCCCTGCCCAAGGGGACCCGTCGTCGTCTCAATGCCGACGGTGTGACCGTATTCGGGGTGGCCGGGGGTCTTTGAGCCGAGCTGGCGGAAGTTCTTCAAGTCCTCGATCGTGAGGCCGAAGCC
>CANQOX010000092.1 GCA_947625595.1 uncultured Clostridia bacterium
CGGGCGACAAGAATCGAACTTGCGACCTCCAGGGCCACAATCTGGCGCTCTAACCAACTGAGCTACGCCCGCCATATGTTTGGTGCGCCTGAAGAGATTCGAACTCCTGACACACGGCTTAGAAGGCCGTTGCTCTATCCACCTGAGCTACAGGCGCATATTTGACTTGCCTCGAAGTTTCGCACATCTCTGAGACTTACGAATTGGAGCGGGTGATGGGAATTGAACCCACGCGACCAGCTTGGAAGGCTGGGATTCTACCACTGAACTACACCCGCACTCGGTCAATGCTTGCCTATTCTATCAAAGATCTGCAAATATGTCAAACGATTTTGATAGGGTAACGCAAAACTTTCCGAAAAAAATTTTTTCACTCTGCCTTTGCGCATCTCAAATAAAACAATGTGAATAGAGCTTGCATTCGCGAAAAGGTTGTGGTATAATTTTTTCGTCCGAAATATAATAGATCGGAGAATCTCGGCGGTCGCAACGATGAAAACACTCTATGTAACGGACCTTGACGGGACCTTGCTCACGAGCAAGGAAAAAGTCTCGCCCTACAGCCGCGATAAGCTGAATATGTTGACGGAGAGGGGACTTCTCCTCTCCTTTGCGACGGCCCGTTCGGCCTTGAGCGCGAAGCTCGCCCTCGACGGGCTTTCGATCCGTGCGCCCGTCGTGCTCTACAACGGCGGCCTCATCTACGATTACGGGACAGGGGAAACGCTCCGCGCCGTCCTCTTCACGGACGAGGAAAAGTGGTACGTCTATTCCGTCCTCCAACGCTTCGGCATCCCGCCCTTCGTCTTCGGGGCGAAGACCCGTGAGCGCGAGCGCGTCGCCTACCTCCGCGGAAGGGAAACCTTTGGCATCGAACGCTACCTCTTCCGCAGGCGGGGGGACGTCCGCCTCGACCCCGCGAACTCCGAGGAGGAGCTTCTCGAGGGGTATATCTTCTACTTCAAGTGCATCGGCCCACGGGAACAGCTCGAGAAGGCGTGGGACATCCTCAAGTACGACGAGCGGTTCATCTGCATCTTTCATCAGGAGAAGTATCAGAATGACTTCTGGATGGAGGTCTCTCCGCGCGACGCGACGAAGGCCAACGGCGTGCGCTTTCTGAAGGAATATCTCGCCTGCGACAAGGTCGTCTGCTTCGGCGACACCTCCAACGATTCGGACATGTTCGACGTCTGCGATGAAAAGTATGCCGTGATGAACGCCGACAGCTGGCTCAAAGAAAAGGCGACGGGCGTCATCGGCTATTGCGAGGAGGACGGCGTCGCCAAGTGGCTCGAGGCCAATTTCACCCCTTGACGGCCGCGAGACCCTTCTTTTCCATCAAAAGAACAGATAGATCCCCCGAAAGCCGAGGAAGAAGCAGTAGAGATTGAGCACCGCGAGGAGGGGGAGGAAGATCATGAGGAAGAGGTTCCCGAGGCGGAAGTGCATGAAGAACATCGAGGCATAGACGGCGATCGCGCCGCCGAGGACTGCGGCGAGAAGGAGTTTTCCGTCTCCCTTGATCTCTCCGTCCGCTTCGTATTCCTCCTTCTGCGATTTCAGGAAACGGAAGCCGTAAAAGTTGACGGCGAGGATATAGACAGCAAAGCACACATACAGGATCGTCATACGTTCGATAGCAGTATGGCCTTTTTCCGAAAAAAAGCGAACACGAAGGCAAAATTTTGCCGAAGGAGGCAGTATGCAATCGTTGAGAGAGCTCTATAAGATCGGGCGGGGGCCTTCGAGCTCCCACACCATGGGGCCCGAACGCGCCGCCAAGGACTTTTTGGGGAGGTGCGCGGACGCTCCCTCCTACCGCGCCACGCTGTACGGCTCCCTTGCCCTCACGGGGAAAGGGCACCTCACCGACAGGGCGATCATCGACGTCTTCGAGGGGACGGGGAAGAAGATCGACGTCATCTTCGATACGTCGGACAGGCCCCTCGAGCATCCCAATACCATGATTTTGGAGGCCTTGGGCGGGGACGGTCGGCCCATTCTCACGGTCACCTATCTCTCGATCGGCGGGGGAAGTATCCGCGCCGCGGGCGAGCCGATGAGCGAGGCGAAGGACGTCTACCCGTTCGCCTCGTTTTCGGAGATCATGGATTACAGCAAGAAGAAAAACATTCCTCTCTCCGACGTCGTCTTTGACTTTGAAGGGGAGGAGATCAAGCCCTTCCTCGCGGAGGTCTGGCGTTCCATGAAGCGCACGATACACAGGGGACTTGTCGCCGAGGGGAAGCTCCCGGGGACGTTGGGGGTGGATCGGAAGGCGAAGATCCTGTTTGAGACAAAGTCGCCCGACGAGGAGCCCGAAGAGCGCGAAAAACGTCAGCTGTGCGCCTTTGCCTTCGCGACGAGCGAGGAAAATGCGGGGGGCGGGGACGTCGTCACTGCGCCCACATGCGGGGCGAGCGGCGTGCTTCCCGCCGTACTCTTCTATCTGTCGGGAAAGCATGGATTCAGCGAAAACAGAGTGATCTCGGCCCTCGCGACGGCGGGACTTGTCGGCATTACGGTCAAGCAGAATGCCTCGGTGAGCGGGGCGGAAGCGGGCTGTCAGGCAGAGATCGGCACGGCCACATCGATGGCCGCCGCGGCCGTGTGCAGTCTCTTCGGCGCGGACGCCGATCAGACGGAGTATGCCGCCGAGATCGCCCTCGAGCACCAGCTCGGCCTCACCTGCGATCCCATCTGCGGCTATGTGCAGATCCCCTGTATCGAGAGAAATGCCGTCGCGGCGATGCGGGCCTTGGAGAGCGCGGAGCTCTCCCGCGTCCTCACGGGCACGAGAAAGATCTCTTTCGATCTCATCGTCAAGACGATGTATGAGACGGGCAAGGACATCAACGCCCGCTACCGTGAGACGAGCGAAGGGGGACTTGCCGCGCACTATAAGGTGAGCTGAAGGTTTCAGAGGCACTTCTTTTTGCCGCTTTGCCCCGCTGACCGCTGTGTTGAGGGGAAAATTTTGGGCTTTTTGTGAAAAACTCTCCGAATATCGCTTGACTTATCCCTTTGATTCGAATATACTTATACTTGCCCCTCGGGGACGAAGGGCAACAGCGATGCTGGTGTAGCTCAGCAGGTAGAGCGCATCCTTGGTAAGGATGAGGGTGAGCGAGGCATTCTGCCGACCAGCCCAGTGGGCTGTCGGCGCCGCGCGAACTGAGCGCAAAGCATTTGCCGCTTTGCGCGTGACCGAAGGCGGGGCTCTACCCGCCTGAGAACGGCGGTCCGAGGACCGTCGACCGAAATAAATTTCATATTGTGCTGGTGTAGCTCAGCAGGTAGAGCGCATCCTTGGTAAGGATGAGGTCGGCGGTCCGAGTCCGCTCATCAGCTCCATGAGAAATGGGAATGCCAACGGCATTCCCATTTCTCATGGAAATAATTTAGAGCTCGGACCGCCGACCGAAAAAAATAGGGATCCCAAAAAAAGACGAAGTATTTTTTTGGGAAGAGGAGCAACCGCCTGAAAGAGGAGCTTTTTCGGAAGAAAAAGCGATAAAAAAGGGCGCGTTGCGACGAGGTCCGAGTCCGCTCATCAGCTCCAAAGGAAAAGGGAACGCAAATGCGTTCCCTTTTCCTTTGGAATTTTATTACAGGGCGAGGACCGCCGACGATGGAAAGGCTTCCCCCTGTGGGGGGAAGCTCCGCCGAAGGCATGATGAGTGGGGACATTGCTCATTCTGAGGGCGAAGCCCGAAGAATCCCCTTGAACGAAGTCCGTGGGTTTATGAGATCCTTCGCCTGCGGCTCAGGATGAGCGCAGTTTACCCTTGCCCACCCCTCGAGGGGTGGGTGTCGAGCGAAGCGAGACGGAAGGGGTGTCATTCCAATCCCGCCACAATTTTTCATTAAAATAATGTTTTACGAGGGCAAAATTTTCACAAAAATTTGCGGAATAAAACTTGTTAAATTCCACGGAGTATAGTATA
>CANQOX010000093.1 GCA_947625595.1 uncultured Clostridia bacterium
GTCACGAACATAGTGAGTGACAGAGGGGTTTCAAAACCCCTTTGCCCCTACGGGGCACTTCCCCTATGAGGGGCAGCGAGGGCAACCGCTCATTCTGAACGAAGTGAAGAATCCCCTTGAACGAAGTTTCCTCGTCGCCCCTTTTAGGGGAGATGTCACGAACATAGTGAGTGACAGAGGGGTTTCAAAACCCCTTTGCCCCTACGGGGCACTTCCCCTATGAGGGGCAGCAAGAATGCGGTGACCCACCCCCCTACCCGTTACGGGGTAGGGGTGGGGGTTCATTCCCACTCACTTGCCTTAGGCGGAATTCACTTCCGCCGTGGGCGACCCCATTTGGTACCCTACGGGAACCTTAATGCCTTTGCATATAACGCTTCCGAGACCAAATCAATTGATGAACAAAACACTTTCGCTCGAACATTTCTTTTCGAAGCCCCGCGAGATCCTTCGACACGCCGCCTTCGGCGGCGGCTCAGGATGACGCGCAGGGCAGGATGACGCGCGGGGAGACCTTCCGCGCGTCTGCGGGGCGAGTAAAGAAATGTTCGAAATGATCAATAAATACTCTTCACGCTTCTCGGGAAGAGGGTGACGTCGCGGATGTTCTCCATGCCCGTCACATACATCACGAAGCGTTCGAAGCCGAGCCCGAACCCGCCGTGCGGCACACTTCCGAAGATGCGGAGGTCGAGGTACTGCCTGTATGCGTCCATATTCATGTGCCTCTCCTCCATGGCGGCGACAAGTTTGCGCAGGTCGGCCTCCCTCTCGCTCCCGCCGATGATCTCCCCGATCCCGGGGACGAGGCAATCGGTCGCGGCAACGGTCTTGCCGTCGGCGTTCTGCTTCATGTAGAAGGACTTGATCTCCTTGGGATAGTCGGTCACGAAGACGGGACGGCGGAAGACCTTTTCGGTGAGGAATTTCTCATGCTCGGACTGGAGATCGCTCCCCCAGTGCACGGGGAACTGGAATTGACTGTTTTCCTTTTCGAGAATTTTGACGGCTTCCGTGTAACTGCACACGCCGAAATCGCTCGTCGCGACGTGGGTGAGCTTGTCGATGAGCCCCTTTTCGACAAAGGAATCGAAGAATTTGATCTCCTCGGGGCACTCATTGAGGACGGCGTTGATGAGGTATTTGAGCAAGCTCTCGGCGACCTCGATGACGTCGGGAAGTTCGGCAAAGGCGATCTCAGGCTCCACATGCCAGAATTCGGCGAGGTGCCGCTTGGTGTTGGAGTTCTCGGCGCGGAAGGAGGGTCCGAAGGTGTAGATCTTGCCGAGCGCGGTGGCCGCAACTTCGCCCTCGAGCTGTCCCGAGACGGAGAGGCCCGCCTTGGTGCCGAAAAAGTCCTCCTTGAAGTACTCCTCCTCCGTCGGATAGTTCGCATTCCAAGGCTGTGTCGTCACGCGGAACATCTCCCCCGCCCCCTCGCAGTCGCTCGCAGTGATGAGGGGCGTGTTGATGTAGTAATAGCCGTTCTCGTGGAAAAATCTGTGAATGGCCTGCGCGGCGACCGAGCGGACGCGGAAGACGGCTTGGAAGGTATTCGTGCGGAGACGAAGATGGGGAATGCCCCGCAGGAAATCGAGCGTCGTGCGCTTTTTCTGAATGGGATAGTCGGCGGGACAAGCGCCGAGGAGGGCGATCTCCTTTGCGTTTAGCTCGTTCCCCTCTCCCTTGTACGCCTTGACGACTTCGCCCTTGACGCACACGCTCGCGCCGAGCTTCAGGCACTCGGGGTCGGGCCTTAAGGCCGCCTTGTCGATGACGACCTGCAGTTTCTGAAAGGACGTGCCGTCGGTGAGCTCCAAAAAGGAGACGGCGGAGGAATCGCGGAAGGTCCTGACCCAGCCGCAGACGACGACCGTCTCGCCGAGAAGCGTCCTGTCCTGCAATACTTTGGAAATGTCGAGATGTTTCATATTGATCCTCACACAATAGGAATTGAAAATTAAAAATTGTGGCGAAGAGAACGCTCATTCTGCGGCGAAGCCGAAGGATCCCCTCGAACGAAGTCCCCTTGTCGCCCCTTTTAGGGGAGATGTCACGAAGTGACAGAGGGGTTTCAAAACCCCTTTGCCCTCGCAAGCTCGGGCACTTCCCCTGATAGGGGCAGCGAGGAGACACCCCTTCCGCCCCTACGGGGCACCCACCCCTCAAGGGGTGGGCAAGGGGTCTCTTGGCTCCCCCTTGAGGGGGAGCTGTCACGCGCCCTTGCGTGACTGAGGGGGTGTCGTTCCCACTCACTTGCCTTAGGCGGAATTCACTTCCGCCGTGGGCGACACAATTTGCCGAAACCTTTCGGCTTGTTGTCTTTGCAAAGTGCCTTCCGAGGCCAACTCGATTGATGTTGATAGCACTTTCGCTCGAACATTTCTTTTCGAAGCCCCGCGAGATCCTTCACTGCGTTCAGAATGACGCAGGAATGAGGTGACCCACCCCCTTCCCGTTACGGCGGCAGGGACCGCCGTAACCCCGTCGCGGAGGCCACCGCTCCTGCCGCGGCGCAGCTCACAGTGCACCGCACTGTTGAGCAGAATTGCGCCGCGGCACCCCCACGGAGGGGGCGAGAAAGTGGCGGGGCAAGTAAAGAAATGTTCGAAACATTCCCACTTCCTTGCCTTAGGCGGAATTCACTTCCGCCGTGGGCGACCCCATTCGGTACCCTACGGGAACCTTATTGTCTTTCAAGGCACGAAAGTTCGTGGGGTGATACGGCCGTAGAATGCACTACATTGACCCCTCGCGCGTATTTGTTTTGCGAAGCAAAAGAAATCGCGCGAAACCTATCAGTACGCCCTTGCAAAAAATACCGTATGGACGGAGGGTTTGCCGCAGACGACGCACTTTTGGGCAGTGTTCTCGTCCGCCATGACGCGGGCAGTCGCCTGTGCGAATTCCTTGACTCTGTCCTCGCACTCCCTGCAACCGCACCAGCCCGCCTTCACGAAGTTGCCCCCGTTCACGCCGTCGAGCAATTCCTCGAGCGTCTCCGCGGACACAATGCGTTCCTGCATGCGCTTTGCCGCCCTTTCGTACATGTTCGCGCCGATCTCGGCGAGCAGGCCCTTGAGGGCCTCGGGCGCATTTTTGAGGGGAAGTTCCCCCTTCTCGCAGACGTCGCGGCGGAAGACGGTCATCACACCGTTTTCAATGTCGCGCGGGCCGAGCTCGATGCGGACGGGCACGCCCTTCATCTCCCACTCGTTGAACTTCCACCCGGGGGAATTGTCGCTGTCGTCGACGAAAGCGCGGACGCCCGCCCCTTTGAGCGAAGCCTCCAGCTCTCTGCACGCCGCGAGCACGCCCTCTTTCTTCTGCGCGATGGGCACAATGACGGCCTGCACGGGCGCGACGGGAGGCGGAAGGACGAGCCCCCGCTGGTCCCCGTGCGTCATGATGACTGCCCCGATGAGGCGGGTGGAAACGCCGTAACTCATCGTATATCCGTATTTGAGTGCGCCGTCCCTGTCCGTAAACTGGACATTGAAGGCCTTGGCGAAGTTCTGCCCCATGTAGTGGGTCGTGCCCGACTGCAAACTTTTGCCGTCGTGCATCATGGCCTCCATGCCGTAGGTGGCGACGGCGCCCGCGAACTTCTCCTTCTCCGTCTTCTTTCCCGTGAGGACGGGCATGCAGAGGACGTCCTTTGCAAAGTTCTCATAGAGGCGAAGCATGTTCTCCGTCTCCCTCTCGGCGTCCTCGGCGGAGGCGTAGACGGAGTGCCCCTCCTGCCACAAAAATTCGCTCGTGCGGAGGAAGGGACGGGTCGTCTTTTCCCACCGCATGACGTTGCACCACTGGTTGAGGCGGAGCG
>CANQOX010000094.1 GCA_947625595.1 uncultured Clostridia bacterium
CAGTCTCATTTTGACCATTTGTTGTTACCTCTCTATGTTGTTTTTTTATTTTTTTGTCTGTTTGGGTTTTGGAAATGCGGTAGTGGGGCATTGACCAAGGGGATTCTTCGCTTCGCTCTGAATGACGCAGTATCCTCTCGCTGCCCCTTTAGGGGAAGTGGCGAACGCAGTGAGCCAAAGGGGTTTTGAAACCCCTCTGTCACTCACTTCGTTCGTGACATCTCCCCTATAAGGGGCGACAAGTGAAAGGCGGTGACACCCTCCCCCCTCACGTATAAGGGGGAGACAGTGGTTTTTTCTCGCCCGCCCCCTTCTTAAGGGGGCGGGGTAGGGGTGGGGGTTCATTCCCACTTACTTGCCTTAGGCGGAATTCACTTCCGCCGTGGGCGACACAATTTGCCGAAACCTTTCGGCTTGTTGTCCTTGCAGAGCGCCTTCCGCAGTCAACTCGATTGATGCACAAAGCACGTTCGCTCGAACATTTCTTTTCGAAGCCCCGCGAGATCCTTCGACACGCCGCCTTCGGCGGCGGCTCAGGATGACGCGCGGGGAGGGCCTTCGCGCGTCCGCGGGGCGAGTAAAGAAATGTTCGAAACAGTTAAAATGGCAGTCTCATCTTCCCCTTTCCGTTCCTGAAACGCTTCATGAGCTCCTTGGTCTGCTCAAACTGCTTCAGAAGCTGGTTGACGTCCTGCACGGTAGTCCCCGACCCCAGCGCGATGCGGCGCTTCCGCGAGGAGTTGATGATCTGCGGGTTGTCCCTCTCCTTGGGGGTCATGGAGAGAATGATGGCGCGGATGCGCTCGATCTTGCTCTCGTCGATGTCCCCTTCCTTGATCTTTCCCGCCCCGGGGAGCATGCTCATGAGCGCGCCTGCGCCGCCCATCTTCTTCAGCGTCTCAAACTGCGTCAGGTAGTCGGCGAGGGTAAAGGAATTCTCGCGCATCTTGCGCTCCATTTCCTTGGCCTGCTGTTCGGTGACGGCCTCCTGCGCCTTCTCGATGAGGGACAAGACGTCCCCCATTCCCAAAATGCGCGAAGCCATGCGGTCGGGATAGAAGGGCTCAAGGTCGGTGATCTTCTCGCCCACGCCGATGAACTTGATGGGCTTGCCCGTGACGGCCTTGATGGAGAGGCAAGCGCCCCCGCGCGTGTCGCCGTCGAGTTTGGTGAGGATGACGCCCGTGATGTTGAGGCGGGAATTGAAGGTCTCCGCGACGTTCACAGCGTCCTGACCCGTCATGGCGTCGACGGTGAGAAGGATCTCCGTGACGCTGACTTCCCTCTTGATATCCTCAAGCTCCTGCATGAGCTTCTCATCGATGTGGAGCCGCCCTGCGGTGTCGATAACGACGGTATCAAAGCCCATCTTCAGGGCGTATTCGACGGCCTGTTTCGCCGTCTTCGGCGGGGCCTGCGTGCCCTTCTCGAAGACCTCCGCGCCCGCCTTTGCCGCCACGACTTTCAACTGGTCGATCGCCGCGGGGCGGTAGACGTCGCAGGCGACGAGGAGGGGCTTTTTGCCCTGCTTTTTGAGCTGGACGGCGAGTTTTGCGCACATCGTCGTCTTGCCCGCGCCCTGCAGGCCACACATCATGATGACGGTCGGCGGCTTGGGCGAAACTTCGAGTTTGGCATTCGACGGACCCATCAGGGCGATGAGTTCCTCGTTGACGATCTTGATGACCTGCTGGGCGGGGTTGAGGCTCTCGAGGATCTTCTGCCCCACCGCCTTCTCACTGACTTCGGCGATGAAATCTTTGGCGACCTTCAGATTGACGTCGGCCTCCAAAAGGGCGACGCGGACTTCGCGCATCGCCTGCCTGATCTCGAGCTCGGTGAGCCTGCCGCGCTTGGTGAGCTTGGAAAAGATATGGTTGAGCCGCTCGGAGAGCGAAGCAAAGAATGTCATTTAGTTCTCCCCTTCGTCAAGGTCTATGGTTTCGCCGACCGTGACTTTAGCGATGATGGCGTCCATCTCCCCCGCAAACTCGGGGTGGAGCCGCTTGAAAGTTTCGAGTGCGCGCGTGACATCCGTCATCATGAACGATACCTCGAGGGAATAGCTCTGGGTCTGCTCGTTAAAGTGCAGTTTCTCCTCATAAAGATCGAGGAGGTCGCGGCTCGTCTTGAGCGCGTCGGAGACAGCCTGTTTGCTGACGCCCTTCTCCTCGGCGATCTCGGAGAGGGAAAGGTCGTACATGTAGTACTTCTCACAGATCTCCCGCTGGGCGTCGGTGAGGAGCGGACCATATGCGTCCCAAAGTTGCAAATACTTGAGATCCTTCATTTCCCACTCCTTTTATCGGCATTATAGCAGAAAAAAATTCCCCCGTCAAGCATTTTTCCTTGACAGGGAAAGAAAATGTGAAAAAGATGTCTGCCCACGCCGAATCGCAAACGAAGCATCGCCTTACTCTTGTCGCCCCTTTTAGGGGAGATGTCATGAGCAATGCGAATGACAGAGGGGTTTCAAAAACCCCTTTCCCCCTGCGGGGGACTTCCCCTAAAAGGGGCAGCGAGAAGGCACCCCCTTCCCTACCCTCCCCCCTCATGTATAAGGGGGGGAGGCGGGGTTTCGCGCTTTCACGCCTGCCCCCTTTCCAAGGGTGGAGCGGCGCAGTTCTGCTCAACAGCCCAGTGGGCTGTGAGCTGCGCCGCGACATGAGGCGTGGCCTCGCCGATAGCGTTACGGCGGTCCCTGCCGCCGTAACCGAGGGTAGGGGTGGGGGTTCATTCCCACTCACTGCGCGTGGCGGGGTTCCCCCGCCTAAGCCACAGGGATCCCAAAAAATATTGCAAAGCAAGATTTTTTGGGAAAAGGAGCGACCTGCGTTCAAAGCAACGGTTTTGCGTTCACGCAAAACCGCGCAAACTGCGCAGTGTCGCGACGCGGTACCCTACGGGAACCTTATTGTCCTTGCAAATAACGCTTCCGAGGCTAACTCGATTGATGCGCAAAGCACTTTCGCTCGAACATTTCTTTTCGAAGCCCCGCGAGATTCTTCGCTTCGCTCAGAATGACGCAAAAACAAGGTGACCCACCCCCCTACCCCCCTCCCACGGAGGGGGTAAGAGCGGCACCCCCATGGAGGGGGCGAGAAAGTGGCGGGGCGAGCAAAGAAATGTTCGAAATAATCGAAACTATCAGAAAAATCCCTCTACAAACTGTTCTGCGTCGAAGCGTTCGAGGTCGTCGATCTTTTCGCCCACGCCCGCAAAGACGACGGGCACTTTCAGTTCGCCGCAGAGGGAGAACACGAAGCCCCCTTTCGCCGTGCCGTCGAGCTTGGTGAGGACGATGCCGTCGATGTCCACGGCCTCGTGAAAGACGCTCGCCTGCGAGACTGCATTCTGCCCCGTCGTGGCGTCGAGGACCAGAAATTTATAGAACGCCGCCTCGGGGAATTCCCGTTCGACGACCCTGTCCATCTTCTGAAGCTCCTTCATGAGGTTTTCCTTGACGTGGAGCCGCCCCGCCGTATCGATGAGGAGGACGTCCGTCCCCCGCGCCTTGGCCGAGGAGACGGCGTCAAACGCGACGGCGGAGGGGTCGCTCCCCTCCTCATGCTTGACGATGCGGACCTTGGCCCGTTCCGCCCAGATCTCGAGCTGTTCGGTCGCCGCCGCCCTGAACGTATCCGCCGCCGCGACGGTGACGGACTTTTTCTGTTTCACAAAATAGTTGGCCACCTTTCCGATGGTCGTCGTCTTGCCGACGCCGTTCACGCCGACAAACATGATGACGCAGGGATATTGGAATTCGGGCAAGGGAGCCTCGTTGAGGGTGTCCTCCATGATGTCCTTGAGAAG
>CANQOX010000095.1 GCA_947625595.1 uncultured Clostridia bacterium
TTGTGACGCAATTTTATTTTAGTACAGCGAAGGGATTTTTGCAAGTGTTTGGCAAGATTTTCCTGCGGAGGATCGCGGGGCAGGGTTTGGGCAGCTTCCCCGAGAATATTTCTCAAATCACTTGCCAATTTATGGAAAGTAATGTATAATATTTTGGAATCAAAAAGAGGTAAAAAAGCATGAAAACACCTTATGCGATCATCATCATGGACGGCTACGGGCTCAATCCCGACCACAACGGCAACGCCATCTTCATGGACGGCAGTAAAAATGTGACTTTTTACAGGGAAAACTATCCCTCCGCCACCCTCGGCGCGAGCGGCCTCTCCGTGGGCCTTCCCGACGGGCAGATGGGCAACTCCGAGGTCGGCCACCTCAACATGGGCGCGGGCCGCATCGTCTATCAGGATCTGACCAAGATCACCAAGGCCATTCAGGACGGCGACTTCTTTGAAAATCCCGCCCTCATCAAAGCGATGGACAGCGCGCGCGACAATGGGAAAAAGCTCCACCTCTGGGGCCTTCTCTCCGACGGCGGCGTCCACAGCCACATCACCCACCTCTTTGCCCTGCTCGAAATGGCGAAAAGGCGGGGCGTGCCCGAATGCTATGTCCATGGCTTCATGGACGGGCGCGACGTCTCCCCCACCTCGGGCGTGGAGTATGTGAAGGAGCTTCTCGCCTTCATGAAAAAGCTCGGCTACGGCGAACTTGCCTCCCTCTCGGGCAGATATTACTCCATGGACCGCGACAACAACTGGGACCGCGAGGAAAAGTCGTATGACATGCTGACTTTGGGCACGGGTCTCCACGCGGAGGACCCCGTCGCCGCACTCGAGGAGAGCTACGCAGGCGGCGTGACCGATGAATTTGTGCTTCCCACCAACATCTGCAGGGACGGAAAGCCCGTCGCGCTCGTGGAGGAGGGCGACTCCATCATCTTCTTCAACTTCCGTCCCGACCGCGCCAGAGAGATCACCCGCGCCTTCTCGCAGAGGGAATTCGTCGTTCCCAAGGGCACGGCGTTTGAGCGGAAGACGGGCTTTTTGCACCCCGTGTATGTCTGTTTCACTGTCTATGACGCGGCCTTCGAGGGCGTCGAGATCGCCTTCCCCAAGCAGAGCCTTGAAAACACTTTGGGCGAATATCTCGCGAAGATGGGCAAAAAACAGCTTCGCATCGCCGAGACGGAGAAGTACGCGCATGTGACGTTTTTCTTCAACGGCGGCGTGGAGAAGCCCAACGAAAACGAGGTCCGCGTCCTCATCAACTCGCCCAAGGTCGCCACTTACGACCTCCAGCCCGAGATGTCGGCCCCCGAGGTCACCGAAAAGGCGATCGCCGAACTTGCGACGGGCGAATACGACGCGATGATCTTGAACTTTGCCAACTGCGACATGGTCGGCCACACGGGCGTCATTCCTGCGGCGGTCAAGGCCGTGCACACCGTCGACGAATGCGTGAAAAAGGTCGTCGATCAGGTCCTTTCGATGGGCGGGGCTGTCCTTCTCACCGCCGATCACGGAAATGCGGATAAGATGCTCGACGCCGACGGTTCGCCCTTCACGGCGCACACGACCAATCCCGTGCCCGTCGTGCTGATCTCGGAAAAGCTCAAGGGGGTAAAACTCCGCAAGGACGGCATTTTGGCCGACCTCGCCCCCACCCTCCTCGAGGTGATGGGCCTGCCCATTCCCAAGGAAATGACGGGAAAGAGCCTCATCGAAAAGTAAAGTCCAACAGGCCGTCGCCCCCGCGACGGCCTGTTTTTTGTTTGAAGTGTTTCCGCTCACTCTAAGCCAAGGAGGCCCCCGCTCATTCTGAGGGCAAAGCCCGAAGAATCCCCTCAAACGAAGTCTGCTTGTCGCCCCTCATAGGGGAGATGTCGAGGCGTAGCCGAGACAGAGGGGTTTCAAAACCCCTTTGGCTCACTGCGTTCGCCACTTCCCCTATAAGGGGCAGCGAGGAGACACTGCGTCATCCTGAGCGAAGCCCGTAGGGCAGAGTCGAAGGATCCCGAAGAACGTAGTCCGTAGGTCTATGAGATGTTTCGCTTCGCTCAACATGAGCGCGGGGAGCGACCGCTCATTCAGGGCGCAGCGAAAATCCCCTGAAACGAAGTCCTCTTTCCTCCTCTCCCACCCTGAATTTATTTCACTTTTCTCGCGGCGCGGCGGCGAAGCGCGGCGCAGACAACGACGACGGAGCACACGACGATGATGGCAAGCGAAATGTACTGCGATGTCGACAACCCGCCCCACAGTCCGCGGACGGGATCGCCTCGGAAAAATTCAAGCACAAATCTTGTCGTTGCGTAGGAAAAAGCGTAGACCGCGGCGCTCACGCCCCGTTTTCCCCCGCAATAGAAGACGATCTCGCACACCGCGAAAATCGCAACGAGGCAGAAACTTTCGATCAGCTGAACGGGCAGGAGCGGAAGCCCGAGCGGCGTATTCGGATCGATCGCGCTTCGGTACACGACAAAAAAACTCCCCGCCGTCGGGAGCCCATAACAACAGCCCGAAAAGAGGCACCCGACCCGCCCGAACGCATGCCCGAGCGCAGTCCCCGCCGCATA
This sequence comes from uncultured Clostridia bacterium, assembly GCA_947625595.1. Taxonomy (GTDB): domain Bacteria; phylum Bacillota; class Clostridia; order Christensenellales; family Borkfalkiaceae; genus Gallimonas. The sequence goes on from CANQOX010000095.1 coordinate 2,579, forward strand.
GAGGTCAAAATAGCGCAAAATCGGCTCATGGAATGCCTTGGCGTAGATCAAAAGCCCGAGTGCGCCGCCGATCAACCCTCCGTAGAAGACAAAGCCGTTTCGGACGACGTCGAGGAAGGAGATGTGATATTCGATAATATAATTGATGGAAGTGAGAACGGAGAGCAATTTTGCCCCGAGGATCCCCCCAACGCCCGCAAACACGGCCGAGCACGCGATCTCCGTGAACGGAAGTTTCATGCGGCGCGCCTTCGGGATCGCTGTCAGGACCGCGACCGCAAATCCCAGCACAAACAGGAGACCGTAAAAGGGGATCTCGCGTCCAAATATGTTGAACCCATTGACCTTGATTTCCATATGTATCCAAATAATTTGGGGGAGCGTGACCGCTCCCCCCTTTGCCGCTCACATGAGTGCGCCGGCAGTCCCTGCGGCGCAGATCACGCAAATACCACAGGTAAAGAACGTGATCGCTGTGAACACGGTGGCGATGATCCCGATCACGAGACCCGCCGTCGTCATGCCCGTCTTTTCCCTCTTCATCGCGACGCAGCTCAAAATCAAGCCGATCAGCGCGATGGGAAGTCCGAGGATACTCAAGATCGGGACGGCAAAGCCGATCAGCCCCGAAATCAGCCCGAGGATCGCAAAAATCAGACCCGCAACAGCCATTATACCTACCTCCTTCGTATTTTTTCTCCATTATAATCTAATTATAATTAGAAGTCAAGTGTTTTACACTAATTTTTGTTAGATTATTTTTATGGAAGAATTTGACCGAAAGGTATTCGGGGAGCGGCTGAAAACGCTCCGCGCGGAAAAGAACATCGGGCAGAATGAGCTTGCGAAGGCTCTGAATTTGAGCAATGCCTCGATCAGTTACTGGGAGACGGGCAAGCAGAGCCCCACGGCCGATGCGATCTTCAAGATCGCGAGGTACTTCAATGTCTCCGCTGACTATCTGATCGGCTTAAAAAACGATTGGTAAAAGACAGGCCGTCACATATGTGATGGCCTGTCTTTTGTTTGAAGTGTTTCCGCTCACTCTGAGCCGAAGGAAATCCTCCTCCCGCTCATTCTGACCCTGAGCGCAGTCGAAGGGGAAGAATCCCCTCAAACGAAGTCCCTCCTTGTCGCCCCTCATAGGGGAGATGTCACGAACGTAGTGAGTGACAGAGGGGTTTAACCCCTTTGCCCCTACGGGGCACTTCCCCTAC
>CANQOX010000096.1 GCA_947625595.1 uncultured Clostridia bacterium
AAACCCTTCAGTCACCTGCGGTGACAGCTCCCCTACAGGGGAGCCAAGGGAAACCCCTTTGTCACTCGCGAACTCGTGACATTTCTTCTGAAAGCAAAGGCAAACCCCCTTCAAATGCAGTCCGATCGAAAACATTGTATGAAACACTGGGAGGTACAAAACATATCATGGATCACAGCACGGAAAAGAACAACAGAGTCTATTTCAGCGGGGAGATCGTCACCGAGGCGGCCTTTTCCCACGAAGTCTACGGCGAAGGCTTTTACGAATTCTATGTAAAGGTCCTTCGGCTCTCGGGACAGGCCGACATTTTGCCCGTCACCGTCTCCGAACGGCTCATCAAGGGCAACGGCCTCACGGTCGGAAGCCGCATCTGTGCCGTCGGACAGTTCCGCAGTTACAACAAACTCGAGGGCGGACGTTCCCGCCTCATGCTCACCGTCTTTGTGCGGGAGATCGTCGCACCCTCCTCGGCCAATCCCAACAGCATCGTCCTCTCGGGCTACATCTGCAAACCGCCCGTCTACAGGACGACGCCCTTCAACCGCGAGATCGCCGACCTTCTCATCGCCGTCAACCGCGCTTACAACAAGTCCGACTACATTCCCTGCATCGCGTGGGGGAGAAATGCCCGCTTCGTCCAGACCCTCAAGGTGGGGGACAGGATCGCCCTCTCGGGCCGCATTCAGAGCAGGGAATATCAGAAGCGCCTCTCCGAGACGGAGACGGTCACCATGACGGCCTACGAAGTATCGGTGTCCAAGCTCGCCGCCTTCGACGACGGGGATTTCGACTTGGACGGGGAATTCGACCTCTACAGCCCCGCCGAAACGACGTATAACGCTTGACAATCTTTCAACTTTCGGCTACAATAGAAAAAAACCCGAACGGGGTGACAAAGTGGCGCAAAAGAGGACCAAAAACGAGAAGATCCGCGGGATACAGGCCGTGCTCGAGAGGCACCGCCGCTTCGATTTCCGCTATATCCCCCTGCTCGGGGATTGGGTCATGCCTGACAAAAATTATCGCTACCGTCAACGGGGAATCGATAAGTTTCTAACGATGTTTTGGAGAACGCTCCTGAAACTTTTCACCCGTCCCTTCCTCTGGATCGCCTATGGCGGCGTGAAGGTGGAGGGCAGGGAGAACCTCAAGGCTCTCGGGAAGTCGGGCGCGATCTCCGTCTGCAATCACTTCAACTACATCGACACCCTCCTCGTCCGCACGGCCGTAGGGCACTACCGCTCCTACCATACGATGGCCCCCTGGAACAACAAGACGGGCTTTGCGGGGCACGTCATCCGCCACGGCGGCATGTGGCCCTTCAGCAAGGACCTCGCCGCGACGAAAAATTTGGTCGCCGAGATGGAGCGGGAGCTCGGACGGGGGAAGATCGTCAATTTTTACGCCGAACAGGCCATGTGGACCAACTATCAGAAGCCCCGACCCATGAAGGACGGCGCCTTCCACTATGCGGTGAAGTTTTCCGTGCCCGTCCTGCCCGTGTTCTGTACGTTCCAGCGCAACAAGCGCGGACACATGAAGAAGGTTCGGATCCATATCATGCCCGCGATCTATGCCGACGAGAGCCTGCCGAGAGGGGAGCGCATCCGCGACATGAAGCGGCGCGCCGAGGCCGCGTGGAAGGAATGTTACGAGAAGGCCTACGGGATCCCTCTCGTCTATGAGGATTAAAAAACCCGACGCACCGCGTCGGGTTTTTTTATTGGTAAAGCAGTAGAATAAGGTGATGGTTCGACTGCGCTCACCATGACGAAATCAGAACGACACCCCCTCCGTCACGCAAGGATGCGTGACAGCTCCCCCTCAAGGGGGCGCCGAGACTCTTGCCCACCCCTTGAGGGGTGGGTGTCGAGCGGAGCGAGACGGAAGGGGTGTCTCGCTGCCCCTGTAGGGGAGAATTTTGCACTTCTGCCAAAGATTGATAATCTTTGGCGCAAAATTCTCTTTGCATTTGCCCATGTGTTTCGGGCAAATGCTGACTGAGGGCGGGGTGCTACCCGCATGAGACAGTGGCGAACGAAGTGAGCCAAAGGGGTTTTGAAACCCCTCTGTCACTTCGTGACATCTCCCCTATAAGGGGCGACGAGAAATGGGGGATTCTTCACTACGCTCTGAATGACGCAGTCGCCCCCCACCCCATAAAAAAATCCCCGCGAACTTGCGGGGATCAATTGTCAGTTTTCGCTCTTCGGTTCCTCTGCGGACCCGCCCTCCTCGGGGGGCAGATCGTACTCCACGCGGGAGGTCTGTTGCCAGCCCGCGTCGATATTTTTCCGCGCATAGCGGCGGCTCATGACGTAGATGGGGACGTATTCCAGCAGATAGAAGGGATTGAAGAGGACGGTGAAACACTTTTCCCAGAAGCCCAGCGGGGCGAACATCTCGGGGCAGGCGAGCATGGCGAGGACGCTGTACCCGAGCAGAAGCACATACATCACGCCGAAGGGCAGGACGATGAGGAACATCACCGAGGCGAACCACATCGCGTTCCCCGTCAGCGCGTAGTAGGCGGCGAAGACGACGCCCGCGACGACGGTCAGGACGGAGACGATGAGGAAGATGATGAGGGGGACGACCCCGTAGAAGTATTCCCACTCCCCCGAAGTGAAGGAGCCGCGCTTTTTGATCTGATCGACGATCTGTTGCTTGTACTTCTTATCGCACTGGGAATAACCCGTCAGCCAGCGGACCCGCCGCTGGAAGTTGTCCTTGTGATGCAGGGCCTCCTCGGTATAGATGATGGCGTAGGGATAAAACATCGAGCGGAAGCCCTTGAGGAGGGAGTCGAGTTTCAACTCATAGTCCTCGGTGAGCGTCCTGTACGGCCAGCCGCCGAGCCGTTCGATGACAGAGCGGCGCACCATCATGCCCTGCCCGCACATATTGAGGGGCATGTCCTTCTGCATGCGGTATTTGTTCCCCAAGTCGTCGAGAATGGGCCACGTCAGGGCCGAACAGTTGGTGAAGACCGTCCGCGCCTTCTTGCCGCCGAGGTAATTTTTGACAAACTTGCGGGTGAGGTAGATGTCGTAGTCGTGTTCGAGGGCGTTGTTGAGTTCGCTGACATAGCGGTGATCGAGGACGGCGTCGGCGTCGACGATGACGAAGGCCTCGTATTTTTCCCTCTCCTCCCCGATCGCCTTGAAATACCCGTCGAGCGCGTCTCCCTTGCAGGTCTGATCGGGCACGATGAACACCCGCGCTCCCGCGGCCTCGGCAAGGGCGATCGTGGGGTCGTCCTTCTCCTTGACGATGACGTTGACGTCAAAAAATTCGCGCGGATAGTCCTGCTTTGCAATGGAGGCGAAGAGGTCTCCGATGACCTTGCTCTCGTTGCGGGCGGGAATGACGATGGAGATGCGGCGCTTGGCTTCGGCGCGCAAGTAGGGCGGTTTGCGGAAGGCGTAACGGAACTGCACGAGCTTCGGAATATACAAAAGGACCGCCAACACAGAGAGGGCGGTATAGACCCATAGTGTAATTTGGATCGGAAGGCTCATAAGTACACCGTTTCGTGAGAGTAGTTCCATTATAGTCAATTTTTGAACCCCCGTCAAGATTTTCGTATGATTTTGTCAGAAAAAAGTATGACAAATGTTTTATTTCTTCCTCGGGATTCTTCGCTTCGCTCTGAATGAGGCGGTATCTCCTCGCTGCCCCGCGCTCCGCGTCATCCTGAGCGGAGCCCGTAGGGCGAAGTCGAAGGATCCCGTGAACGAAGTCC
>CANQOX010000097.1 GCA_947625595.1 uncultured Clostridia bacterium
TATGGACTGAATATCACGCTCGGCAAGCGTGTCTTTATCAATTCGGGCTGTTGCTTCCAAGATCAAGGCGGGATAGAGATCGGTGATGATTGCCTCATCGGACAGCAGGTGGTGATCGCAACCTTAAATCACGATTTGGATCCCGAAATGCGCGGCAATATGTTTCCCGCACCCGTGAAGATCGGAAACAAAGTTTGGATCGGCGCACACGCCACAATCTTGCCGGGGGTAACAATCGGTAATGGGGCTGTTGTCGGCGCGGGTGCAGTCGTCACAAAGGATGTTCCCGAAAATGCCGTTGTAGCGGGCGTTCCCGCAAAAATTATAAAAAGGATCAAGGAGTAAAAAATCATGGAAGAATTGAAATTGACGAAGGAGTGGGACAAAGTGTTCCCCAAGAGCGAAAAGGTGGAGCATAGCAAGGCGACGTTTCATAACCGTTACGGCATCACGCTTGCCTGCGACGTGTATCAGCCGAAAGGAGCAAAGGGAAAACTTCCCGCGATCGCTGTTTGCGGACCTTTCGGGGCAGTCAAGGAACAATCTTCGGGACTGTATGCACAGGAACTTGCAAAGCGCGGCTTCCTCGCCATCGCGTTCGATCCCTCGTTTACAGGCGAGAGCGGCGGGCTTCCCCGCTATGTTGCCTCGCCCGATATCAACACCGAGGACTTCTCGGCGGCTGTTGATTACCTCTCCTGCCGCGAGGACGTGGACGCGGACAGGATCGGTATCTTGGGCATCTGCGGTTGGGGAGGAATGGCGATCAACGCCGCGGCAATGGATACGCGGATCAAGGCGACGGTCGCCTCCACCATGTACGACATGACGCGCGTGAACGCCAAAGGCTATTTCGACGCGGCAGACAGCGAGGAGGCTCGCTTTGAAACAAAAAAAACCCTCAACGCACAACGAACCGTGGATTACAAAAACGGCACTTACGAACTCGGCGGCGGGGTCGTCGATCCGCTTCCCGACGACGCACCTTTCTTCGTAAAAGATTATTATGACTACTATAAGACGAAACGGGGCTACCATGTTCGCAGCCTCAACAGCAATGGCGGTTGGAACAAAACTTCCTCGCTCTCCTTTATGAATATGCCCATTCTTACGTACAGCAACGAAATTCGGAGCGCTGTCCTCATTATTCACGGCGAAAAGGCGCACTCCTGCTACTTCTCGAAAGACGCTTATGCCGCAATGACAAAGGACAGCAAGTACGCGGGCAATAAGGAACTTCTCATTATCCCGAACGCCGTGCATACTGACCTCTACGACCGTGTAGACATCATTCCGTTCGACAAGATCGAGGCGTTTTTCAAAGCGAATTTATAAAAAAAGCGAGTCTCTCGACAAACTGGGCATCGGCTATATCGACATGATGCTCTTGCACCATCCTGGTACGAATGACGTCAAGGCGTATCAGGCAATGGAAAAAAGCGGTCGCGGACGGAAAGATCCGCTCTTTGGGACTTTCAAATTGGTATATCGAGGAGATAGACGACTTCATTTCACAGGTGGACATCAGACCTGCGCTCGTGCAGAATGAGATACACCCATATTATCAGGAACAAGCCGTCGTGCCGTATATGCACAATTTGGGAATCGTTATGCAGGCATGGTATCCGTTCGGCGGCAGAGGGCATACGGGCGAACTTCTCTCCGATGAAACGATCGTAAAAATTGCCAAGGCGCACAACGTGACGGCGGCGCAGGTGATCTTACGTTGGCACTTACAGCGCGGCGTTGTGGCGATCCCCGGTTCAAGTGATCCCGCCCATATCCTCGAAAACATTTCGGTGTTCGGTTTTTCGCTTTCAAGCGAAGAAATGAACGAGATCGCCGCCCTCGACCGAAACGAAAAACACGATTGGTATTGAGTTAAAATATTGAAACTGAAACGATTATTTATTATAGAACAGCGGGTACGTTCATTCGTATCCGCTGTTTTACATTGAATCGGGCTGCTTCCATTTCTAATGTCAGATTTTTGTGTCCATCTGAACGCTCAAGCCCATCTAACATATTTTGTATTCAATTGGGCGCAGTTTCGGTATACCGCGGGTGCGGAAAAATTGCAATGATTTTTACATTAAAAATTGTGGCGGAGAAGCTCCTCCCGAGGAGGAGCTTCTCCGCAGGTGACTGAGGTGGGTAACGGGAATGCGGTGACCCACCCCCTACCCCCCTCCCATGGAGGGGGTATCCCTCGTCGCCCCTCTTAGGGGAGATGTCGAGGCGTAGCCGAGACAGAGGGGTTTCAAAACCCCTTTCCCCTCGCAAGCTCGGGGACTTCCCCTACAGGGGCAGCGAGGAAGGCATTTCCTCGCGTCATTCTGAACGCAGTGAAGAATCCCGAGGAGGAAAGTACGGACTTCGTTCTTCGGGATCCCTCGACACGCGCTTCCGCGCGGCTCGGGATGACGCAGGGAAGGCCAGGATGACGCGGGGAGGTAATATTTTCCGAAAGGTGTAAATTTTTCAAAAAAGACCCTTGACGGCTTGGAAAAATCGTGCTACAATAACTCCTGTATGAATGGCGCGGGAAGCGTCAAAAAGAAATATCGGAGGATATATCAAAATGGCAAATGTAAAGGTTGCAATCAACGGATTCGGACGCATCGGCCGTCTCGCCTTCAGGCAGATGTTCGGCGCAAAGGGCTATGAGATCGTCGCCATCAACGACCTCACCACCCCTTCCATGCTCGCTCATCTTCTCAAGTACGACAGCGCACAGGGCAGATATGCTCTCGCCGACACCGTTTCCGCAAACGACGATGAGAGGACCCTCACTGTCGACGGCAAGACGATCAGGATCTACGAGGAGAAGGACGCCGCAAATCTTCCTTGGGGCGAACTCGATGTGGATGTCGTGCTCGAGTGCACGGGCTTCTACACGAAGAAGGAGAAGGCGCAGGCGCACATCACGGCTGGCGCGAAGAAAGTCGTCATTTCCGCTCCCGCGGGCAACGACCTTCCCACCATCGTCTATGGCGTCAATGAGAAGACCTTGAAGCCGACGGACACCATCATTTCGGCCGCAAGCTGCACGACGAACTGCCTCGCTCCCATGGCGGACGCGCTCAACAAGGCGTATCCCATCGTTTCGGGCATCATGACGACCGTCCACGCTTACACGGGCGACCAGATGGTGCTTGACGGCCCCCACCGCAAGGGCGACCTCAGGAGAGCGCGCGCGGCGGCGATCAACATCGTTCCCAACTCCACAGGTGCGGCAAAGGCCATCGGCCTCGTCATTCCCGCTCTGAACGGCAAACTCATCGGCAGTGCACAGCGCGTTCCCGTTCCCACGGGCTCCACGACCATCCTTGTGGCCGTTGTCAAGGGCAAGGAGATCACGAAGGATTCCATCAACGCCGCGATGAAGGCGGCCGCTTCCAAATCCTTCGGGTACACCGAGGAACCCATCGTTTCGTCCGACGTCATCGGCATCACCTACGGGTCCCTGTTTGACGCGACGCAGACCATGGTCACCAAGATCGACGACGACACCTATCAGGTACAGGTCGTTTCTTGGTACGACAACGAGAACAGCTACACCTCGCAGATGGTCCGCACGATCAAATATTTCGCGGAGCTGTAATCAAAGCAAACAAAGGGCGCACCCTTACCGTAGTTCCCATAGGGAATTTAGGTAAGTCGCCGCTCAAAGAGAATTAGGCGTGGCGTGAAGCCACGCCTTTT
>CANQOX010000098.1 GCA_947625595.1 uncultured Clostridia bacterium
CCCGAGGAGGAAAGGGAGGACTTCGTTCACGGGATCCTTCGACACGCCGCCTTCGGCGGCGGCTCAGGATGACGCGGGGGAGCGGCTCCATGGAGGGGGTAACCCTTGTCGCCCCTTTCAGGGGAGATGTCATGAACGAAGTGAATGACAGAGGGGTTTTGAAACCCCTTTGGCTCACTACGTTCGCCACTTCCCCTATGAGGGGCAGCGAGGATCCACCGCTCATTCAGAGCGCAGCGAAGAATCCCGAGGAGGAAAGGGAGGACTTCGTTCACGGGATCCTTCGACACGCCGCCTTCGGCGGCGGCTCAGGATGACGCGGAGAACAGAGGGTTCCCTCAGCTCCCCCCTTCGAGGGGGAGCCGAGAAACGTTCATATCCTTCGCGTGGTTTTCGTATTACAAACACAGGCGAGCTTCATAAAAAGCCCGCCTGTGTTGTTTTATGCTCAAATGTTCTTCTCCACGTCCTGCCAATGGCCGTTATTGAGAATTTCTGCGGTTTCGTCCGCAAAGACCTTCTTGGCCTCTTCATCGTCTTTCAACTGCCAAAGCATCCAAGCAGTCATGTATCCGTCCGTTAAGGTGAGCATATCTTCGTGTTCCGCCCCCTTAATTCTCGCACGGATTTTTGCAACATCCTGACTTATCGTGCTGTAAATATCTTTCAGAGCTTCAAGCGGACAGACGCCGCCGAACTCTTGATAAATATCTTCAACCCCCGAATCGTCCGTGCTACCTGTTCCTGCCGTCATAAAATAGGGGATTTTGATTTTTGATGCGTCGTATTCCCAACCCATATTTTTTGCAAGGAACGGATATGCGGCACTTCCTGTGAAAATCGTTTTGTATTTGTTGCTGTTTTCAAATTCGGTTGCCGCCCTGATCGCGCCCGCACCGCCTTGCGAAAATCCCATGATCCCGATATTTGTTGGGCTGATCTTCTTATAGAAAACGCTGTCGGTTTTATCGTTTAATTTTAATACATAGTCGAGCGTAAGCGAGGTGGACTCGCCCGAACCCGCTTGCCTGTCCTCATTCCCCGCGACGATAAAGCCCCACGACGCAAGCCGTTTGAAATACGGCTCATAGTTCAGCGCCGCAACGTTGCTCGCGTTGGTTATAACGATAAGCGGGTATTCCTGGTCCGTGCTTTCAAGTTCTTTCGGATACCAAACACGGTATTTGTCGATTTTTTTATCGCCTGCGTCGAAATCGACATTTGCGACTTCATACTCTCCTGACCCCGAATATTTCTTCTCCAGTGGAGAATCGGATTTGAAGCTCGTATAATAATCGTCAGTCAGTTGCGGTTTCTGGGAATCAATACTGTTCTTTATCGATAAGACGACGATCAATACAATGACCGCGACTACGATAACGGCAACCACGCTTAAAATGATTTTTAAGATTTTTTTCATCACGAACTCCTTTTATTTTGTCCTTTCATTTATGAACGCCATCATTCTGTCAAAGGCGTCCTTTGCCACGGGATCGACCCGTTCGGAAGCCACAAAACAATGCTGTTTGGTCTCTCCGCGTTCCGCATAGGGATCGATAAGGATGTGCTTGCAGCCGAGTTTTTCGAGTTCCTCGTGCATGACGTTCATATCGTGCCTGTATTCGCTGCCGAGAAGCACGGCGGCGGGATAATTTACGGTAAGGCTCTTGATGTTGTTGTACTTTTTGATTTCGTCTTGATTCAGATAGATACTGCCCTTGACGTAATTCCCGACAAGGATCTTCGTCGCGAAAGAGAATTTCTCGTAATCGAGGGGCGCGTCGTCAAGAATGACCGCCTTGACCTGTTCGGGCCTCAGCGCGGGGGTAATTCCAAGCAATTCGGCATATTCGGGATTTGTGATGATACTGCCGAGCTGACTTGTTATGATCGCCCCCGCCGACGAACCCATGATCACGACCTTGTTCATGTTCAGGTGATACTCTGCGGCGTGTTCCTGCATAAACGCAAACGCCCTGTTCGCCTGTATCAGCGGAACGGGAAAACGGCAGGCGGGGACGAGCGCGTAGTCCACATTGACGATATTATATCCTGCGGCGCAAATATCGTCGATGAGAGCCGTCGCGTCGGTTTCCGCCATGGGATCCCCCATGTTCTTGCTGCCCGCGAAGAATCCGCCGCCGTGGAAATAGAACAGCGTGGGGCGGTTGGTTTCCCTGTTTTCGTCGGGATAGGTGACGTCGAGGAAGCTGTTGGGATATTCCGTATCGTAGTTTATTTCGCTGATGAGATACTGCCCGTTGTCTTTCTTGCCGTTGATCGGTTCATAATACGGCTCGTATGAATTGAACGGATCATCGCCGTAGGTTGCTTTCTGAATGAGACCCACGACAATTTGCGTATTGCAAGTGATCACAAAGTACAGGATCAAGACCAAGATCACCAAGCTGCCCAAAATGGAGCCTGCAATGATAAGCCCTTTATGCTTTCCCTTCTTTTTGGGGGCGTCGGATCGGTTTTGCGTAGCGGTCTGTTCTCCCATTTTATTTCTCCTCCCTGCTTTCGAACGGTTGACAAACCATAATTCGTATGATATACTCTTTATGGAACAATCGTACCAATAGTGTATCACTTTTTCATGCCCCTGCGAAGCGTTTTGACGGCTCCATATGGGCAACGGAACTTTGCGGGAAAAGTTATCCATTGCGGTACGAAATTCAGAAAGGAATGCGAAACGGTACGAAACCGACAAAAAGTACCGTAAAGGAGAACATAATGGGCGGAAACGCAAAAACAACGGAATTCTTAAAGGAGTGTCTTGCCGACGCGCTTATTAAGCTATTAAAGAAAAAACCGATAGAAAAAATATCCGTTCCCGAAATCTCGGAAACGGCACGGGTCGGGAGAACGACGTATTTTCGCAATTTTTCAAGCAAACAGGAAGCGATCACTTTTAAGTTCGTCAAGCTGTGGGAACGCTGGGCGGAAGAACACGAGATCGAGGAACGGAAAAACTTTGCGCCCGAAAACGGCTTGACCTTTTTTGAATACAATTACAGTATCAAAGACCTCCTCGCACTCTGTTATGAACGCGGCCTGCAGACGGCGATCTACAATTCTTTTTATGAAATCATGGTGCCGCAGTATGGCGAGAATGCGCTCGAATGTTACAGGGGAAGGTTTTATTCTTACGGGCTGTTCGGACTGCTCGACGAATGGGTCAGGCGCGGCTTCCGTGAAACGCCGCAGGAAATGGCGGAGATCGTCAATAAGATCTCCGAAAAAGATTAGATCCCTCTCCGCCGCAGAAGTACTCCTCCGTAGAATGATTTCGCGCGGGGCGGGGTGGTGTCTCTTGGCTCCCCTGTAGGGGAGCTGTCACGAACGAAGTGAGTGACAGAGGGGTTTCAAAACCCCTTTGCCCCTGCGGGGCACTTCCCCTATGAGGGGCAGCGAGAATAATGTGGCCCACCCCTCCCACGGAGGGGGTTCCCCTTGGCGCCCCTTTTAGGGGAGCTGTCGAGGCGTAGCCGAGACTGAAGGGTTTCAAAACCCCTTTGCCCCTGCGGGGCGCTTCCCCTACGAGGGACAGCAAGAATAATGTGACCCACCCCCCTACCCCCTCCCACGGAGGGGGTTCCCCTTGGCGCCCCTTTTAGGGGAGCTGTCGAGCGAAGCGAGACTGAAGGGTTTTGAAACCCCTTTGCCCCT
>CANQOX010000099.1 GCA_947625595.1 uncultured Clostridia bacterium
CATCCTGAGCGAAGCGAAGGATCTCATAGACCCACGGACTTCGTATGAGGGGATTCTTCACTGCGTTCAGAATGAGCGTTACTGCCTCCGCCATTTACCCCCTCCATGGGAGGGGGGTAGGGGGGTGGGTCACCGCATTATAAGGCTTCCCCCCGCAGGGGGAAGCCTTGCTACGCCTTGCCACCTCTTTTACGAGGGGCGACAGGGCAGTCGCGCGTCCTTTGTTTGACGAAAGCAAAAAAGCGGTATAATAGATGTGAACACGGAATGCGGCGTAAGGCCGCAGAGGAGGAATTATGGACGCTAACAAATTCACACAGAGATCCGTGCAAGCCATTCAGAACGCGCAACACCTTGCCGAGGAGTACGGCAATACAGAACTTTCGACCCTGCACCTTGCCCATGCGCTCCTTGAGCGGGACGGCCTCGTTTCCCGCATTCTGACCCATGCGGGCAAGGACGCAGACGGGCTTTCCCGCGCCGTCAAGGAGGAGATCGCACGCCTTCCCCGCGTCAGCGGAGCAGGGGCGGGCCAAATTTATCCGACGGCCGCGCTTGCACGCGCACTCAATGAGGCGGAAAAGCTCGCTTCGGGCATGAAGGACGAGTACATCTCCGTCGAACATCTCTTTCTGTGCCTCTTTGACAACGCCGAGCCCCGCTTGAGCGAACTTTTCAAGCGGTTCGGCATCACGAAAGAGGACTTTCTGAAGGGAATGAAGGAGGTCCGCGGCAATCAGAACGTCACGAGCGACACGCCCGAAGACACCTATGAGGCCCTCGAAAAGTACGGCGCAGACCTCACGAAGCGTGCCCGCGAGCACAAACTCGAGCCCGTCATCGGCAGGGACGAGGAGATCCGCAACGTCATCCGCATTCTCTCGCGCAAGACCAAGAACAACCCCGTGCTCATCGGTGAACCCGGCGTGGGCAAGACGGCCATCGCGGAGGGACTTGCCCGCCGCATCGTCTCGGGCGACGTACCCGAGGGGTTGAAAAATAAGACCCTTTTTTCCCTCGACATGGGCGCGCTCATCGCGGGCGCGAAGTACCGCGGGGAGTTTGAGGAACGCCTCAAAGCCGTCCTTGCCGAGATCACGAAGTCGGAGGGCAGAATTTTGCTCTTCATCGACGAACTTCACACCGTCGTCGGCGCGGGCAAGACGGACGGGGCGATGGATGCGGGCAACCTCCTGAAGCCCATGCTCGCCCGCGGCGAACTGCACTGCATCGGCGCGACGACCCTCGACGAATACCGCAAGTACATCGAGAAGGACGCCGCTCTCGCGCGCCGCTTCCAGCCCGTCATGGTCGGCGAACCCACCGTTGAGGACACCATTTCTATTTTGAGAGGCCTCAAAGAGCGTTTTGAGATCTTCCACGGCGTGCGCATTCACGACGACGCCCTCGTCGCGGCGGCGACCCTCTCCAACCGCTACATCACCGACAGATTCCTTCCCGACAAGGCCATTGACCTCGTGGACGAAGCGGCGGCGATGATCAGGACGGAGATCGACTCCATGCCCGCCGAGATGGACGCTTTGCACCGCAAGATCGTACAGATGGAGGTGGAGGTGAACGCCCTCGAGAAGGAGAGCGACAACCTCTCCCGCGCCCGCCTCGAGACGTTGAAAAAGGAACTTGCCGACCACAAGGCCAAGTTCGACGCCATGAATATGAAGTGGCAGGACGAGAAGAAGGCCATTCTGCACGAGAGGGAGCTGAAGGAGAAACTTGACACCCTCCGCGGGGAGTTGGAATCGGCCAAAAACAGCGGCGACTACAACACCGCGGGCCGCATCGAATACGGCGAGATCCCCGCCATTGAGAAGGAACTTGCGGGCCTCAAAGGACAGGACGAGGACGCCATCTTGCAGGACGAGGTCACCGAGGAGCAGATCGAGAAGATCGTCGCCCGCTGGACGGGGATCCCCGTCTCCCGCCTGAAGGAGGGGGAGCGGGAGAAACTTCTCCGCCTCGAGGAGACCTTGCACAGGCGGGTCGTCGGGCAGGAGGAGGCCGTGAGAAAGGTCGCGGAGGCCATTTTGAGGGCGCGCGCGGGCATCTCGGACGAGAACCGTCCCATCGGCTCCTTCCTCTTCCTCGGTCCCACGGGCGTCGGCAAGACGGAGCTTGCCAAGGCCCTCGCGGAGAGCCTCTTTGACGACGAAAAGAACATCGTCCGCATCGACATGAGCGAGTACATGGAGAAATTCTCCGTGTCCCGCCTCGTCGGCGCCCCTCCGGGATACGTCGGCTATGAAGAGGGGGGAACGCTCACGGAGGCCGTCCGCCGCCGTCCCTATTCCATTATTCTCTTCGATGAAGTCGAGAAGGCGCACCCCGATGTGTTCAATATTCTTCTGCAAATTCTCGACGACGGCAGGGTGACCGATTCGCAGGGCAGGACGGTGGATTTCAAAAATACCGTCATCATTCTGACCTCCAACCTCGGCAGTGACGCGATCGCGGAGGGCATCGAGGACGGCGAACTCACCGAGGAGGCAAGGGAGGCGGTCAAGGAGACGCTGAAGCGCGCCTTCCGTCCCGAATTTCTCAACCGTCTCGACGAGATCGTCACCTTCAGGCCGCTCACGAGGGAAAACATCGACGACATCGTGGAGATCCAGCTCGCAAGGCTCGTCGCCCGCGTGAAGCCGCTTCGCCTTGAAGTGACCTCCCGCGCGAAGGCGTACATCTCCGACAATGGCTATGACAGCGTGTATGGCGCCCGTCCCCTGAAGCGGTACATTCAGACCAAGGTCGAGACGCTCATCGCGAAATATCTCATCGAGAAGAACCCCGAAGCGGGCACCCTCCTCACAGTGGACGTCGGCGAAGACGGACTGTACCTGAAATAATTTTGAATATAGTTTTCACACCGCATTCTCTCGTCGCCCCTTTTAGGGGAGCCGAGGGGCCACTGCGTCATTCCGAGCGTGGCCACTGCGTCATTTTGAGCGGGGCCACTGCGTCATTCTGAGCGGGGTCACTGCGTCATTCTGAGCGGGGCCACTGCGTCATTCTGAGCGAAGCGAAGAATCCCGAGGAGGAAAGTACGGACTTCGTTCTTCGGGATCCCTCGACACGCGCTTCCGCGCGGCTCGGGATGACGCAAAGAGCGGTGAAGGGGTGTCTCGCTGCCCCTACAGGGGAGCCGAAGGGCCACTGCGTCATTCTGGGCGTGGCCACTGCGTCATTCTGAGCGAAGCGAAGAATCCCGAGGAGGAAAGTACGGACTTCGTTCTTCGGGATCCCTCGACACGCGCT
>CANQOX010000100.1 GCA_947625595.1 uncultured Clostridia bacterium
GCTCTGAATGACGCAAAAAATCGCCCCTCTCCCACGGGGGCGATTTTACATATCCTTCACACAAGATGAAGCTCGGTGAGGTCGCGGAAGGCGACCTTTTCGCCGTCAGAAAATTCGAGCGTCCCGCCGTCGATCCTCTTCAGGACGGCCGTCTTCTTTCGGTACGCCCCGCCCGCCTTCTTCGCATCGGGCACAAAGTAAGTGACGGCGACCGTGTCCCCCTTTTTCAGGGCAGAAAGCGTCTCGCCGAGTTCCGCCTTCCTCTCCTCGGCGAGTTCGACGCCCTCCTCGGTGTAGCGGGCAGTCTCGGCGATCTCATCGTCAAAGCCCTTGAGCGCGGAAAAGGCCGAAAACTGCGCCGCCCGCTGTGACATCGTCATGTGCGGCCGCACTTCGGACTGATGATGGGGAAGCGAGATGATGTCGTCGTATTTTCCTTCGCTCATTTCTTGTGCCCCCCGATCTGGCCGTTCCGCTCCCGCGTGGTGGCCCCTTCCTCAAAATCCATGCCCTTCAACAGGGCGTTCTTGCCGAATTTGCTCTGCACGGAGAGCGCAGCCTCCTGCATCCGCCGCTCCTTTTCCAATTCCCTCTGCCGTGCCTCCGCCGCCGCCCTTTCCCCCTCGTAATCGGTGAAAAGATCCATCTGCACGGGTTTCTCGGGGGGGACGGCGTCGTCGGACAAAACGTCGCAGGCGGTCACGCTCATGCGGCGGACGAGGAGATCGCCGTCCACGATCCTGTCATAGATGCGGCAGACGGCCGCCATGATCTCCTTGGTCGAGGAGGTGTATCCCTGCAACGTCTCCGTCCCCGTGACGGGCTTGGGAACGGCGCGGCCGTAGCGGTCGGTGACGATCTCGCCGCGGTAGGGCTTCCCGCCCTTCAGATTGTCCACATCGTAGCCGACGAAAAGATTCATGCGGCAGGTCTTGAGCCGCTTGGAGACGAGGTCTAAAACGAGCAGATCGGTCATCTCCTTGACAATGAGTTTGCCCTTCTCGGCCGTATATGCGCTCTGGAGGACCTGCCCCGAACTGATGCTGTTTGCCGCGGGGCGGTAAGCCTTGATGTCGGCGATCGTGCAGGGTTCCCACCCCCATGCGTGGTCGATGAGGAGCTCGGCATTGACGCCGAAAAGATCGTAAAGCATGTCCTCTTTCTCGAGACTACAACGGGCGACGTCCCCCATCGTGTACAGCCCGCGGGAGGAGAGCCTGCGCGCATACCCCGGCCCCACCCGCCAAAAGTCGGTGAGCGGGCGGTGGTCCCAAAGCAGGCGGCGGTAGCTCATCTCGTCGAGCTCGGCGATCCGAACGCCGTCCGCGTCGGCGGGGACGTGCTTTGCAACGACGTCCATGGCGACTTTTGCGAGGTAGAGATTGCTCCCGATGCCCGCCGTCGCCGTGATGCCCGTCTGCTTCAGGACGTCGCGGATCATCTTCACGGCGAGTTCGTGGGCGGTGAGTTTATAGAGGTTCAGATAGCCCGTCACGTCGATGAAGACCTCGTCGATGGAGTAGACGTGGATATCTTCGGGGGCGACATACTGCTGATAGATGTCAAAGATGGACGCGCTGACCTGTTCATAGAGCGCCATTCGGGGCGGGGCGACGATGTAATCGGCCTCGAGGAAGGGATCGGCCATGAGCTCGCTCTTGCTGTGCGATTTCCCCGTAAAGTCGCGAACGGGAGACCTCTGCCTACGGGTGCGGTTGACCTCCTTCATGCGCTGGACGACTTCAAAGAGGCGGGCGCGGCCCGAAATGCCGTACTCCTTGAGAGAGGGCGAAACGGCGAGGCAGATGGTCTTCTCGGTGCGCGAACTGTCGGCGACGACGAGATTGGTGTCGAGCGGGTCCACCCCCCGCGCCGCACACTCCACGGAGGCGTAGAAGGACTTCAGATCGATCGCGATGTAACGTTTCTCCATTTCCGCCTCCTTTCCCTGTATTATACCACGTCCCTGCGCGTTTGTAAAGAGCGGGCTGTCCATGCGCACAGCATGGGTCTTTCTATCCGAAAAAATCCGCCATTGCGGCGGATCTTCGGAGTGTGTTTTTGAAAAATCAATCGTTCCTCACGCGGGTGCGGAGCACTTTGCCGCCCGTGAGAAGGATCATCTTGACGGCCTCGATCGAGTAATCGTCGGCCTCGACGGTGAGTTTCTTGTCAAGCGTGCCGCGGGCGAGGACCTTGATGTAGGTGACTTTCTTGTACCCGGGGACGCGCTTCTGGATCTCGTCGAGCGTGACCGTCTCGCCGTCCTCAAAGTACTCCTCGAGCGTGTCGATATTGATGATCCCCGTCTTGGTCCTGTCGGAGAAGCGTTCGGCCTCCTCGACCATGTCCGCCGCGATCTCATCGGCGAGAATGGCGTCGACCTCGGCCGCCTTGACGCTCTGACGCGTCTCGATCACGGGAGCGGGCTTTTCAGCGGGAGCAGGCTTTTCAGCGGGAACAGGCTTCTCGGCGGGAGCGGGAGCGGGCGCGGCGCCGCCCTCCACTTCGCGAATGAGGTCTCTCCCGAGCAGGGCCTCGGTCGTCTCATAGGGAGGTGTGGGAACTTCGGGAACTTCGCCCTTCTCGAAGCCATGCTTTGCCATGACGTCGGCGATGAGTTCCTTTGCATACTTGCAACGCCTGTCGTTGGAGATGCGGTAGAGCATGGGAACGTCGGCGAAGCTGGAGATGTCGGAGACGTCCTCGACCTTATATTTCGTCTCGGCGTACTCTTTGGGGTCGAGAGCGAAGTAGAGGCAGAGCGTCTTCCCGCGCATGCGCATCTTGACGAGCAAGGGCCTGCCGCGGCGGAAAGTCTCATGCTTCCAACTGGTACGGGACTTCATGCCGTAGGACAAAAGCTCGGCCTTGAGCTCGGTATAGTAGCCCTTTGTCACATCGTCGGCCTGAATGACGCGGGCGGTGAAGCTCCGCACATAGCGCATGAGAATGAAACTTTGCGCCGCCTCTGACCAAACGCGGACGACTTCGTCCTCGTCCTCATCGGCGCCGACAGCCTGTCCTGCGGGAACAGGTTCGGCGGGCTCCTCCGCGGGAGCGGGCTCCGAAACTTCCTCCGCAACAGGCTCCTCCGCGGGAGCGGGCTCCGAAACTTCCTC
>CANQOX010000101.1 GCA_947625595.1 uncultured Clostridia bacterium
CCGTTTGAACTACTTTTTTTCTCATCACCCCGTTGCACTTGATAGTATAATTCACCCACCCCCCTACCCCCCTCCCACGGAGGGGGTAAAGGCCTCGTCGCCCCATGGAGGGGGTAACGCTCATTCTGCCCCAAAACAAAGTCCCCTCGCCCACCCCTTGAGGGGTGGGTGTCGAGCGAAGCGAGACGGAAGGGGTGTTGCATCATCAGAATGACACCCCCTCAGTCACCTGCGGTGACAGCTCCCCCTCAAGGGGGAGCCAAGAGAATGCGGTGCCCCACCCCCCTACCCCCCTCCCACGGAGGGGGTAAAGAGCAGGGGCAGCGAGGAGACACCCCCTTCCCTACCCTCCCCCCTCAAGTATAAGGGGGGAGGCGGGGCTTCTTTTCTCTCGCCCGCCCCCTTAAAAGGGGGCAGGCAAAGAGGTCAAAAAAATAAGGACGCTCCAATCACGGAACGCCCGCATTGAGTATCCCATGATTGTTGCGACACAAGCTCTCTCACACATGGAAAGAAGGATACACCAAATGCCAGTGTAGCCATGTGTGAGCAAAAATATGAACTTGTGCCGCAATTTCAGTATACCACGACACAGTAAAATTTGCAAGATTTTTTTGAGATTTGTTCGGAAAACCGCCGCCGCGCCGCCGAAATTTTTCGGCGGCCATTGACTTTTGGGCGAAAAATTGCTATACTTCCCCCATGCGGTGTTATCTTTGCCCCGTGAAGTGCGGGGCGGACAGAGAGATCGGGGCGGGCGCGTGCGGCGTGAAGGGCATCTCCGTCGCCAAGGCCTATCTCCACCCCTTCGAGGAACCCTTCCTCTCCCCTCATCAGAGGAGCGGGGCGGTGTTCTTTGCGGGCTGCTCTCTGCGCTGCGTCTTTTGCCAGAATTTTGACGTCTCCCGCGCCCGCAGGGGTAAGGAGCTGACCCCGAAGGAGCTTGCCGACCTCTTCCGCGATCTCGAGGCGCAGGGGGCCGAAAATCTCGACCTCGTCACCGCCGATCACGTCCTCCCGTGGGTCGGCGAAGCCCTCTCCCTCTACCGTCCCCGCGTGCCCGTCATTCTCAATTCGGGCGGCTACGTCACGGCGGACGCCCTGCGGCAGGTCGACCAATTCATCGACGTCTATCTGCCCGACTTCAAATTTGCCGACCCCCTCCTTGCGGAAAGGTTCACGGGCCGCAGAGACTATCCCGAGGTCGCCGCCGAGGCCCTTCGCTTCATGGCAAAAAAGCCCTCCCTCACGGCGGGCGGGCAGCTCAAAAGCGGCCTTGCGGTGCGCCATCTCGTCCTTCCCTCGCACACCGAGGACAGCAAGCGGGTCCTCGACCTCCTCGCAGGTCTCGTCCCCCTTGACGCTCCCCTCTCCCTCATGCGCCAATACACGCCGATGGGCGAAATTGCGGGCTTTCCCGAACTCAACCGCCGTGTGACGGACAGGGAGTATGACAGGGTGATAGGCTACGCGGCGGAGTTAGGCTTTACGAACATCTTCGCGCAGGAGAAGGAGAGCGCGGACAAAAAGTTTATCCCCGACTGGGACTGAAACCTCACTCCTCCATGATTTTTGCCTTGAGGCGGACGATCTTCTTGGTGAGTTTTGCGCACTCGGCGGGCGAAGCGGCCTTGAGTTCCTCCTCGAGCCGCCTCAATTCGGTCAATTTTGTCTTCATACCCACAGTATTTCCCTCGGAGAACTGATTATGCTCTTTGCATTCGACCATGTCACATTCGGATATCAAGGCGTGCCTGTCGTCGAGGACGTCTCCTTTGAAGTCCACGAGAGGGAGCGCGTCGGTCTGCTCGGCGGCAACGGCGAGGGAAAGACTACCCTCTTGCGCCTTCTCATGGGAGAACTCGCCCCCGACAGCGGCAGTGTGCTGAAAAAGAGCAAACTGCAGATCGGCTATCTGGAGCAGACGGGCGGATTTGAGAGCGGCGCCACCGTCTACGGCGCGATGGAGGAGGTCTTCGCCGAGGACAGGGAACTTCTCGCCCGCCTCGAGGAGACGCAGAGGGAGATGAGCCTGCCGAACGCCGACCTTCGCGTCCTCTCGGCCCGTGCGGAGAGCTTGCAAAAGCGCATCGCTGCGCGGGACAGCTACCATTTCCGCGTCAGGATCGAGACTGTGCTGAACGGAATGGGCTTTCAGGACTTCTACGACCGCCTCATTCCCACGATGAGCGGCGGCGAAAAGACCAAACTCAAGCTCTGCCGTCTCCTTCTCGAGGAGCCTGAACTTCTCATTCTCGACGAGCCGACCAACCACCTCGACATCAGGACGCTGTTTTGGCTCGAGGACTACCTCTCCTCCTTCAAGGGCGCCCTCCTCGTCGTCTCCCACGACCGCTATTTCCTCGACCGTCTGACGTCTCGGACGCTGGAAGTGGAGCGCGGCCGCCTTTCCTCCTATAAGGGGAACTATTCGCGCTACAAAGTTCTAAAGGCCGAGCGCGTCAAGGAGCTGGAACGGGAGTACGAGCGACAGCAGGAGGAGATCGCGAAACTTCAGGACTATGTGGACAGAAACATCGTCCGCGCGACGACGGCAAAGTCCGCCCTCTCGCGCGTGAACAAGTTGGAGCGCATGGAGCTTGTGGAAAAGCCCCTTCTGCCGCCCCCTCCCCCGCGCTTCTCCTTTTCCTTCGACGAGACACCCTATGAGAAAGTCATCGACACGGACCCATTCGACCTCGCCGCGGGCGGAAAGGTTTTGCTCAAAGGGGTGAAATTTACCCTGATGCGGGGCAGAAAATGCGCCGTCGTCGGCGACAACGGGACGGGCAAGACGACTTTTCTCAAATTCCTGCTCTCCAAGGATCCCCGCGTGCGGTTCGGCAAATTCGTCAGGGCCGCCTACTACGATCAGGAGAACGCTGATCTCGACCCCGAGGACAGGGTCCTCGACGCCTTCTGGAGCAAGTACGCGCTCATGGATCAGACCGCCGCGCGGAAACTCCTCGCGCAGGCGGGCCTCGACGCCGAGGACGTGATGAAGAAGGTCAAGGAGCTCTCGGGCGGGCTGAAGGCCAAGCTCGAGCTCTC
>CANQOX010000102.1 GCA_947625595.1 uncultured Clostridia bacterium
GAAGAATTGCTTCCCGCGGATCCCTCGCTTGAGGGCTTGCTCGCAGGGCGGCCCCTCCTCGCCGATCTGCTCTGATTTGAAACGCATTCATTCGGCCCGCTCCGCGGGCCGTTTTTTGTAGACGCGATCCTTAACGGGTAGGGGGGCACCGCAGTGTTATCTCGCTGCCCCTTTCAGGGGAAGTCCCCCGTAGGGGGAAAGGGGTTTTGAAACCCCTCTGTCTCGGCTACGCCTCGACGTCTCCCCTAAGAGGGGCGACGAGAGGACAAAGCTATAGGGGATTCTTCGGGCTTTGCCCTCAGAATGAGCCCTACCCCCCTCCGTGGGAGGGGGGTAGGGGGGTGGGTCACCGCACTCTTCTTGGCGCCCCCTTGAGGGGGAGCTGTCACGCGACCTTGCGTGACTGAGGGGGTGTCATTCTAATAATGCAACACCCCTTCCGCCCCTTGCGGGGCACCCACCCCTCAAGGGGTGGGCAAGAGGACTTCGTATTAGGGGATTCTTCGGGCTTTGCCCTCAGAATGAGCGCTACCCCCTCCGTGGGGGTGCCTTCGACTTCGTATTAAGGGATTCTTCGCTACGCTCAGAATGAGCGGGGGAGGGGATTCTTCGCTACGCTCAGAATGAGCGGGGAAGAGATCCTTCACTGCGTTCAGAATGAGCATTATTATTTTCAAAAAATGCAGAACGAACGTTTGCTTTTTGGGACGGGACGTGGTATAATAGGACCGTGAAGCATGAACTTTCCGCCCCTCCCGTCTTGACGGACGACCAAGCAGAGGCCGCCGCCCTCATCGAGGAGTGGTACTTTCATCTGAATACGCAAATTTTTGTCCTCTGCGGCTATGCGGGCACGGGAAAGACCTTTCTCGTCGATCACGTTGTGCGCGAGATGGGCCTTGTCCCCGGGACGAGCGCGGTCTTTGTCGCCCCCACGGGGAAGGCGGCCTCTGTCCTCATTCGCAGCGGTACGCCCGCTTCCACCGTGCACAGCCTCATCTACACGCGGGAGGAGGACGTCGAGATCAACGAGGACGGGGAGATCGTCTCCGAGCAGTTTTTGCGGTTCGTCCTGAAACCTTCCCTGCCCAAGGAGATCCAACTCATCGTCGTGGACGAGACGAGCATGGTCTCCGACGACCTCCTGCGCGATCTCCTTTCCTTCGGCGTCAAGTGCCTTTTCTGCGGCGATCCTGCCCAACTTCCCCCCGTATACGGGAGAAATTCTCTCATGGAGAACCCCGTCATCACGCTCAAAGAGATCGTTCGACAGGCGAAGGACGATCCCATCGTGCAGATGTCCGAAGCCGTGCGGGCGGGGCGGTTTCTTTCCTACGGGCGGTACGGCGAAACGGCCGCCATCGTGCCCCGAAATGCCCTTCGCCCCGAGGAGAGGAGGGAACTTCTGTTGCACGCCGATCAAATCATCGTCGGGACAAATCGGACGCGGCAACGGCTCAACCGCGAGATCCGCGGCTATCTCGGGATCCCTGCGGAGGCCGCGCTTCCCGTTGAGGGCGAAAAGCTCATCTGCACGCTCAACGACTGGTCCAAGCCCCTCGACGAGGAGGGGAATTTTCACCTCGTCAACGGCATCATCGGCACTTGCTCGGACGTGCGGGAGGGGGAAGACGGCCTCGGCATGCTCGACTTCAAGGCCGACTTTCTCGACCGTTCAGTCTGCGATCTGCCTTTTGACGCGGGGATCTTTTCCGAGGGAAGGTATTTTCACGCCTACGGCGCAAAGGCCTGCCAGCTCGTCAACGGCCGTCTCGTGCATGAGGGCAATGTGCATGCCCTCCGAAGCGCCAAGGTGCGGCGGGAGGAC
Organism: uncultured Clostridia bacterium; assembly: GCA_947625595.1. Lineage (GTDB taxonomy): Bacteria > Bacillota > Clostridia > Christensenellales > Borkfalkiaceae > Gallimonas. Next base: position 1,829 of record CANQOX010000102.1, read on the forward strand.
ACGGTCTGCCGCTTTGAATTCGCCTATGCCGTCACTTGTCACAAGGCGCAGGGCTCGGAGTATGACACAGTCGTCGTCTTTGACGAGAGCCGTCTCTTCTCCGACGGCAAGGAGTGGCTCTATACCGCTATCACCCGCGCCAAGAAAAATCTGGTGATCGTACGGTAGTGTATCCCATGGGGGCAAAAGCCTTCCCCCTGTGGGGGGGAAGCTTTCCTCGCTGCCCCTTATAGGGGAGAATTTTGCACTTCTGCCAAAGATTGATAATCTTTGGCGCAAAATTCTCTTTGCATTTGCCCATGTGTTTCGGGCAAATGCTGACCGAGGGCGGGGTGCTACCCGCCCGAGACAGTCCCCCGCAGGGGGAAAGGGGTTTTTGAAACCCCTCTGTCTCGGCTATGCCTCGACATCTCCCCTAAAAGGGGCGACAAGGGTACAAAGCTACAGGGGATTCTTCGACACGCCGCCTGCGGCGGCGGCTCAGAATGACGCATTACCCTCTCCCGAGGGGTGCCGCTCTCACCCCCTCCCGCCCCGCGCGCATTCTATTTGATTCCAAGCGCGGCACGAGCGCGTAGCGCGAAGTAGGAGGGGGGTAGGGGGGTGGGGCACCTATTCTCGCTGCCCCTTTCAGGGGAAGTGGCGAGCGCAGTGAGCCAAAGGGGTTTTGAAACCCCTCTGTCTCGGCTATGCCTCGACATCTCCCCTAAAAGGGGCGACAAGGGGACAAAGCTACAGGGGATTCTTCGGGCTTTGCCCTCAGAATGAGCGGGGGAGGGGATCCTTCGGATCAGGAGGAGCCGAGAGACATTCATTTTTTAAGTTCAAATTTTGATTTTTTAATTCTGCAAACTTGACTTTTCTGTCAGTTAGGCATACAATAAGAGAAAAATCTCACTGAAGGGTAACTCTATGTCATTCAGAACGCACAACTGTAACGAGCTTCGCGCGGAGGACGCGGGCAAGAGGGTCAGGATCGCGGGTTGGCTCGATTCCAAACGCGACAAGGGCGGGCTTCTCTTTGCCGTCATCCGCGACTTTTACGGCACGACGCAGGTCGTCGCAGAGGCAGAACCCTGCCTTTCGCAGCTCCGCGACATTCCCACCGAATCCACCGTCTCCGTCGAGGGCACCGTCGTCCTGCGCTCCTCTCC
>CANQOX010000103.1 GCA_947625595.1 uncultured Clostridia bacterium
AGGGGGGTGGGTCGCCGCAATAAAAAAACGGCGGACGCAAGTCCGCCGTAACTCTTTTCCGAATCAGAAAGCGACTTTTTCCATCAGGAAGGAGACGATGCCCTCCTCGTCGAGGCGGACCTGCTCCATCGTGTCGCGGTCGCGAATGGTGACGGTGTCGTTCTCCATCGTCTCAAAGTCCACAGTGATGCAGTAGGGCGTCCCGATCTCGTCCTGTCGGCGGTACCGCTTGCCGATGGAACCCGCTTCGTCGTAGATGACGGGGAAGCGGCGTTTGAGATTGTTCCAAACCTGCCTTGCCTTGGGCGCGAGATTCTTCTGAAGGGGCAAGATCGCCGCCTTGTACGCCGCGATCGCGGGGTGGAAGTGCAGAACGTTTCTCGTTTCGCCCCCCTCGAGGGTCTCCTCGTCATAGGCCTCGCAGAGGGTGGCGAGCATGAGCCTGTCTGCCCCGATGCTGTACTCGATGACGTAGGGAATGAACCGCGAGCCGTCCACGGGATCGACGTATTGCAAACTCTTTCCCGAATACTCCTGATGGCGCGAAAGGTCGTAGTCCGTGCGGTTGTGAATGCCGTTGAGCTCCTGCCAGCCCATGGGGTAGAGGTACTGAATGTCGCAGGCCTCCTTGGCGTAGTGGGCGAGCTTGTCATGGTCGTGGAAGCGGAGATGTTCGCGCTTGAAGCCGAGGTCGAGGAGGAACTGGAAGGCCTTCTCCTTGAATTCGCGGTAGTACTCCTCGTCGGTGCCCGCCTTGCAGAACCACTGGTGCTCCATCTGTTCAAATTCAATGGTGCGGAAGATGAAATTCCCGGGCGTGATCTCGTTGCGGAAGGCCTTGCCGATCTGCGCGACGCCGAAGGGGACTTTCGCCCGCGTCGTGCGCTGGACGTTGAGGAAGTTGACAAATTCCCCCTGCGCCGTCTCGGGGCGGAGATAGATGATGTTCTGGCTCTCGTCGGTGACGCCGCGCGAGGTCTCGAACATGAGGTTGAAGGTGCGGATGGGGGTCCAGTCAAAGCCGCCGCAGACGGGGCAATGGACCTGATGCTCGGCGATGTAGGCCTCCATTTCGGCGTTGGACATGAGGTCGGGATTGACCGCCCCCTTGGAATGCGCCTCGATGAGGTTGTCGGCGCGGTGGCGCGTCTTGCACTTCTTGCAGTCCATCTTGGGATCGGAGAAGGACGTCGTGTGCCCGCTCGCCTCCCAGACGCGGGAATTCATCAGAATGGCGGCGTCCAGCCCGTAGGAGTTGTCGCTCTCCTGCACGAACCGTTTCCACCAAGCCCGCTTGATGTTGTTTTTGATCTCCACGCCGACGGGGCCGTAGTCCCAAGTGTTGCCCATGCCGCCGTAGATCTCGCTCCCCGGGAAAATAATGCCCCTCGCCTTGCACAGTGCGACGAGCTTCTCCATCGTTACTTCTGCCATATGATTCTCCTGTCAGTCCGTTCAATTTATGTTGTGCTCTCATTATACAAAAACAAAAAAAAACGGTCAAGCGTTTCGACCGTTTTTCATTGGATTTGGCTCAATATTCGTAATTGAAGATGACAAAGCCGAGATAGAAATGCAGGAGCCGCTGAAGGAAGGGGTGATCGCAGCGGGAGTAATCGACCTCGCCGTACCACGCGAACACCCGCCCCTTGTAGGGGTTGATGAAGGGGGCGATGAGAATGGAGAGGACCTGCGTGAAGACGAGGAAACAACTGCTGAAAAAGCAGAGTATGGTGACGGGACGGAAGAACATCGTCCAGCCGCCGCGCTCGCGCTTGTACCCCTCGATCTCGGGATCGCCCCTTGCGACGCCGTTGCGGAACTGCTCGTCAAATTCCTCGTCCGAGAGGTAGGGGGAGCCGTCCTTGTGGGAGTAGACGTATTTGTCGTCATAGTATTCTCCCGTCGCCTCGTGGCCGCGGAGGGCGGTGGAGATCGTGGAGAGAAGAATGAGCCCGAGGAGAATGAGGAAGAGCCAGAGGAAGGTGAGGGGATCGGCGTCGGGCGAACTCACGTTGCCGAGGAAGTGAAAGGCGAGGAGGGAGAGAAAGAACTGCGCCGCCGCGACGGGCAGGAGCACAAAGAGTTGCATAAGTATATTTCGGAGACGAATATCCTTTTCGCCGAACCGTTCTGGTTTATCCCTGCGGTCAACGTCGAATGTACAGCCGAGTAAGACGTAGGTGACCGTCTCGCCGACCGTGTCCCCACAGTACTCATAATCCGAATCGATGATGTCCCAAAAGATAGAAATGATCGAGAAGATGACGGAGAGGAGCTGAATGACGATCCTGATGGGCATGGTGACGATGAAGAAGATGGAGAATCCCAATTCATCGAAGTCCCTGATCTTCTTTTCGAGGAAGAACATGCCGACGAGGATCCCGAGGCAGATGACCAGAAAGACGATGGGCATCACAATGCCCATGTCATAATCGGGCTGGAAGAAGGAGACGATGAAGAAGACGATCGTCAGACTTGCCGCCGACTCGATCGCCGCAATGGGCAGTAGGACAAAGATCTGCATGAGAATATTTTTGAATGTATCCATGATACCTCCGAAACGTCAAATCATTCACGGCTCTCGCCCCGCGCACTCTGAATGAGGCGACCCTCTCGCTGCCCCTTTCAGGGGAAGTCCCCGAGCTTGCGAGGGGAAAGGGGTTTCAAAACCCCTCTGTCACTTCGTGACATCTCCCCTATGAGGGGCGACAAGATTTTCGCTCATGTTGCCCCGTGCGCTCATGTTGAGGCGAAGCCGAAACATCTCATAGACCCACGGACTTCGTTCAAGGGGATTCTTCAC
>CANQOX010000104.1 GCA_947625595.1 uncultured Clostridia bacterium
GTGCCCCAGAAGTACCCCTTGAACTCTCGGATCATGTTCGGACAGCTCGAGAAGATGTAGAGGTCGGGCAGGCCGTTCCTGCGGGAGAGATAGCTCTTGACCCGCGCAATGCCCGCAAAGACGTCCTTGTCCACCCGCGTGTCGACGAGAATGTTCCGCTCATAGAAGAGCTCGGAGACGGACTTCGCGGAGGCGAGCGTCCTCTGCCCCGCCGCGGGGTCGATGAGGGCGCAGATCCTCCCCTTTGCGTCCCGCTTCCAGCCCAGCCTGTCGCAAATTTCGGCGATGGCCTCGGTGTGAAAGTCCACATCCCGCCCCGCCGCATAGTGCTCGGCGACGACGTACACATTGCCGTCAAAATCGGTACAGTACCAGTGCGCGGAGAGCGGATTTTTGAGCCCGGGGTCGATGGAAATGGCGTCCTGCCACTCCGCGGGCACGGGAAAGGGGTCGATGACGTGCACGCTCTCGTCGAATTCGGGATAGACGAGCCCCTCGCGGGTGCAGAATTTCCCGTAGCGGCGGGATTGCAGCGTCGTCTCGTCCATGACGGCGGTGAGGGCCTTGATCTCGCTCTTCGGGAGAAAGGGATTGTCCCCCCACTCCATGAATTCGTACCATATCTGCGGATCGTTGCGGCGGTTGAGGTAAATTTCCTCATAGACGAAGGTCAGACCCTTGAGCGGGGTCATCGTGCCGAAGATGTCCCCCTTCCTGTCGAGGACGCGCATCATGCACTCCTCATAGACGTCCTGCGGCGGCTCCTCGTCGAACCAAACGAAGTCCAGCGAGCTTCCCTGAAAGCGTTCCCGCCCCTGATCGCAGCTCTTGAACCCGATGACGGAGATCCCGCCGAAGACGTTTTTCACGCGGATCTGGTCGATGACGCCCGCGTGGGGGGCGTCCTTGCGCCCGCTCGACATGACGATGTCCTCGATCCAGTCGGGGCGGAGGTAGTGAAGGATCTTCTGCTGGGCAACGTCCCTCTGCACCTGCGCGGTGAGCGAGACGACCCAACCGAAGACGTCCTTTCTGTTCTTTCTGTACGGGTGATTGCCCCGCGCCAGCCAGACGGCCTCCGCCGCCCCGCACTCCGTCTTCCCCGAACGGTTGCCCCCGAACACCCAGCGGTTGCGCTTCTTGCATTTGTGAAAGGCGAGTTGCTTTTTGTGCTTTTTCTTTCCCGTGTTGTAGCGGGCAAGCGCATCGCTCTCCCGCCGCAATTTCTGCTCCCGCTCGATGGCACGGATTTTTTGCATAATTTCGTTCATTTTCGATAAAATAAATGCTTTCACACGCGCCCGCTTTCGCTATGATAGCGGCTATGAAACGCATTTTCTCTCTCCTGATTTTTACGATACTTGTCCTTGCGCTCGCGCCGACGCTCTCCCTCACCGCAAACGCCGCCGCCGAGCAGTACGCCGTCGTGCCCGACGGGGACGTCTGGTTCTATGCGGGGGAAACGGAGAGTTCGCGCGTCTTCCTCCTCCCCCGCACCTACTATGTCAAGGTCCTGAATACGGGCGATCCCTATTGCCGCGTCGAATATCTCGTGGACGAGGCCCCGTATAAGAAGGTCACGGGCTACTGCAAGACCGAGGACATCATCCTCGTCGACTACATTCCCGTCCGCCCCTATCTCAAAAAGCAGGTCACGCTCTCCTATTCCCTCCCCGCCTCGGGGGGCGGCGCGATCGGCGACGGGTCCTTCTCGAGCGTCGAGAAAAATTTCGTCTACTACGGCCAGCGGTACGAGGGGGCGAAACTCTATTATTACGTCCTCTCGGACGGGACGTTTGACTACATTCCCGCCGACGCCGAACTTGCCTTCGAGGAAAATACCGACTACCTCGACTACCTCGCCGCGCAGGAGACCATGGGACAGGGGACGGGAACGCCCGACGCGCCCCCCTCGGGCGGCATGAATGCGACCCTCATCGTCGTCATCTGCGTCGCCTGCGTCGCCGCCGTCGCGATCGCCGTCTTCGTCATCAAGGGAAAGAAGACGGTGCAGGACGATCAGTCCGAGGAATAGCGCAGTCCCCGCTTTCGCCGCAAATCGTGCGCGGCGCCCTCCCTGCCCTCCCCGATCGCGCTCACCACGCGGGCGAAGAGGCCGTTGGTCTCCTCCAAAAATTTCTCCTGCGACCAGCCGTTCCGCGCGAAATAGTCCGCCGCCTTCCGAAGGAGGCGGTTTTGCTTTCTGAAATAGCTCCTCTCGGAACAGGTCAGCGAAAAGGCCGAAAACCGCTCGGCGAGGATCTTTTTCCTGCGGAAATATTTGTACTCGAAGAGGAAAAGTTCCTCCTCCGTGCAGTGCTGTAACATGGTATCGACGAGGGCGGAAAGTTCGGAAAGCGCCCTCCGCGCTACGATCTCCTTCAGGATCTCCTCGGCGACGCTCTCCGCCGAATGGGGATCTCTGTAGGAGAGAAAAGCCTTGTTATCAGCCGAAACGCCCACCGCCTCCCCGATGGCCTCGAGGGAAGGATAGGCGTAGAGAATGGCCTTGACATAATCGTCCTTCAACTTCGTTCACTCCTTTTTCACGGCGGCCCGAACGACCGCCGCCCGATTTCATGGCGGCTCAACTGATCGCCGCGCGATTTCGTAGCGGCCCAACAGATTGCCGCCCGACAAATCCGAACGTTTGTTCGTTTTTATCTTACCATAAAATCTTGACAAACGAATGCCGATATGCCAGAATTTTTTAATTTTTTTCTTGC
>CANQOX010000105.1 GCA_947625595.1 uncultured Clostridia bacterium
CCGTTTGAACTACTTTTTTTCTCATCACCCCGTTGCACTTGATAGTATAATTCACCCACCCCCCTACCCCCCTCCCATGGAGGGGGTAATGCGTCATTCAGAGCGTAGCGAAGGATCCCCTCAAACGAAGTCCCCTTGTCGCCCCTTATAGGGACGACAAGAAAAGTGCGGTGCCCCACCCCCCTACCCTACCTGTTAAGGGGGGGAAGTAAAAAGCCTTCCCCCTGCGGGGGGAAGGTGGCACGGCTCTGCCGTGACGGATGAGGGGCATTCTGATTGGAAACACCCCTCATTAGTCGCCTTTGGCGACAGCTTCCCCCACGGGGGGGAAGCCTTTTAATTTCGTTCACGAGATTCTTCGCTTCGCTCTGAATGACGCAGTGTTTCCTTGTCGCCCCTTATAGGGGAGATGTCACGAAGTGACAGAGGGACTTCCCTCGGCTCCTCCCAAGGAGGAGCTGTCGCCGAAGGCGACTGAGGTGGGCATCATTCAGAATCGTTGCCCACCCCCCTACCCCCCTCCCATGGAGGGGGTAAAGGACGACACCCCTTCTGCCCCTACGGGGCACCCTCGCACGCGGGTGGAAACCCGCGTTTGGTCGGCATTTGCCCGTGCATATGGGCAAATGCTATAAGAATTTTGCGCCAAAGATTATCAATCTTTGGCAGAAGTGCAAAATTCTTCCCTCAAGGGGTGGGCAAGGGAGGCTCTCGGCGCCCCCTTGAGGGGGAGCTGTCGAGCGTAGCGAGACTGAGGGGGTGTCATTCCCTATCCCTTGCCTTAGGCGGAATTCACTTCCGCCGTGGGCGACTCAATTTGCCGAAACCTTTCGGCTTGTTGTTCCTGCAGAGTACCTTCCGAAGCCAACTCGATTGATGCTCAAAGCACTTTCGCTCGAACATTTCTTTTCGATGCCCCGCGAGATTCTTCGGTCGCTTCGCTCCCTCAGAATGACGCAGGAATAAGGTGACCCACCCCCCTATCCGTTACGGCGGCAGGGACCGCCGTAACCCCGTCGGCGAGGCCACGCCTCCTGCCGCTGCGCAGCTCACAGTGCACCGCACTGTTGAGCAGAACTGCGCCGCGGCACCCCCATGGAGGGGGTAAGGCGGGGCGAGTAAAGAAATGTTCGAAACAAAAGAATTCACCCCCGCGCAACCGCACGGGGGCTTCCATTCTCTGATTCAGTTGTCGGGCGCGGCCCATTTCAGGGCTCATCCGACTTTCTCTCATTCTTTGGGCTCATTGCCCGTGCGGTGTTTTCCCATCACCGCTTCTCACGTCAAAGTCGTTTTTCCGCCCTTATCATATAATGGTACATTGGTCTTTTCCTCCTTTATTGGGTCTTTCCCCAGCCTTGGAGTTTGGTCATATCGTTGTACCTCCCGATATGAATTTTTTTGGAAGCCTTGCCTTCCCTCATCGGCCTCCCTGTGGGGTGCGAATTTTTCCATCCGCACATCTTTCATGAAAGATACTCACAAAATTTGTTTCTTCTTTTCTCTTTCTGGCTTTAGTATACCATAGATTTTTATTTTGTCAATAGGTTTGGGAAAAATTTTTTAAGAAAATTTTTTCAGTACTCCGCGATGCCGAGAATGTAGTCGGACTTCACGTCGAGGAGCGAACAGAGCTTGGCGAACGTGTCGAGCGCGGGAAACACGTCCTTTTTCATATACTTCGAAACGGTCTGCGCCGAAACGCCGATGCCCTTCGCGATCTCCTTCTGCTGGATCCCGCTCGCCGCAATGCACTCCCGCAGCCGCCGCTGAATGTCCTTGAGTTCCATAATTTTCCCCCCTTGAAAAAATTTTTTCCCCTTTTCACAAAAAAATATCGCATAATGTGCGATTTTTTGCTTGACAATCGTACATTATACGATTATAATAGAGTTACCTTCCGTCGAAAAGGAGGCGGAAGCAGGTAAATCGCATAGAAACATGTCTTTCCCCCAAAAAAGTCATTTCGTACGGTTTACCCGTCCGCGGCTCCCATCGCGGACGCTTTTTTTGTTCTTCCGCTCTCTGTCCCCCCCTCGCTCATTCTGAGGCGAAGCCGAAGAATCCCCTCGGTCGTTGACTCCGTTCGGGGGATCCTTCGGCCCCGTTGGAGCCTCAGGATGAGCCCCTCTCGCTCATTCTGAGGCGAAGCCGAAGAATCCCCTCGGTCGTTACCCCCTCCATGGGGGTGCCGTTTCTTACCCCCTCCCGCGGAGGGGGGTAGGGGGGTGGGTCACCGCATTCATAAGCCTTCACCCCGAGGGGGGGAAGGTGGCACGGCTCTGCCGTGACGGATGAGGGGCATTCTGATTGGAAGCACCCCTCATCAGTCGCCTTTGGCGACAGCTTCCCCCCACGGGGGGGAAGCCTTTGGACTCCGTTCGGGGGATCCTTCGGCCCCGTTGGGGCCTCAGGATGAACCTTTCCCGCTCATTCTGAGGCGAAGCCGAAGGATCCCCTCATCAATAACGAACCCCCACCCCTACCCCGCCCCCTTGAGAAGGGGGCAGGCGGGAAAGCGCAAAACCGCGCCTCCCCCCTTATACTTGAGGGTGGAGCGGCACATTCCTGCTCAACAGCCCAGTGGGCTGTGAGCGTGCCGCGACAGGAGCGGTGGCCTCGCCGACCGCCCGCACATTCTTTATG